>NZ_CP015093.1:3832500-4132500 GCF_001975705.1 Salipiger abyssi
GCCGGGGTTTGACCGGTGCTGCGACACGTTGCACAATACCGCCGGAGGAGGCGCGCCGCAGCATAAGCGGCGCCCGGCGGGGAGGACGGACCATCGCACAGCAGAGCACCGGCGCACCCGCGCCGCGCAAGGATCTCGACAGTTCCGAAATGGGCGCCATCGCGCATCTCTACCGGGGCGAGGTCTATCGCAGTACCATCTGGCGCACCCGGCTCGACACCACGACCAACTGGGCGGTGGTGACGCTGGGCGTGGCGCTGTCGATCTCCTTTGCCTCGCCCGAGGCCTCGCCGCTGCCGCTGGTGCTGGTCGGCGTGCTGATCGTGTTCTTTCTCGTGCTCGAAGCCCGGCGCTACCGCTATTTCAACGTCTGGCGCGCCCGCGCGCGCTGGATGGAGACGCATTTCTACGCGCCGATGCTGTCCGAGGGCGATCTGCACATGGAGGACGACTGGCAGCGCGTGCTCGCCAACGACTACCTGCGCCCGCGTTACCATGTGCCCTTCATGGTCGCCATCGGCCGCCGCATCCGGCGCAACTATTTCTGGATCCTGCTGATCCAGACCCTCGCCTTCGCCGGCAAGATCGCGGTGCATCCCACCGAGGTGCAGAGCTTTGACGAGGCCATGCGCCGCGCCGATGTCGGCCCCCTGCCGGGCGAGCTGATGATGCTCATGGGCGTGATATATGTCTCGGTCTGCGGCGCCATCGCACTCTGGAGCAAGCGCGACGATCTGCGGCGCGGGCGGGCACGCGGGCGCGAAAAATCCGACTCCATGGGATAAGAATCATTGCATGTTAGCGCAATCAGTCATACCGAGCATCATCCTGAGCCAGATCAAGGCGACCGCGGCGGTTCCGCGGCATTATGTGGCTGGACAGCGTTCGGAGGATTCGGAAATGCACGCAGATGCCCCCATCGACATGCGCACCACACGGCTGATGGATTTCATCATGGACGCCGCGCTCGGCGGTGCCCTGGCCGCGTTCGTTCTGTCCGGCTCCGTTCTGCTGACGCTCGGCGTGCTTTGTGCCCTCTGGGCCGGCGGCATGACAGTGCTTGATCATATCTGATCACGTCGACACGCCGCGCCTCTTGCGCCGGCGCAAAACCGCCCCTAAAGCGTGCGCATGACCCAGCATGATCGCCTTCTCATCATCGATTTCGGTTCGCAGGTAACCCAGCTCATCGCGCGCCGCCTGCGCGAGCTGAATGTCTATTGCGAAATCCACCCCTATCAGAACGTCACCGACGCCTTCCTGAAAGAGTTCGCGCCGCGCGCGATCATCTTCTCCGGCGGGCCGGACAGCGTGACGCGCGAGGGCTCGCCGCGCCCGCCGCAGGCCGCCTATGAGCTGGGCGTGCCGATCCTCGGCATCTGCTATGGCCAGCAGGTGATGATGCAGGATCTCGGCGGCAAGGTGGAGGCCGGCCAGAGCCACACCGCCGAATTCGGCCGCGCCTATGTGACCCCCAAGGAAGAGCGCATCGACCTGCTCACCGGCTGGTTCCTCGACGGCACCGGGCGCGAGCAGGTCTGGATGAGCCACGGCGACCACGTCTCGGAACTCGCCCCGGGCTTTGCGGTCTACGCCACCTCGCCCGGCGCCCCCTTTGCGATCACCGCCGATCTGGGCCGCCGCTTCTACGCCGTACAGTTCCACCCGGAGGTGCACCACACCCCGAACGGCAAGACGCTTTACGAGAATTTCGTCCGCGATGCCGGGTTCAAGGGCGACTGGACGATGGACGCCTATCGCGAGGAGGCGGTGGCCAAGATCCGCGAGCAGATCGGCGACAAGAAGGTGATCTGCGCGCTTTCGGGCGGTGTCGACAGCTCGGTCGCGGCGGCGCTCATCCACGAGGCGGTGGGCGAGCAGCTCACCTGCGTCTTTGTCGATCACGGGCTGCTGCGGCTCAACGAGGCCGAAGAGGTCGTGGGCATGTTCCGCGATCACATGAACCTCTCGGTGATCCACGCGCAGGAGCAGGATCTGTTCCTCGGCGAGCTCGAAGGCGTTTCCGACCCCGAGACCAAGCGCAAGATCATCGGGCGGCTCTTTATCGACGTGTTCCAGAAATACGCCGACCAGATCGAGGGCGCAGAGTTCCTCGCCCAGGGCACGCTTTATCCCGATGTCATTGAATCGGTGAGCTTTTCCGGCGGACCCTCGGTCACCATCAAATCGCACCACAATGTCGGCGGCCTGCCCGAAAAGATGGGGCTGAAGCTGGTCGAGCCGCTGCGCGAGCTCTTCAAGGACGAGGTGCGCGCGCTGGGGCACGAGCTGGGCCTGCCGGCAAGCTTCATCGGCCGTCACCCCTTCCCCGGACCGGGCCTCGCCATCCGCTGCCCCGGCGAGATCACCCGCGACAAGCTGGAGATCCTGCGCAAGGCGGATGCGGTCTATATCGACCAGATCCGCAAGCATGGGCTTTACGACGAGATCTGGCAGGCCTTCGCCGCCATCCTGCCGATGCGCACCGTCGGCGTGATGGGCGACGGGCGCACCTACGATTACGCGCTGGCGCTGCGCGCGGTGACGAGCGTGGACGGCATGACCGCCGACTACTACCCGTTCAGCCACGAGTTCCTGGGCGAGACCTCGACCCGGATCATCAACGAGGTGAAGGGCATCAACCGGGTGTTCTACGATTGCACCTCGAAACCGCCGGGCACCATCGAGCTGGAGTGACCCGGGCGCCGCTTCGGGATCATTTGCACACAGACAATCCAAAAGCGCCTCGCACCCCTGGTGCGGGGCTTGTGATTCCCGCCTCGCCGACGCAAGGTCGCGCCGGCCCGAAAGGGCGAGGAGGAGCCATGGCCGAAATCCGACTGACAGGCACGATGACCTGCCCGCCCGAGCGGGCCGAGGCGGTGCGCGCCGCCCTGCCCGAGCATATTCGCCTGACACGCGCCGAACCGGGCTGCCTGCATTTCGACGTGACCGAAACCGCGCCCGGCCGCTTTGAGGTCTTTGAACGTTTTGCCGACCGCGCCGCCTTCGATGCGCATCAGGCCCGCGCCGGCGCCAGCGACTGGGCCCGCGTCACCGCCGGCTGCCCGCGCGACTACGAGATCACCGAAGCATGAGCCCGACCCTGAAAGCCGTGCTCTGGATGTCCGGGGCCATCGTCTCGTTTACCAGCATGGCCGTGGCCGGGCGCGAGGTCAGCCTCGATCTCGATACGTTCGAGATCCTGCTCTATCGCTCTCTGATCGGCGTGCTGATCGTGACCTCGGTGCTCTTTGCCACCGGGCGGCGGGACGAGATCTCCACCCGGCATTTCCGGCTGCATGTGATCCGCAACCTCAGCCATTTCGCCGGCCAGAACTTCTGGCTCTATGCGGTCACGGTGATTCCGCTGGCGCAGGTCTTTGCGCTGGAATTCACCTCGCCGCTCTGGGTCATCCTGCTGTCGCCGCTGGTGCTGGGCGAGCGGCTGACACCGAGCCGCGCCCTAGCGGCGGCGATGGGGTTCGTCGGTGTGCTCATCGTCGCGCGGCCCACGCCCGAGACCATCAATGCCGGGCTGATCTGCGCGGCGCTGGCGGCGGTGGGCTTTGCGGGCTCGGCGGTCTACACGCGCCGGCTTACCCGCAGCGTCAGCATCGGCTGCATCCTGTTCTGGCTGGCGGTGACGCAATCGGTCTTCGGCCTGATCTGCGCCGGGTTCGACGGCGATATCGCGTTGCCCGCCGCCACAAGCTGGCCCTGGGTTCTGCTGATCGCGGTGGCCGGGCTGGTGGCGCATTTCTGCCTGACGACCGCGCTCAGCCTCGCGCCGGCGCCGGTGGTGATGCCCATCGACTTCACCCGCCTTCCCGTTGTTGCGCTGGTGGGAATGGCACTCTATGGTGAGGCCTTGGATCCGTATGTTTTCATAGGTGCCGCCGTTATTTTCGGCGCCAATTACTACAACATCCTTCGCGAAACGCGCCCGCACTTCGCCGCGCCCGGTCAGTGACGTACCAGCGGCCAATGTATTTTATTGCGAGCGCACCCGCAGGCCGGTGAGACCCCGCGCCTGTGACGGTCCCGACGGGGGAGCGACGTTCTGGGAGAGGGCAGAATGAAATCGTCACTGATCGGGGCCGCAGCACTGGCTGTCGCGGGAAGCACGGCGCAGGCGGGCGGAATCGAGCGGTCGCCGCAATCTGCGATGATCCTTTACGAGACAGGCAATCTGCTGCAATTCAGCCTGGCTTATATCGAGCCGGAGCTGACCGGCGAGAACGTCTCGCCGCCCTTCCCGCCGCAGACGCTCGGCACGCTGACCGACAGTATCGTGCTGCCCACCTTCGCACTGAAATTCGATCTGTCCGAGCGGCTGGCACTGGCCTTTCGCTATGAAAAACCCTTTGGCGCCGATGTGACCTATGAGGACGGCAACGTGCCCTTCGGCGGCACCGTCGCGCAGGCGCATACCCAGTCACTTACTGCGCTGATGCGCTACCGGTTCAACGAGAATTTCAGCGTGTTCGGCGGGCTGCGCATGCAGCAGGCGGGCGGCAATATCGACCTGCGCGGCGCCGCCTATGGGCCGCTCAGCGGCTATTCGGTGGATCTCGACGATGCGGTGGGCCATGGCTACGTGCTTGGCGCCGCGTATGAAATTCCCGATATCGCACTGCGCGTGGCGCTCACCTACAATTCCGCGATCTCCCATGACATGAAATCGCACGAGACAGGGCCGCTGGTGGACCCGGACGGGCCCGGCCCGCTGCCGCCGATGCCACTGCTCAACGGAGTCAGCACCACCGAGGTGAAGACACCGGAAAGCTGGAACCTCGAATTCCAGACCGGCATCGCGCCCGATACGCTGCTCTTCGGCTCGGTGCTCTATGTCAAACACACGCAGTTCCGCGTCGATGCCGAAAGGTTCGTCGCGGTCGCGCAGGAAGGTCTGATCGACCTCGACGACACCACCACCTATACGCTGGGCCTCGGGCGCCGCTTCAACGACCGCGTGTCCGGCGCGGTGAGCGTGATCTACGAGGCGCCGGGCGACAAGCTGCTCTCGCCGCTCTCGCCCACCATCGGCTTTACCCAGCTGCGGCTGTCGGGGTCTTATGCGGTCAACGACAAGGTAACGCTGTCCGGCGGGCTCGGGCATATCTGGCTCGGCGACGGTCAGCCGCAGACCGGCGACACCGCCCGCGCCGATTTCACCGACAACACCGCATGGGCGCTGGGACTGCAACTCTCCTATCGTTTCTGACAGGGCGGGCACGGCCTGTTTGACGCCGCCTGTCCGCATGTTTACCTGTGTGGCCCGGACGAGTCAGAGGAGCCCCGCCGATGCGTTACGAAACCGCGAAGGATTGGCGTGCGGCCCCGCGCAAGCGCGTCGTGCTGTTTGCCATGTCCGGTCTGGGCAAAACCCATGTCTCCTCGATCCTGCGCGAGGGCGGAGACTGGTTCCACTACTCGATCGATTACCGCATCGGCACCCGCTACATGGGCGAATACATTGCCGACAATGCCAAGCGCGAGGCGATGAAGGTGCCCTTCCTGCGCGAGCTGCTGCTGACGGACTCGATCTATATCGGCGCCAATATGAGCTTTCACAATCTCAAGCCGGTTTCGGCCTATCTCGGCAAGCCCGGCGACCGGGACAAGGGCGGCCTGCCGATGGAGACCTATCTCCAGCGCCAGGAACAGTTCCGCCGCGCCGAAGAGCAGGCGCTGCTCGACACCAGCTTTTTCATCAACCGCGCCGAAGAGCTTTACGGCTATCCGCATTTCATCTGCGATACCGGCGGCTCGATCTGCGAATGGGTCGATCCCGAAGACCCCGAAGATCCGATTCTGACCGATCTCAGCAGCGAGGC
The DNA here is from genome assembly GCF_001975705.1 of Salipiger abyssi. Lineage (NCBI taxonomy): Bacteria > Pseudomonadati > Pseudomonadota > Alphaproteobacteria > Rhodobacterales > Roseobacteraceae > Salipiger > Salipiger abyssi. Next base: position 3,838,341 of record NZ_CP015093.1, read on the forward strand.
GCTGATGGTCTGGATCCGCGGCAGCGAGACCCATACCGAAGAGCTGGTGGCACGGTTCGACAAGGCTCCCAAGCCGATGGCTTACCAGCCGGAATTCCTTGCCGACGCCTGGGCGCGCTATCTGCACGAGACCGGCGTGGCCGAATCCCGGGTCGACCCCGACGCCTTTATCCGCTGGGCCTATGCCCAGGCGCTGGCCCACCGCCAGCCGCGTTACGAGGCGATGGCGAAGAACTGGGGCGTCACGGTCGATGCCGCCGACATGGCCAGCGTGCGCGACGAGGCCGATTTCGTCGAGGCAATTGCCGCAGCCATGCCCGCCTGAGGCGCCCTCAGCAGGAGGAGATCACCTGCGCCAGCGCCCGCGACGAGCCGCGTAGCGTCGCATCTACCACCGCGATGCCGTCATAGGTCATCACCCGCACCCGCGACCCGCTTTGCAGCGCCTGAATCACCGGGGCGGAAAACGGCTGTGCCGATTCCGGCTGGTTGCGGCTGTTGGGGGCGAAACTCAGCGGAAAATCCTTCCCGTCCACCTCGACGATCATGCCGCGTTCACCCCCGTCGATGCCGATCACCCGCAGAAAGCTCTGCCCGCCGCCGCAGAAATAGTAGAGCCCGGTCTGTCCGCGGACGCCGTCGACCCCGGCATAGCCGACGCCCGCACCACTGCGCCCGGTCACCCATGCCTGGCTCGCATCCTGCGCCGGCTGTTGCCCGCCGCCCCCCGTGCAAGTGTCTCTGACACAAGCATTATACGCGGCACTGGCCGGATCGCCCTGCCCCGGCCCATAGAGGCAGGACCAGACACAGCGCTGTTCGTCGGAAATCTCGATCTGGGCGGCAACCACCGCCGGATAAATCAGACACATAGACAGAATGAACGGTTTCAACACCGGAGAACCTCCTACATTTCGTGCAATACATCCTGAGAGCCTAGCAGAGTTCCCGCGTCGCGTCCTGCCCCCTTGAGCCCTCACCGGCACGGGTCTACACCATGCATTCCGCAACCAGTGACAGAGACCTCCATGCCCATCATGCTGCCCTCCGACCTGCCCGCCTATGACATCCTCGACCGCGAGGGCGTCATGGTGATGTCAGAGGACAGCGCCTCGCGGCAGGATATCCGGCCGATCCGCATCGCGCTGCTCAACCTGATGCCGAAAAAGATCCAGACCGAGACGCAGTTCGCCCGGCTGATCGGCGCGACGCCGCTACAGATCGACTTTTCGCTGATCCGCATGACCGAGCATCAGACGCGCAACACCGCGCCCGAGCATATGGATGCGTTCTACCGCCCCTTCTCCGAGGTCGAGGCGACAGGCGAGACATTCGACGGGCTGATCATCACCGGCGCGCCGATCGAGCTGCTGGAGTTCGACGAGGTGAATTACTGGGACGAGCTGGTCCGCATCTTCGAATGGACCCAGACCCATGTGCATTCGACCTTTGGCGTTTGCTGGGGTGGCATGGCGATGATCAACTATTTCCACCAGGTGCCCAAGCATGCGCTCGATCACAAGGCGTTCGGCTGCATCAAGCACCGCAATCTCGATCCTTCCTCGCCCTTCCTGCGCGGCTTTTCCGACGAGTTCGTGATGCCCGTCTCGCGCTGGACCGAGATCCGCCGCTCCGAGGTCGAGGCTGCCGGGCTCTCGGTGCTGCTCGAGTCCGACGAGACCGGCCCGGCGCTGGTCGAGGATGCGTGTCACCGCGCGCTCTATATCTTCAACCATCTGGAATACGATTCCGGCACGCTGAAGGAAGAGTACGACCGTGACGTGCTGGCGGGCAAACCGATCAACGTCCCGGCGAATTACTACCCCGACGACGATCCCAGCCGGACGCCGCGCAACCGCTGGCGCAGCCACGCGCATCTGCTTTACGGCAACTGGATCAACGAGATCTACCAGACCACGCCCTTCGACCCCGCCCGCATCGGTCTGGAAAAGACCGACTGGCGCCGCATCCTGGCGCCCTGAGCGGTGGCGCTGAAGCTGCTGATCGGCTTTGTCGCGCTGGCGGTCCTGCTGGCCGCCGCCACGCTCTGGACCGCCGCGCGCCGTGAGGCGCAGGCCGAGCGCAGCCACCCGCCCGAGGGCCGCTTTGTCGAGGTCGACGGCCACAAGGTCCATTACGTCATGCGCGGCTCCGGCCCCGATCTGGTGCTGATCCACGGCGCCAGCGGCAGCCTGCGCGACTGGAGCTTCGAGGCCATCGACCGGCTCAGCCGCGACTACCGCGTCATCGCCTTCGACCGCCCCGGCCTCGGCTACACGCCGCGGCTGGACGCGGACGGCGCGTCGCTGCGCGAGCAGGCGGCGCTGCTCGCGGCGGCGGCGGACAGGCTCTGCGCCGAGCGGCCCATCGTGCTCGGCCAGTCCTATGGCGGCGCGGTGGCGCTGGCCTGGGCGGTGCAGCGGCCGAAACGGGTCGCGGCGCTGGTGCTGCTGGCGGCGGCCTCGCATCCCTGGGACACGCCACTGCCGCGCTTCTAAAAACTAACCTCCGGGCCGCTGGCGCCGGTGCTCGTGCCGCTGCTCACCGCCTGGGTGCCCGACCGCGTGGTCGAGGAGGCCATCGCCGAGGTCTTTGCGCCGCAGGCACCGCCGCCGGGCTATGCCGAGCATATCGGCGCAGGCCTCACCCTGCGCCGCGACAGCCTGCGCGAAAACGCCCTGCAACGGGCCGGCCTGCTGGGCGAGATCGAGGAGCTGCACAAGCAGTACCCGCGCCTCACCCTGCCCATCGAGGCGGTGCATGGCAGCGCCGACACCACCGTCGGCCTGCCGATCCATTCCGCGCCACTCGCCCGCCGCGTGCATGCCGCGCGGCTGACCATCCTGCCCGGCATCGGTCACGCCCCGCAGCATGTGGCCAGTGCCGAAATGGATGCCGCCATCGCCCGCGCCGCCACACGCGCGGGTTTGCGTTAATCGCTTTCACATCCCATATTGCAGTACAAAACAACGAGTAGGACCTTCACCTTGACCCTGCCCTTCGACGGCGCCATCAGCGCCTTTTTCGAGAACGACGCGCCGGAAGAGATCCGCAACACGCTGAAGCGCGCCGACAAGGACGAGATCCTCTCCAGCTCCTACCCCTATTCCGAGGAGATGAAGAAAAAGGCCTATCAGAAAGAGATGGATGCGCTCCAGATCGAACTGGTCAAGATGCAGCGCTGGGCCAAAGCCACCGGCCAACGCGTCGCCATGGTCTTCGAGGGCCGCGACGCCGCCGGCAAGGGCGGCACGATCAAGCGCTTTCGCGAAAACCTCAACCCGCGCGGCGCCCGGGTGGTGGCGCTGTCGAAACCCTCCGATACCGAGGCGACGCAATGGTATTTCCAGCGCTATATCGACCATCTGCCGGCGGGCGGCGAGATCGTTTTCTACGACCGCAGTTGGTACAATCGCGGCGTGGTGGAAAAGGTCTTCGATTTCTGCACCGAGGCGCAGCGCGAGCATTTCTTCGCCCAGGTGGTGGAGTTCGAGAAGATGCTGGTGGAGGAGGGCATCCGCGTCTTCAAGTTCTGGCTCAATGTCGGCCGCGCCGAACAGCTCCGCCGCTTCATGGACCGCGAACGCGATCCGCTGAAACAGTGGAAACTGAGCTGGATCGATGTCGAGGGGCTGAAGAAATGGGACGCCTACAGCGCCGCGATTTCCGAGACGCTCTCGCGCTCGCATTGCCCCGAGGCGCCCTGGACGGTGATCCGCTCCGATGACAAGAAACGCGCCCGACTGGCGGCGATCCGCCATGTGCTGAGCCATCTCGATTACGAGAACAAGGACGAGAAGGCGGTGGGCGCGACGGATACCAAAATCGCCGGGGGCCCCGAGCTCTGGGAAAGCTGATGGGCAAGCGCGGCTATCATCACGGCAATCTGCGCCAGGCGCTCGTCGATGCGGCGCTGGCGCTGATCGAGCAGAAGGGGCCGACCGGCTTCACCCTGTCCGAGGCGGCGAAACAGGCCGGCGTCACCCCGGCGGCGGTCTATCGCCATTTCGCCGGGCGCGAGGATCTGATCGCCGAGGCCGCCCGCCAGGGCTATGCGATCTTCGCCGATGTGATGCAATACGCCTATGACAAGGGCCAGCCCTCGGCGCTGGCCGCCTTCGAGGCCACGGGCCGCGCCTATCTCGCCTTCGCGCGCAAATATCCCGGCCATTACATCGCCATGTTCGAAAGCGGCATCTCGGTGAACCATTCGCCCGAGCTGGCCGCGGTCTCGGCCCGCGCCCGCGGCGTGCAGGAACGCGCCGCCGCCGAGCTGTCGCAACATATCCCGCCCGGCAAACGCCCGCCGCCCACCATGGTCTCGGCGCATATCTGGGCGCTCTCCCACGGCGTGGTCGAGCTTTTCGCCCGCAACTCGCCCGGCACCCAGTCGCCTTTCCCGCCCGAAGCGCTGCTCGAATCCGGCATCGGCATCTATCTGCGCGGTCTCGGACTGCTGCCGCCCGACACCTGAGGGCTTGGCGCCGCGCCCGGACGCCTGTAGGTCTTCCATTGGCCCTGAAATATCCCGGGGAGTCACGGCCCCGCCGTGACGGGGCAGCGCCCCAACCCGGCCCGACCGTCAAAGCCCGCGACATGCCCCAGAAGACCTTCCTGCTCTGCCCCGGCGCCTCGAAATCCGGCACCACCTGGATCCGCACCTATCTCGGCGCTGCCGAAGGCGCCGATATGGGCCCGCTTGGCGAGATGCAGGTCTGGGATGCGGCCACGGTGCCGGAAAAGGCGCATTTCCTCATGCCCTGCCCGCCCGCCTTCCGCCGCGTGCAATTCGCGTTGGCCCGCCGCCTCGGCCTGCCCCTGCGCGGCAAGGAGCTGCGCTGGTTTCTGCAACAGGATCTGACGCGCTACATCCCCTATTTCACCGGGCTGCTCGCCCGTCCGGGGATCGGTCTCACCGGCGACGTGACCCCGGGCTATGCCGCGCTCTCCGCAGACACGCTGCGCCGCATCGACGAGGGCTTTGCCGCCGAGGGCGTGACGGTGAAAACCGTCTTCACCCTGCGCGACCCGATCGAACGCGCCTGGTCGCTGCTCAAGATGTATCGCCGCAAGAGCAGGCTCTCGGAGGATCTCTCCGACCGCGAGGCATTCCTTGCGATCTTCGCCCCCGGCGGTCGCGGCACCACCGACCCGGACTATCACGTCACGCTGACGCGGCTCGACGAGGTATTCCCGAAAAACCGCCAGTTCGTCACGCTTTACGAGACGCTCTTCACGCCGGAGACGATCACAGCGCTCTCCGCCTATATCGGCATTGCCGCCCGTCCCGAGGCCGGCGGCGCTGCGGTCAACGCCGCCGGCGACCGCAGCGCGCTGCCCGCAGGGCTGGCAGAGCAGGTCTTCCCGAGCTTTGCGAAAGACTATGAGACCGTGCTGAAACGGCTGCCCCAGGCGGAAACGCTCTGGCCGCACGCGCATCTGCTCTGACCCCGCGCCGGCAGAGATTTTTCGTACGAAAAATCTCAAGCCCCCCGGCAAATGCAAAAGGGCCGCCCCAGCGGGCGGCCCTTCGCAATTCCGTATCGCAGAAATATCAGCGCTTCGAGAACTGGAAGCTGCGGCGCGCCTTGCGCTTACCGAATTTCTTCCGCTCGACCACACGGCTGTCGCGGGTCAGGAAGCCTGCCGCTTTCAGCGCGCCGCGCAGCGACGGATCGTAAAGCTGGAGCGCTTTCGAGATACCGTGCTTGACCGCGCCGGCCTGACCGGAGAGGCCACCGCCCTTGACGGTCGCCATCACGTCGAACTGGTCCTCAACACCGGCCACGGTGAAGGGCTGGCGCAGGATCATCTGCAGCACCGGACGGGCGAAATAGGTGTTCAGCTCCTTGCCGTTCACCGTCACCTTGCCCGAACCCGGCTTGATCCAGACGCGGGCAACCGCGTCCTTCCGCTTGCCGGTGGCATAGGAGCGGCCCAGCTCGTCGCGGACGGGCTCGCGGGGTTCTTCGAGGATTTCCGGGGCGGCTTCGATGCCTGCGGCGGAACCCAGTTCTTCCAGAGAGTTGATCTGTTCGGCCATGATTACACCCGGGTGTTCTTTTTGTTCATCGACTTGACGTCCAGCACATCCGGCGTCTGCGCCTCGTGCGGATGCTCGGCGCCGGCATAGATGCGCAGGTTGGTCAGCTGCTGGCGCGCCAGACGGTTGCCCGGCAGCATGCGCTTGACGGCCTGGAAGACCACCCGCTCGGGATGCGCGCCTTCGAGGATCTGGGCCTTGGTGCGGGACTTGATGCCGCCCGGGTGGCCGGTATGCCAGTAGAAGTTTTCCTCACGCTTCTTGCCGGTCATCTGCACCTTGTCGGCGTTGATGACGATGACATTGTCGCCCATATCCATATGGGGCGTGAAGGTGGCCTTGTGCTTGCCACGCAGACGCATGGCGACGATCGAAGCGAGACGGCCGAGAACGACGCCTTCCGCGTCGATCACGATCCATTTCTTCTCGATGTCTGCCGGAGTCGCAGAGAAGGTTTTCATCGTGGGTGCCCTTGAGCTTGTAGTGACGGGGCCCGTGCGGGGGCCCGAATTCCGATTGCGCGGTTATACGCGCCGGGAAACGCCAGTCAAGGGACACATATCCGAATTATAAAAGCAAAAACAGTCACTTAAAATTATGGTATCAATATACCCCAAATTTCAGGGTAGTTTTCAGACCAAAATCTGCTCCGGCGGGTTGTCGAGCAGCCGGCGCAGCCGCGCCAGTGCCGCCTCGAAATCCGCCAGCGCCACCTGGGCGTTCATGCCGATGCGCACCGCATGCGGGGCAAAGCCGTTGCGCGGGGCGAAATCCTCGCCCGGGCGCACCTGCACCCCCTGCGCCTCGGCGGCGCGGCAGAAGGCGGCGGCGCGCCAGCCCGGCGGCAGCCGCAGCCAGACAAAGGGCGCGTGCTCGTGCCAGCTCAGATCGTGTCCGCCCAGCACATTCAGCGTCGCGCGCACATAGACGGCATTGCGCCGGCGCACCGAGCGCACGATCTCGCGGGTCTCGTCACGCGACAGCAGATACTCCGTCAGATCCGCCAGCGGTCGCGCCAGGCCGAAAAACCCGTTCTCCGCCACCCGGCGCAGCTCGGCCCGGCGCGATTGCGGCGCGATGGCGAAACCGATGCGCAGCGCCGGCGTCAGCGTCTTGGAGATCGAGGAAACGAACCAGCCATGCTCGGGCAGCAGTGCGCGATAGGTGGCGTCGCGGCTCTCGCCGAGAAAGGTGCAATCGTCCTCGAGAATGTCGAAGCCGCCGCGCCGCGCCGCATCGGCGATCTCGCGGCGGCGTTTCGGCGGGGTGACCAGCGTGGTGGGATTGTGCAGCTCCGGCGAGGTGCAGAGCAGCTGTGCCTCGTGGCGCCGGGCGATCTCGGCCAGGGCGGAGGGTACAATACCGTATTCATCCATCGGGACCGATACAATCTCGGCCCGCATCAGCTCGGCGGCGCGGCGAAAGCCGGGATAGGCCAGCTCCTCGACCAGAACCACCGGGCGGCGACCGCGCAGCACCGCCTGCATGACCAGCGAGATCGCGCTCTGCGCCCCGTGCGACAGCACCACATCCTCATGCTGAAGCGCCCCCAGCGGCACCCCGCCGAGCCAGCCGACCACCGCCTTGCGGGCCGGCGCGAAGGCGCGCGCCGAGGGGTATTCGAGCAGCGCGCCCGCCGGGCGCTCCGCGAGCTGCGCGAGCCCCTCGTGGATCATTGCAACCTGCCCCAGATCCGGCAGCCTTGCGGTGAAAAGATTGACCATTTCGCCGCCATCCTCGGCATGGCCATGCGGCGAGGACTGGTAGAGCGGCGGGCGCGGCTCCTCGGTGCCGCCGACAAAGGTACCGCGCCCGACCTCGGCGATCAGCACCTCTTCATCGGTCAGGATCGTGTAGGCCCGCGCCACGGTGCCCGGCGTCATGCCCAGCCGCCAGGCCAGATCGCGCACCGGCGGCAGCCGCGTGCCCACGCTCAGCACGCCCTCGGCAATGCCCTGACGCAGCGCCGCGGCCAGTGCCCGGTATTTCGGCCCACCGTTCTGCGTGTCATACAACGCAGATATTGTATCGGTCACAATGTTTTTCTCGACGCTCATTTAGACAGAATGTATCAAGACGCCACGTAAAGCAAGGACATTGTACCAATACAATACTGGAGACGACCATGACCTCGACCACCCAAGCCCCGCTCATCGCCTATCTCGACGCGCAGCGCCCGCTGCCGCCGCAGTCGGCATTTGCGCTGCGCATCGCGGTGGTCCTGGCCAAGTGGTCGGAGCGCCGCCGCACCCGCCGCGCGCTGGCGCAGCTCGACCCGCATTTGCTGCGCGATATCGGATTGGAACGGCACGTCGCCCACAAGGAGGCGCGTCGCATGTTCTGGCAGAGCTGATCCCCGGATCTGCCGGAACCTCTTCCCCTGGGCGCGAGGCACTCCCTCGCGCCTTTTTTGTATATCGCTACCCCGCCGGCACCGGCGGAATCGCATAGGTCAGCGAGGCATGCGCCACCGGCTTCTCCGAGCCGTCGGAGAACAGCAGCACATCGGTGACGCTCAGGCTGCGGCCGATCTTCAGCACCCGCGCCTCGGCCAGAAGATCCCTGCCCGCCTCGGGCTTGCGCATGAAGTCGATCGAGCAATGGGTGGTCACGGTCAGCGGCTGCCGCCCGATCCGCGCCAGCGTCGCCACATAGGCCGCCACATCCGCCAGCGCGAACATCGACGGCCCCGAGACCGTGCCGCCGGGGCGCAGGTGATCGTCCGAGACCAGCAGCCGCATCACCAGCAGATCCTCGCCCATGCGGTCGATGCCGAACATGCCCTCGACCTGCGGAAAGACCTCCGTCAGATAGGCCTCCATCTCCGGAACCGTGAATGCGAGCGCCATGCTTTCCTCCCTGTTGCCCTGCCGCTAAGCTGCCCGCAAACCCAAGGGGAGGACAAGATGGGCCTGCTGGAACGTCACGACACCGGCGCGGTCGCGCGCCTGCACATGAACGCGCCGGAGCGGCTGAACGCGCTCTCCGACGAGATGCTGGCCGCGCTTCAGGCGCAGATCGACGCGCTGGCCGAAGATCGGGCGATCCGCGCGGTGATCCTCTCGGGCGAGGGCAAGGCGTTCTGCGCCGGCCACGATCTCAAGCAGATGCAGGCGGGCCGGCAGGCGGAGGATTCGGGCCGCGCCTATTTCGCCGATCTCTTCACCCGCTGCGCCCGGGTGATGACCGGCCTGCAAAAGCTGCCGCAGCCGGTCATCGCGCAGGTGCAGGGCATCGCCACCGCCGCGGGCTGCCAGCTCGTGGCCTCCTGCGATCTGGCAGTGGCGGCCAAGGGCACGCGGTTCGGCGTCAACGGCGTGAATATCGGGCTGTTCTGCTCGACGCCCATGGTGGCGCTGACCCGCAATATCGCGCCGAAACACGCCTTCGAGATGCTGAGCACCGGCCGTTTCGCCGATGCCGAGGAGGCGCGGCAGATGGGGCTGGTGAACCGCGTCGTGCCGGGCGATCAGCTGGCGGAGACCGCGGAAGAGCTGGCGGCGAGCGTGGCCGGCAAGCTCGGCGCGGCGGTGAAGATCGGCAAGGAGGCGTTTTACACCCAGGCCGGGCTGCCGCTGGACGAGGCCTATGCCTATGCCGGGCAGGTCATGGTGGAAAACATGCTCTGGCGTGACACGGATGAGGGTATTTCGGCCTTTCTCGAAAAAAGAAAACCCGATTGGCAGCAATAAGTTGCGGCTTGTGTGACCAGATCACAGACGCGGCGGCCCGGATGCGGTTAGATGCCGGCACAAGAACGGTAGACCTTTCGAAAAAGGAGAAAGACCATGTTTGCCAAGAATGTCGGCGGGATCGACAAGATCCTGCGCATCGTTGTGGGCGCCCTGCTCATCCTCGCCTATTTCTTCACCGACGGCCCCTATAGCTGGCTCTATCTGCTGGGCATCATCCCGCTGGTGACCGGGCTGCTGGGCACCTGCCCGCTCTACTCGATCTTCGGCATCAACACCTGCCCCCGGAAATAAACCGCCGGCGCGGCATCCGCGCCCGGCGAAGCTCCGCCCATGCGCACCGGTTGCGGAAACCGGACATGGGCGGTCGGCGTTTCTTCTGCAAAGACTTTGCGAAAAAGGAGAAATGCCATGGGTCGCACCCTCGCCATCGCCCTGCTCTCGACCGTCACCGCGCTGAGCCTGCCGCTCGCCGCCAGCGCCTCCCCCAAAGGCTGCCCGCCGGGGCTCGCCAAGAAGCACAATGGCTGCAACCCGCCGGGTCTGGCCAAGAAAAAGACCGTGCGTGACCGTGACGACCGCGATCGTGTCTATCGCTATCGCATCGGCGAGCGGATCTCGGACGATTACGTCATCCTGCGCGAGCCGCGCGATTACGGGTTGGTTCCGGATTATACCTATTATCGAAGCAACGATACGGTGTACCGGGTTGATCCCGAGACGCGCAAGGTGCTGGATGTGATCGGCGCAGTCTCGGCCTTGCTGGACTGAGCCGCGGCTCTCCGAAATACCAAAAAGGGCCTGTCGCGTGACAGGCCCTTTTCACGTCATGCGCCCTATTCGGCGGCCACCCGGCCCGCCGCGAGCATCGGCTTGAGATAGTGGCCGGTATGCGAGCGCTCGACCGCCGCCACCTCTTCGGGGGTGCCGGTCGCGACGATCTCGCCGCCGCCATCGCCGCCCTCGGGGCCGATGTCGATGAGGTGGTCGGCGGTCTTGATCACGTCGAGATTGTGCTCGATCACCACCACGGTATTGCCCTGCTCCACCAGCTCGTGCAGCACTTCGAGCAGCTTGCGCACATCCTCGAAATGCAGCCCCGTGGTGGGCTCGTCGAGAATATAGAGGGTGCGGCCCGTCGAGCGTTTCGCCAGCTCCTTCGACAGCTTCACCCGCTGCGCCTCGCCGCCCGAAAGCGTCGTCGCCTGCTGGCCCACCTTGATATAGCCGAGCCCGACGCGCATCAGCGCATCCATCTTTTCGCGGATGCTGGGCACCGCCTGGAAAAAGCCCTGCGCCTCTTCAACCGTCATATCAAGAACGTCGGCGATACTCTTGCCTTTGAACTTGATTTCCAGAGTCTCGCGATTGTAGCGCGCGCCCTTGCAGGTCTCGCATTCGACATAGACGTCGGGCAGGAAATGCATCTCGATCTTGATGACGCCATCGCCCTGGCAGGCCTCGCAGCGCCCGCCCTTGACGTTGAACGAAAACCGCCCCGGCTTGTAGCCGCGCGCCTTGGCCTCGGGCAGCCCGGCAAACCAGTCGCGGATGGGCGTGAAGGCGCCGGTATAGGTGGCGGGGTTGGAGCGCGGGGTGCGCCCGATGGGCCGCTGGTCAATGTCGATGACCTTGTCGAGATGCTCGAACCCCTTGATCGTCTCGCAGGGCGCCGGTGTCTCGCGCGCGCCATTCAGCTTCATCGCGGCGTTCTTGTAGAGCGTTTCGATGGTCAGCGTCGATTTGCCGCCACCCGACACACCGGTGACGCAGACGAACTTGCCCAGAGGGAAATCGGCCGTGACCTTCTTGAGGTTGTTGCCGGTCGCCTTGACCACGGTGAGTTTCTTCTTGTTGCCCTTGCGCCGCTCCGCCGGCACGGCGATCTCGCGCGTGCCGCAGAGATACTGGCCGGTGAGGCTGGCGGGATCGGCGGCGATGGCGTCCGGCGTGCCGTGGCTGACCACCTGCCCGCCATGCACCCCGGCGCCGGGACCGATGTCGAAGACGTAATCCGCCTGGCGGATCATGTCCTCGTCATGCTCGACCACGATCACCGTATTGCCCTGATCGCGCAGGGATTTCAGCGTACCGATAAGGCGGTCATTGTCGCGCTGATGCAGGCCGATGGAGGGCTCGTCGAGCACATAGAGCACGCCGGTGAGGCCGGAGCCGATCTGCGAGGCCAGCCGGATGCGCTGGCTCTCACCACCCGAAAGCGTGCCCGCCGCGCGGCTCATGGTGAGATATTCGAGGCCGACATTGTTGAGGAAGCCCAGCCGCTCGCGGATCTCCTTGAGAATGGCGCGGGCGATCTCGTTCTTCTGGCCGGTCAGCGCGTCGGGCACGGTGCCGATCCAGGCATAGGCCTCCTTGATCGACATCTGGACGACCTGACCGATATGCAGCAGGTTGCCGGGCTTGCCGATCTTCACCGCCAGCGCCTCCTCGCGCAGCCGGTAGCCGCCGCAGCTGCCGCAGGGGCGGTTGTTCTGGTAACGCTCGAATTCCTCGCGGATCCAGTTGCTGTCGGTCTCGCGATAGCGGCGTTCCATATTGGGGATCACCCCCTCGAACACCCGCTCGACCTGATAGACCCGCCCGCCCTCGTCGTAGCGGAAGGGAATCTCTTCCTTGCCGGACCCGTAGAGAAAGACCTGCTGCACATGCGCGGGCAGATCCTTCCAGCGCTCGTTCTTGTTGAACTCGTAATGCTTGGCGATGCTCTCGATGGTTTGCAGGAAATAGGGCGATTTGCCCTTGCGCCAGGGCGCGATGGCGCCATCGGAGATCTTCAGCGTGGCGTCGGGCACCACCAGCCGTTCGTCAAAGAACAGCTCGACGCCCAGCCCGTCGCATTCCGGGCAGGCGCCGAAGGGCGCGTTGAAGGAGAACAGCCGCGGCTCGATCTCGGGGATGGTGAAGCCGCTGACGGGACAGGCGAAATTCTCCGAGAAGGTGATCCGTTCAGGGTCACCTTCCTTCGGCGCCGTTTCCAGAATCGCGATGCCGTCAGCGAGGTCGAGCGCGGTGCGGAAACTGTCGGCGAGCCGCGTCTCCAGCCCCTCGCGCACGACGATGCGGTCAACCACCACGTCGATATCGTGGCGGAATTTCTTGTCGAGCGTGGGCGGCGTGTCGAGCTCGTAGAACTCGCCATCCACCTTGACCCGCTGGAAGCCCTGCTTGCGCAGCTCCAGGAACTCTTTCCTGTACTCACCCTTGCGGTCGCGGATGATCGGCGCCAGCAGATAGCCGCGCGTGCCCTCCTCCATGCTCATGACCCGGTCGACCATGTCCTGCACCTGCTGCGCCTCGATGGGCTGGCCGGTGGCGGGCGAATAAGGCGTGCCGACGCGGGCAAAGAGCAGCCGCAGGTAATCGTAGATCTCGGTCACCGTGCCGACGGTGGAGCGCGGGTTCTTCGACGTGGTCTTCTGCTCGATGGAAATCGCCGGCGACAGGCCCGCGATGTGATCGACATCGGGCTTTTCCATCATGTCGAGGAACTGCCGCGCATAGGCCGAGAGACTCTCGACATAGCGGCGCTGCCCCTCCGCATAGATGGTATCGAATGCCAGCGACGACTTGCCCGAGCCCGACAGGCCGGTGATCACCACCAGCTCGTCGCGGGGAATGTCGACATCGATCGATTTCAGATTGTGCTCGCGCGCGCCGCGCACTTCGATCTGCTTCAGCTCAGCCATGAGACCTCCGGATCCGGATGCACGTTACATAGGCGAAAGCGCCGGGATCGCCAATCGCAAAATGAGAACATAGCGCGAACTTGAACGCGGCGCCTTTACATTCTTGAAACTGAATGCATATCGCTTGTGCAACCGAGCCGATGGAGATGCCGATGTTCGCCTTTCTGACCGGAAACCGTGCCGCGCGGATGAGCGCCGAGGAGGCGGTGCAGAAATCGCGCAGAGGCGATGTAGTGGTGATCGACATCCGCGACGGATCGGAGCTGGCGGCCACCGGCAAGGCGAAAGGCGCGCTGCATGTGCCGATGGCGGCGCTGGCGATGCGCTGCGATCCGCAGAGCCCGGACTGCCTGCCCGAGCTCAGGTCCGGCAAGCCCATCGCGGTCTATTGCGCCAGCGGCGCGCGCTCGGGCATGGCCTGCGGGACGCTGCGGCGCATGGGCCATGCGGCGGTGCACAATATCGGCGGTCTGGCGAAGTGGCAGCGCGCCGGGGGCGAGATCACCCGCTGAGCGCCGAAGCAAGATCCTTCGAAGGATCTTGCAAATCTCTTCGAAGAGATTTGTCGCGGCCTCACCGGTAGAGCAGCGATGTCCCCTCGGCGAAGAGATGCACCTTGGAGGGGTCGGCGGCCAGCCCGACCTCATCGCCGCGCAGCCCCTTGTGAATGCCGGGCAGCTTGGCGATGACCGGCTCCTTCGCGCCCTCGTCTGCCGCGAAATGCAGCAGCGTCACCTCGCCGAGCGCCTCGGTCATCTCAACCTTGCCGCGATAGAGCGCCGCCTGCTTGGCGATGGTGAAATCCTCCGGCCGGATGCCGACATTCACCTTCAGCCCCAGATCCGCCTCGGTGCTCGGCACATCCGAGGCCGCCGTGCCGCCGCCGGCGAGCTTTACCTTGGTGCGCGTGCCGGTGCCGGTGATCTCGCCGGGCAGCAGGTTCATCGCCGGGGAGCCGATGAACTGCGCCACGAATTCGGACTTCGGCGTCTCGTAAAGCTCCAGCGGCGCGCCGACCTGCGCGATGCCCTTGTTGGCCAGCACCACGATGCGGTCGGCCAGCGTCATCGCCTCGACCTGATCGTGGGTCACGTAGATCATCGTGCGGTCCGGCATCGCCTCCTTGAGCTGGGCGATCTCGATCCGCGTCGCCACCCGCAGCGCCGCGTCGAGATTGGAGAGCGGCTCGTCGAAGAGATAGACCTTGGGATCGCGCACGATGGCCCGCCCGATGGCCACGCGCTGGCGCTGCCCGCCCGAAAGCGCCTTGGGCAGCCGGTAGAGATAGGGCTCCAGTTGCAGCATCTTCGCCGCGCGCTCCACCGAGGCCGTGATCTCCTCCTTCGACTTCTTGGCGATCTGGAGCGCAAAGGCCATATTGTCGCGCACGGTCATATGCGGGTAGAGCGCGTAGCTCTGGAACACCATGGCGATGCCGCGCTGCGCCGGCGGCACGTCGTTGACCTTCTGCCCGTCGATCTCCAGCGTGCCGGCGGTGATCTTCTCCAGCCCCGCGATCATCCGCAGCAGGGTGGACTTGCCGCAGCCCGACGGCCCGACAAAGACGATCAGCTCGCCCGCCTCGATATCGAGGTCGATATGCTTTAGCACCTCGACCGTGCCGCCATAGGTCTTGCCCACATCGCTCAGTTTCAGATCGGCCATCGGCGCCTCCTCCCCGTTATTGCTTCAGTGCCAGCACGGGCTGCCAGCGCCCGAAATGCAGCTTGCCATCCGGTGCCGGCCCCGCCGAGCCCAGCTCGCCGCCGACCTGATGCCAGCGGCCCGCCGGCGCCTCGATGGTCACCGGCGCGTCGCCGATATTGAAGGCGCAGAACAGCTCTTCGCGGTCGAGACAGCGGCGGAAGGTCAGCACCGTGCCCTCGCAGCAGACCTCGGAAATCGCGCCGGTCTTCAGCGCGGCGTGGCTGTGGCGGAAGGCGATGGCACGGCGGTAGTGGTGCAGCATCGCCAGCGGATCCTTTTCCTGATCCGCCACGGTGCGGCTGAGATGATCGTGGCTCACCGGCAGCCAGGGTTTCATATTGCTGCTGAACCCGCCGTTCAGCGCATTCCCGTCCCAGACCATCGGCGTGCGGCTGCCGTCGCGCCCCTTGAAGGCCGGCCAGAAGCGCTTGCCATACGGATCCTGGATATCCTCGAAGCTCAGCACCGCCTCGGGCAGCCCCAGCTCCTCGCCCTGGTAGAGACAGGCCGAGCCGCGCAGGCACATCATCAGCGTCATGTAGAGCCGCGCCGCCTCCTCCGGAATGTTCCAGCGGGTGATGTGGCGCACCACATCGTGGTTGGAGAACGCCCAGCAGGCCCAGCCGCCCGGCGCCTTCTCCTCCACATCGTCCATGACCTGCTTGATATAGGCCGCCGTCGGCGCGTGATCCGACAAGAGCTCGAAAGCATAGGACATGTGCAGGTGCTTGTCGCCGCGGGTGTAATCGCCCAGCACCTCGAGCCCGCGCTGATCCTCGCCGATCTCGCCCACCGCTGCGGCGTCGTAGCCGTTCATCAGCGCGCGCAGCCGCGCGAGGAAATCGAGATTCTCCGGCTGGGTCTTGTCGTAGAGATGGTTCTGCCAGGTATAGGGGTTCACCGCCGGCGCGGTGATCGGGTTGCGCTCTTCGGGCGCGAGCGGAGGATTGTCGCGCAACTGCTTGTCATGGGTGTAGAAATTCACCGTATCCAGACGGAACCCGTCGACCCCCCGGTCGAGCCAGAACTTCGCCACGTCGAGCAGCGCGTCCTGCAGGGCCGGCTCGTGGAAATTCATGTCCGGCTGCTCGGTGAGGAAATTGTGCAGGTAATACTGGCAGCGCGTCGGATCCCATTGCCAGGACGAGCCGCCGAAGATCGACAGCCAGTTGTTGGGCGGCGTGCCGTCGGGCTTGGCATCGGCCCAGACATACCAGTTGGCGCGCGGATTGTCCCTGGAGGAGCGGCTCTCCCTGAACCACGGGTGTTCGATGGAGCTGTGCGACATCACCAGATCCATCAGCACCTTGAGCCCCAGCATATGGGCGGAATGGATCACCTCGTCGAAATCCGACAGCGTGCCGAACATCGGATCGACATCGCAGTAATCGCTGACGTCATAGCCGAAATCATGCATCGGCGAGCGGAAAAAGGGTGAGATCCACACCGCATCGACCCCAAGCGAGGCCACATAGGGCAGCCGCTGCGCGATGCCGAGCAGATCGCCCACCCCGTCGCCATTGCTGTCCTGAAAGCTGCGCGGGTAGATCTGGTAGATCACCGCGCCGCGCCACCAGTCGGGGTCTTTCTTGAGGTAGCGGTTGGCCGCGCTCATGTCCGGCATTTCGGTCATGGTGTCGTGTCGTCCTTGTTATTTCACCGAGCCGGCCAGCAGGCCGCGCACGAGGTATTTCTGCATTGCGAAGAAGACCAGCAGCGGCACCGCGATGGAGACAAAGGCGGCGGCCGCCAGAATGCCCCAGTCGCCCCCGCGCGAGCCCAGAAGATCGTCGGCGATCTTGACCGTCATCACCCAGCTTTCGCTGTTGGACGGCAGGAACACCTTGGCGACCAGCAGGTCGTTCCAGGTCCAGAGGAACTGGAAGATGGCAAAGCTCGCCAGCGCCGGGAATGACAGCGGCAGCACGATCCGGGTGAAGACCTGGAAATCGGTGGCGCCGTCGACCTTGGCGCTCTCGATGATGTCGCGCGGCAGCCCCACCATGTAATTGCGCAGGATATAGACCGCGAGCGGCAGGCCGAACCCGGTATGGGCCAGCCAGATCCCGACAAAGCTCTGCCCGATGCCGATCTTGTTGTGCAGCGTCAGCATCGGCACCAGCGCCAGTTGCAACGGCACCACCAGCAACCCGACGACGATGGCCACCAGCCAGCCGCGCCCGGGAAACTCCATCCAGGCCAGCGCATAGGCGGCGAAGGCGGCAATCAGGATCGGGATCACCGTCGCCGGGATCGTCACCGTCAGCGTGTTGATAAAGGCCTGATCCATATTGTTCGAGGTCAGGATCGTCTCGTAATTCTGCAAGCCGAAATCGGGCGGCTGTGTCGAAACGACATAAAGCGCCGGCGCCCGCCTCGGCTCGCTCGCCTGCCGCCAGACGTAATCGCCATTGGGCTGCATGGTCAGCGCCCGGTCGATCGTATAGCCCTGCACCGCGCGCCCGTCCTCGTCGGTCTCGGGAATCTCGGGCGTGCCGTCCACCGGCCAGGCGGTCTCATAATTCTCGGTATCCGGCTCGCCATCCTCGTCCAGAACCTCGAGCTTCAGCCGACCATAGGTCTGGCCCGCCTCCGCCGCGCCCGGGGCGCGCGAGGTGATGCCGAAGGCGGCGACAGACCCGCTGCCATCCGCACCAAAGACATTGCCCGAGACCACATAGAGATCACCCTCCTGCGTCACGTCGCCCATCTCGGGCGTGATCCGCACCGCCTGCTCGACGGGGAACAGCGCCAGCCACCAGCCGGTTTCCGAGATCTGCTCGCGGTCGCGGAAGGACGACACCAGCAGCCCGATGGTCGGGATCAGCCAGAGCACCACCAGCGCCAGCACGCTGAGATTGGTGACGATGGAGAGCCCGCTTTTCTTGCCCGCGATATTGTCCATCTTTACAGCTCCCTGCGTGCCTGGCGGATGTTCCAGATCATCACCGGCGTGACGATCACCATGATCACAAAGGCCACCGCCGTGGCGCGCCCGTCATCACGGAACATGTAATCCATCATGTAGCTGGGCAGGATCTCGGTATCGAAATTGCCCCCCGTCATCGTGTAGACGATGTCGAATACCTTGAGCGTCAGGAAGGTGATGGTGGTCCAGACCACCACGATGGTGCCGGCGATCTGCGGCACCTTGATGCGAAAGAAGATCTGGAACGGGTTGGCGCCGTCGATGATCGCCGCCTCGATGGTTTCCTCGGGAATGCCGCGCAGCGCCGCCGAGAGGATCACCATGGCAAAACCGGTCTGCATCCAGACCATGATGAACATGATGAAGAAGTTGTTCCAGAACGGGATCTGCATCGGATCCACCGGGGCGGCGCCGAAATAGTCGCGGATGGCATTGATGATGCCGATATCGGGATCGGCGGCATAGACGAATTTCCAGATCAGCGAGGCGCCGACAAAGCTGATGGCCATGGGCATGAAGATCAGCGATTTCGCGATATTGCCCCATTTCAGCCGGTCGGTGAGCTGCGCCACCAGCAGCCCGAAAAACGTCGCACCGGCGGGCACGAACACCACCCAGAGGAAATTGTTGAAAAGCGCCACGCGGAACCCGTGCTCGGAAAACATCTGAACATAATTGCCGAGGCCCACGAATTCCTCGCCCGAACGGTTGTAGAGCGAGCGCAGAAAGCTGCCCACCACCGGATAGACGAGGTAGAGCCCCAGCGCGAGGATCGCCGGCAGCAGAAAAAGCCACGGGCGCACCATGGTGGCGCGACGAATATTGCGGCCCTGATCGTCGGTTTTCGGGGGAAAGATCACACGGTCGAGCAGGATGTTCGAGGCGTAGAAATAGCCGATACAGCCGCCCACCCCGATGATGATGGTGAGAATGCCCTGAACGATTGGCGACATGCGCGATCTCCTCCCTGAGCCATGGCCCGCACCCCTCCGGGAGCGCGGGCCATGAACCTGAGTTAGTGCAAAGGCTTACTTGATCGAGTCCCAGCGCGCCTGAATGCCCGCGGCGACGTCCTCGGCGGACTCGCCGGTGACGTAATCCACCATGCCGCTCCAGAAGGCGCCGGCGCCGATCTCGGCGGGCATCAGGTCGGAGGCGTCGTAGCGGAAGGTCGTGGCATTGGCGATGATCTCGCCCATGGCGCGCTGCGCGTCGGTGGCATAGACATCGAGATTGACCCCCGCATGCGCGGTCAGGAAGCCGTCCTGCGCCATCCACAGCTCATGCGCGATGGGCAGCTTGAGGAATTCGAGCATCGCGCTCGTCGCCTCAGAGGGGTTGGTGATCGAGAACAGCGTCCCTGCCCCCAGCACCGGGCTGCCGAGATCGTTTTCCTCGATCGCCGGGAAGTAGAAGAAATCCGCATCTGCGCCCAGCTCCACCTCGTCGGGGAAGAAAGCCGGGATAAAGCTCGCCTGGCGGTGCATGTAGCATTCCGGCGGCACCGCGAAGAGCCCGTTGGGGCTGTCGCGGAAATCGGTGGTGGCCACTGCCTGCGTGCCGCCCTGCACGAAATCGTCGTTGAGCGCGAACCAGCCGAATTCCTCGATGGCGCCAACCACCGCCGGATCGTCGAACGGGATCTCGTTATCGACCCACTGGTCGTAGACCGAGGGCTCCTGCGTGCGCAGCATCATCTCCTCGACCCAGTCGGTGGCGGGCCAGCCGGTGGCCGCGCCAGAGCCCAGGCCGATGCACCAGGGCGTACCACCGTCATCGACGATCTGCTGGGTCAGCTCCTTGAGCTCTTCCATGGTCTCGGGGATCTCGTAGCCCATCTCGTCGAAGGCGATGGGCGAGTACCAGACGAGGCTTTTCAGATCGACGCGGAAGAACATACCGTAAAGGTCTTCCTCCCCGTCCGGGCCCTCATAGGTGGCCAGATCGACCCAGCTGTCGCCGGCGGCGAAATTCTCCGCCACCCAGTCGCCCATCCCTTCGGGCATCGGCGTCAGGAAGCCCTGGCTGGCCATGTCGGCGGCGAGCCCCGGCTGCGGGAAGACCGCGAGATTGGGCGCGGTGCCGGCGCGGGCCGAGATCACGATATCCTGCTCGAAACTGTCGGAGCCGGAATAGTTCACCGTCGCGCCGGTGGCCTCCTCGAAATAGGAAAAGACCACATCGACCTTTTCCTTTTCAAAGCCGGTCCAGGGGCCGGTGATCTCGACCGTCTCGCCGCTCAGATCGTAATTCTCGGCAAAGGCCTCGTAGCCGTCCCAGTGAAAGCCGCCCTCGCCGGGCGTGAACATCATCTGTGCCTGCGCCGTGCCAGCCGTCAGGGCCATCACCGCGACACCGTTGAGAAAAGTCCGCTTCATGAAGTGCAATCCTCCCGTTGTGTGCGGCCGCGACCGCACCGGATTTCGCTCAAACACCGGCCAAACCTGTGTCAAAGCGCTTTGAAGATACCCGAGCGTCCCGCGATTCAAACCGCATGTCAATCTGAAGCAGCCGGTTTTTTCATCATAAATTATGCTGCACCGCAGCTTTTGAGGGCGCCCAGAAAACCCCTTCCCGCAAGTCACCTTTTGCGGTTACGGTGCTTGACACCCGAAGCGCTTTGGACTTGCAGGACGATGAATCTCAAGATGCTCGCCGCCCATCTCGGCCTGTCGCAGACCACGGTCAGCCGTGCCCTGAACGGCTATCCGGAGGTCAGCGAAGAGACACGCAAGCGCGTGACCGAGGCCGCGCGTGAGCTGAACTATTCGCCCAATGCCCGCGCCAAGGGGCTGGCCACCGGACGGGCGATGGCGATCGGGCATGTGATTCCGATCTCCACCCAGCACGAGATCGTCAATCCGGTCTTCGGGGATTTCGTCGCCGGCGCCTCGGAGGCCTATCTCAAGGCCGGCTACGACATGACCCTGTCGCTCACCGGCGACGAGGACGAGGCGCAGAACTATCGCCGCCTCAAGGCCAAGGGCAATGTCGACGGCATCATCCTGCACGGCCCCAAGATGAAGGACGGGCGCATCCCCTTTCTGACCGGGCTCAAGATGCCCTTTGTGGTGCATGGCCGCGCCTCCGAACTCGACCAGCCCTATTGCTGGGTGGATGTGGACAATGCCGGGGCGTTCCGGCGGGCGACGAATTTCCTGCTCGATCTCGGCCACCGCCGCATCGGGCTGATCAACGGGCTGGAATTCATGGATTTCGCCCATCGCCGGCGCGAGGGCCACGAGGAGGCGCTGGCGGCGCGCGGCCTCTCGCCCGACCCGGCGCTGCGGCGCAGCGGCGAGATGACCGAACCCTATGGCTATCTCGCCGCGCATGAGATGCTGGCGCGGGCCGACCCGCCCACCGCCTTTCTGACCTCCTCGCTGATCACCGCCATCGGGGTGCGCCGCGCCATTCACGAAACCGGACACGAGATGGGCCGAGACGTCTCGGTCGTCACCTATGACGACGATCTCAGCTATCTCTCGAACGGGCGCGACGTGCCGATCTTTACCGCCATCCGCTCTTCGGTGCGCGATGCCGGGCGCATCGCCGCAGAGATGCTGCTGCGCCATGTGGCCACCCCGGCGCTGCCGCCCGAAACCGCGCTGCTCGAAGCGCAGCTGATCATCGGAGGCTCCACCGGGCCGGCTCCGGCAAAACATTAGGATCGAGCGACATGCAACTGAACCGGAAAGACTTTCCCGAAGACTTCCTCTTCGGAACGGCAACCTCGAGCTATCAGATCGAAGGTCATGCCTTTGGCGGTGCCGGGCGCACCCATTGGGACGATTACGCCGACACGCCGGGCAATGTGGTGCGCGCCGAGAACGGCGCCACCGCCTGCGATCACTATCACCGCTATGCCGAGGATCTCGACCTCGTGGCCGCCGCCGGGTTCGACGCCTACCGCTTCTCGATCTCCTGGGCGCGGGTGCTGCCCGAGGGGCGCGGCACGCCCAACCCCGACGGGCTCGATTTCTACGACCGGCTGACCGACGCGATGCTGGAGCGCGGGCTGAAACCCTATGCCACACTCTATCACTGGGAGCTGCCCTCGGCGCTTGCCGATCTCGGCGGCTGGCGCAACCGCGACATCGCGGCCTGGTTCGGCGATTTCACCGAAACGATCATGCGTCGGCTCGGCGACCGGATGGACACCGTCGCCACCATCAACGAGCCCTGGTGCGTCGCCTGGCTCGGCCATTTCCTCGGCGGACACGCGCCGGGTCTGCGCGACATCCGCGCCGCCGCCCGCGCCATGCATCATGTGCTGCTCGCCCATGGTCGCGCCATCGAGGTGATGCGCGGGCTGGGGATGGAGGGGCTCGGCGGCGTCTTCAACCTGGAATGGGCGCATCCCGCCGATGACAGCGAAGAGGCCTATGAGGCCGCCGCGCGCTATGACGGGATCTACAACCGCTGGTTCATGGGCGGCGTGTTCAAGGGGCAATACCCGGATATCGTGCTGGACGGTCTGGCGCCGCATATGCCCGAGGGCTGGCAGGACGACATGGCGCTGATCTCGCAACCGCTCGACTGGTGCGGCATCAACTACTACACCCGCAAGCTGCTCGCTCCCGCGAAAGGCCCCTGGCCGTCGCTCAAGGAGGTGCCCGGCATCCTGCCCAAGACCTATATGGACTGGGAGATCTATCCTGAGGGACTGCTGAACTTTCTCGAACGCACTGCAAGCGAATATACCGGCGATCTGCCGATCTATGTGACCGAGAACGGCATGGCCTCGCATGACGATCCGGTGGCGGGCGAGGTGCAGGACGAGCACCGTATCGCCTTTATCGAGGCGCATCTGGCCGATGTCCGGCGGGCGCTGGCGCGCGGGGTGCCGGTGAAGGGCTATTTCGTCTGGTCGCTGCTCGACAATTACGAGTGGAGCTTTGGCTACGACAAGCGCTTCGGGCTGGTGCATGTGGATTTCGACACGCTTGCACGCACGCCGAAAGCCTCCTACCACGCGCTGAAGAGAGCGCTAACAGGAGAGTAGGCATGAGCCACGGGATCACGGCGGTTCTGGCGGATATCGGCGGCACCAATACCCGCGTCGCGCTGGCGCATGGGGCAGATGTGGAGACCGGCAGCATCCGCCGCTTCCGCAATGCCGAACATGCCGGCATCGGCGATGTGCTGCGCGCCTATCTCGCCGAGGAACAGGTCGCGCCGCAGGCCGTCTGCGTCGCCATGGCCGGCCCGGTGCGCGACAGCGCCGGCACGCTGACCAATCTCGACTGGGAGGTGAACCGCGAGATCCTCGCCGAAGCGACGGGGGCCGAGACGCTGGCGGTGCTGAACGACCTTCAGGCGCAGGGCCACGCGCTGGGCCATATCGCGGCGGACAAGCTCACCACCCTCCTGCCCGGTCAGCCCGCCAGCCCGCAATCCGCGCGGCTGGTGATCGGTGTCGGCACCGGCATGAACGCGGCACCGGTCTATCGCCTCGGCGACCGCACGCTGGTGCCGCCGTCGGAGGCCGGCCATGCCACGCTGGCGCTGCGTTCCGACGATGAGCTGCGGCTCTTTCAATATGTCTCTCGCAAGCATGACGGCGCCGGGGTCGAGCATTTCCTCTCCGGGCGCGGGTTCGAGCGGATCTGGAACTGGCTCTGCGACGAGGACGGCATCGAAGACGAGAAACCCGCCGCCGAGATCATGGCGCTGATGGAGGCCGGCGACGCCCGCGCTACCCGCGCGGTCGAGACGTTCTCGATGCTGCTGGGCCGGGTCTGCGGCGATCTGGGGCTGGTCACCCTGCCCTTTGGCGGCATTTACCTCGTCGGCGGCGTCGCGGCGCATTTCGGCCCGCATCTGATGAATTGCGGCTTTGCCGAGGGCTTCCGCGACAAGGGCCGGTTCAGCACGTTCATGGACCAGTTTCCGGTGCATCTTGTGACAGACGACTATGCGGCGCTTACAGGATGTGCATGCCACTTAACCGAACAGTTGCAAATGCAGGGCTAATACCGGTCCCAAACTTGCCTTTCACAAAATAAGCCTATTGATACCCTAACACTCACGCCAGTGTGCAAGATCCATAATCGAGCGAGTTCAGAACGATGCTTCAGATGAAGACACCGCCCCTCCGCGACGCCATTCTGCGCCATCTGACCTATTCCTTCGGCAAGGATCCCGAACACGCCATCCTCGAGGACTGGCGCATGGCGCTGAGCTATGCGGTGCGCGACCGGATCGTCGACGCCTGGTTCAAGGCCACGGGCAAAACCTATGACACCGGCGCCAAACGGGTCTATTACCTGTCGATGGAGTTCCTGATCGGGCGGCTGCTCGAGGACGGCATCGTCAATCTGGAACTGGTCGAAGAGGCAAAGGCCGCGCTCGCCGATTTTTCCAAGGATTATCACGAGGTGCTGGCCGACGAGCCCGACGCGGCGCTCGGCAATGGCGGGCTCGGCCGGCTCGCCGCCTGTTTCCTCGAAAGCCTCTCGACCATCGGCTGCCCGGCGCATGGCTACGGCATCCGCTACGAGCATGGCCTCTTCCGGCAGAGCTTTGTCGACGGGCGCCAGGTCGAGCAGCCAGAGCTCTGGCTCAAGCAGCGCCACGCCTGGGAATTCGAACGCCCCGAGGTGCGCTATCGCATCGGCTTCGGCGGCCACATCGACACCCGCGGCGAAACCGTGCGCTGGTATCCCGCCGAAGAGGTCGAGGCAGAGGCCTTCGATACGCCCATCGTCGGCTGGCGCGGGCACTGGGCCAATACGCTGCGGCTCTGGTCGGGCCGCGCCATCCACCCGTTCGATCTCGACGCTTTCAACCACGGCGATTACGCGCGTGCCGCCGCCCCCGAGGCGCTGGCGCGCACGATTTCCCGCGTGCTCTATCCCGACGACACCACCGAACAGGGCAAGGAGCTGCGGCTGAAGCAGGAGTATTTCCTGACCGGCGCCGCGCTACGCGACATCCTGCGCCGCTTCAACAACCAGTTCGGCGATCTGCGCAAACTGCCCGAAAAGGTGGCGATCCAGCTCAACGACACCCACCCGGCCATCGCCGGGCCGGAGCTGGTGCGCATCCTGCATGACGAGCGCGGCATCGAATTCGACGAGGCGATGGAGATCGCGCGCGGCACGCTTTCCTACACCAACCACACGCTGCTGCCCGAAGCGCTGGAAAGCTGGGACGAAACCCTCTTTGGCCGGCTGCTGCCGCGTCACATCCAGATCATCGACCGGATCGACAGCACGCATGCGGCCAAGAACCCCTCGCGCACCCAGTCGATGCGGGCCGATCATCAGGTCAAGATGGGCCAGCTCTCCTTTGTCATGGCGCATCACGTCAATGGCGTCTCGGCGCTGCATACCGAGCTGATGAAGACCACCGTCTTCGAAGAGCTGCACCGCCTGCACCCCGAGCGCATCGTCAACGAGACCAACGGCGTCACGCCGCGCCGCTGGCTCCTTGCCTGCAACCCGCGCCTCGCCGGGCTGATCACCGAATCCATCGGCGAGGATTGGGTCGACGATCTCGAACAGCTCGAAAAGCTCGAACCCTATATCGAGGATGCCGGCTGGCTCGACCGCTACGCCCGGGTCAAGCGCGACAACAAGACCGAGCTGTCGAACTGGATGGGCCAGACCTACGGGCTGCATGTGAGCCCCGACATGCTCTTTGATGTGCAGATCAAGCGCATGCACGAATACAAGCGCCAGCATCTCAACATCCTCGAAACCATCGCCCACTGGCAGGAGATCCGCGACAACCCCGATGCCGGCTGGGTGCCGCGGCTGAAGCTCTTTGCCGGCAAGGCGGCGCCGGGCTATTTCTTTGCCAAGGACATCATCCGCCTGATCAACGACGCGGCGGCGGTGATCAATTCCGATCCGGTGACCGGCAAATATCTCAAGGTCGCCTTCCTGCCGAACTACAACGTCTCGCTGGCCGAGCGGCTCATTCCCGCCGCCGATTTGTCAGAGCAGATCTCCACCGCAGGCAAGGAGGCCTCGGGCACCGGCAATATGAAATTCGCGCTGAACGGCGCGCCCACCGTCGGCACGCTCGACGGCGCCAATGTCGAGATCCGCGACCATGTGGGGGCCGAGAACTTCTTCCTCTTCGGCCTGACCGCCGAGGAGGTGGTCGAGCGCCGCAGCGTCGAAAACCATGCCTGGAAGGCGGTCGAGGCCGATCCGCGCCTCAAGCGAGCGCTCGACGCGATCCGCGAGGGCCGGTTCTCGCCGTCGGAGCCCGAGCGCTATCACGGCGTGGTCGATAATCTGCAAGGCGCCGATTACTTCCTCGTCTGCTCGGATTTCAGCGATTACTGGCGCGCGCAGCGCGAGGTGGATCAGGCCTTTGCCGAGCCCACGGGCTGGGCGCGCATGGCCGCCTACAACACCGCGCGCTCGGGCTGGTTCTCGTCGGATCGCACGATCCGGGGCTATATGTCTGATATTTGGCAGGCGAAGAGCCTGCTCGACATCTAAGCCGCTAACAGGCGCCGCCGGGCATTGCAGCCCGCGCGGATCGCACTAAAGTCCGGGGCATGACCGATGCAAATCACCCCACCGCCCCGGACTTTCAACGCCTGATCAACGGGCATCACGACGATCCCTTCTCCATTCTCGGACCGCACTCGCAGGACGGCGCGCGCAGCGTGACCGCCTTCGATCCCGGTGCCCGCGAGATGTGGGCGGTGATCGGCGACAAGCCCCACCCGCTGGCGCCGGTCGACGGCGCGCCGGGAGTGTTTCGCGGCAAGGTGCCGGGCGATAAACCCTATTTCCTGCGCGGCGCCGCCGGCGGCAACAGCTGGGAATTCGAAGACGCCTATCGCTTCGGCCCGGTGCTGGGCGAGATCGACGAATATCTGCTCGGCGAAGGCAGCCATCTGCGGCTCTGGGAAGCGCTCGGCGCCCATGTGATCGAGCATGAGGGCGTGCGCGGCACACAATTCGCAGTCTGGGCGCCGAACGCTAAGCGCGTCTCCGTCGTAGGCGATTTCAACTGGTGGGACGGGCTGCGCCACACCATGCGCCGGCGCGGCGCCACCGGCGTCTGGGAGATCTTTGTTCCCGCG
Source organism: Salipiger abyssi (assembly GCF_001975705.1). Lineage (NCBI taxonomy): Bacteria > Pseudomonadati > Pseudomonadota > Alphaproteobacteria > Rhodobacterales > Roseobacteraceae > Salipiger > Salipiger abyssi. The sequence continues at coordinate 3,865,471 of NZ_CP015093.1, forward strand.
GTCGGCGACGGCGCGCTCTACCGCTACGAGATCGTCGGCCCCGACGGCCAGCTCCAGCCGCATAAATCCGACCCGGTGGGCTTTGGCTCCGAACACCCGCCCGCCAACGCCTCCATCGTGCGCGATATCGAGGGCTATGGCTGGTCGGATGGCGACTGGATGACCTCGCGCCAGGCGGCGCAGAACCGCGAGGCGCCGATCTCCGTCTACGAGGTCCACCTGCCCTCCTGGCGGCGCAAGGACTGGGGCCGCCCGATCTCTTACGTCGAGGCGGCGACCGAGCTGGTCGACTACGTCAAGGAGATGGGCTTTACCCATATCGAGCTGCTGCCGATCAGCGAATACCCGTTCGACGGCTCCTGGGGCTATCAACCCATCGGCATGTTCGCGCCCACCATCCGCTGCGGCCTGCCGCATGAGTTCCGCGATCTGGTCAATGCCGCGCACCGCGCCGGGCTGGGGGTGATCCTCGACTGGGTGCCGGGGCATTTCCCCTCCGACCCGCACGGGCTGGGCAAGTTCGACGGCACCGCGCTCTATGAGCATGCCGACCCGCGCGAGGGGTTCCACAAGGACTGGAACACTCTGATCTACAATTACGGCCGGGCGGAGGTGTCGAACTTCCTGACCGCCAACGCGCTCTACTGGCTGGAGGAATACCATGCCGACGGGCTGCGGGTGGATGCGGTGGCCTCGATGCTCTATCGCGACTATTCGCGCCAGCCCGGCGAATGGGTGCCCAACAAGGATGGCGGGCGCGAGAATTACGAGGCCATTTCCCTGCTGCAACGGATGAACACCGCCACCTATGGCGAGAACCCGGGCATCGTGACCGTGGCCGAGGAAAGCACCGCCTATCCCGGCGTGTCGCAGCCGGTCGATCAGGGCGGGCTGGGCTTTGGCTTCAAGTGGAACATGGGGTGGATGAACGACACCCTGGAATACGTCAAGAAAGACCCGGTCTACCGCCAGTACCATCACCACCAGATGACCTTTGGCCTGGTCTATGCGTTTTCCGAGAATTTCATCCTGCCGATCAGCCATGACGAGGTGGTGCACGGCAAGGGCTCGATGATCGGCAAGATGCCAGGCAGCGACTGGGAGAAATTCGCCAATCTGCGCGCCTATTACGGCTTTATGTGGGGCCATCCGGGCAAGAAGCTGCTGTTCATGGGCCAGGAGCTCGCGCAGTGGTCGGAATGGAACCACGACGCCCAGGTCGACTGGGATTGCCTGCAAAACCCGGCCCATGCCGGCATTCAGGCGCTGGTGCGCGATCTCAACCATCTCTACCGGGACACGCCGGCGCTGCATGCAAAGGATTGCTATGCGGACGGGTTCCAGTGGATCTGCGGCGACGACGCGCAGAATTCCGTTTTCTCCTGGGTGCGACGGGGAGCGCCCGGAGATCCCGAAGTTGTGGTGATCTGCAACTTCACCCCGCAAGAGCAAGGGTCGTATCGCATGGGGATGCCTGCGACCGGACGCTGGCGCGAGGCCCTGAACAGCGATGCCGAGATCTACGGGGGCGGCAATCGCGGAAACTATGGCGCCGTCGAGGCGCATGCGGGGGATCATCACGGTCAGCCGGCCTATGCCGACGTGACCATTCCGCCGCTCTCGACGGTCTATCTGATACGGGACAGTTGATATAAGTTTTACAATCGGTTGTCAGAACTCGGGGCACGACAACCTCTCAGCATGAAGAGGATCTGACATGCCATGGAGAAACCAGAGGCTGGCGGGGCGGAGCATGGCTTTCGTCCTCGCTGGCGGGCGCGGATCGCGCCTGCATGAGCTGACCAATTACCGCGTCAAACCCGCCGTCTATTTCGGCGGCAAGACGCGGATCATCGACTTCGCGCTGTCCAACGCGATGAATTCCGGCATCCGCAAGATCGCGCTGGCCACCCAGTACAAGGCGCATAGCCTGATCCGGCACGTCCAGCGCGGCTGGAGCTTTTTCCGCGCCGAGCGTCACGAGTTCCTTGACATCCTGCCGGCCTCGCAGCGGGTTTCCGAGGGCATGTGGTATCGCGGCACGGTCGATGCGGTGGCGCAGAATATCGACATCATCGACAGCTATGACGTGGATTACATCGTGATCCTCGCGGGCGACCACATCTACAAGATGGATTACGAGCTGATGATCCGTCAGCATGTGGAGACCAAGGCCGATGTCACCGTCGGCTGCCTCACCGTCGACCGCCCCGAGGCCAGCGCCTTTGGCTGCATGGCGGTGGACGACAAGGACCGCATCACCTCCTTCCTGGAAAAGCCGGTGGATCCGCCCGGCCTGCCCGACGATCCGGAAAAGACGCTGGTTTCCATGGGAATCTATGTGTTCGACTGGAAATTCCTGCGCGAGCGGCTGGTCGAGGATCTCGACAACGACGCCTCCAGCCACGATTTCGGCAATGACATGATCCCCGAGATCGTCGCCAAGGGCACGGCCCAGGCGCATCGCTTCGAGGATAGCTGCGTGCGCTCGCGCCCCGGCGCGCCGGCCTATTGGCGCGACGTCGGCACGATAGATGCGTTCTGGAAGGCCAATATCGACCTAACCGATTTCACCCCCGATCTCGATCTCTGGGACACGGACTGGCCGATCTGGACCTATTCCGAGCTGCTGCCGCCGGCGAAATTCATCCATGACGAGGAAGACCGGCGCGGCTCCGCCGTCAGTTCGCTGGTCACCGGCGGCTGCATCATATCCGGCACCGAGATCCGCGAGTCGCTGCTCTCGACCATGTGCCACACCAATTCCTATGCCTCGCTCTATCGCGCGGTGGCGCTGCCCTATGTCTATGTCTCGCGGCACGCGCGCCTTAAAAACGTGGTCATAAATCGTGGGGTACATATCCCCGAGGGGCTCGTCGTCGGCGAGGATCCCGAAGAAGATGCCAAATGGTTCCGCGTCAGCCCCGGCGGTGTGACCCTGATTACCCAGCGCATGCTGGACCGGAGAGAAGCCGAAAAATGACAAGAGTCCTGTCCGTGGCCTCGGAATGCGTCCCCCTGATCAAGACCGGGGGGCTCGCGGATGTGGCCGGCGCCCTGCCCGCCGCGCTGGCCCCTCACGGGGTCGAGATGCGCACGCTGCTGCCGGGCTACCCTCCGGTGATGCAGGCGATCACGCGGAATCACCAGGTGGCCGAATGGGACGATCTCTTCGGCGGCTTCGCGCGTGTCTTTCGCGGCAAGCTCGGCGAGCAGGTGGTCTATGCGCTCGACGCGCCGCATCTCTACGACCGCGACGGCGGCCCCTATATCGACGCGCAGGGCCGCGACTGGCCCGACAATCCCGAACGCTTCGCCGCGCTCTCCAGCGCCGCCGCGATGATCGCCGCCGACGGGATCGAGGGCTGGGCGCCGCAGGTCCTGCATTGCCATGACTGGCAGGCGGGCTTTGCGCCGCTCTATCTGCGCGAGCTCGGCGCCGGCGACCGGGTCGCCTCGCTGATGACGATCCACAATATCGCCTTTCAGGGCATCACCCGCGCCTCTATGATCTCCACGCTCGGGCTGCCGCGCTCCGGGTTTAACGAGAAGGGTTATGAATTCTGGAACAATATCAGCGCGCTGAAGGCCGGTCTTGTCTATGCGGATAAACTGTCCACCGTCTCGCCCACCTACGCATCAGAGCTGATGACGGAGGAGTTCGGCAACGGGCTCGACGGTCTGCTGCGCGAGCGGCAGGAGGATCTGGTCGGCATCCTCAACGGCATCGACGAGGCGCTCTGGACACCGCCCTACAAGACCCCCGTCGGCAAGGCCAAGCACCGCGCCGCCCTGCGCGAAGAGCTGGGCCTGCCCGACTGGCCCGGCCCGGTCTGCGTGCTGATCTCGCGGCTGACCTCGCAGAAAGGCCTCGACATCCTGCTTCAGGCGCTGCCCGCGCTGCTCGATCGCGGCGGCCAGCTGGCGCTGCTCGGCACCGGCGAGCGCGAGCTGGAACGCGCCTTCATGGCCTATGCCGAGGCGCATCCGGGCGTGGCCGTCACCATCGGCTATGACGAGGCGCTGGCGCGGCGGCTGGTCGCCGGCGGTGACGCCATCCTCGTGCCATCCCGATTCGAGCCTTGCGGCCTCACCCAGCTTTACGGGCTGCGCTATGGCACGCTGCCGCTGGTGGCGCTCACCGGCGGTCTCGCGGACACGGTGATCAACGCATCGCCTGCCGGATTGGCAGCCGGCGCGGCAACCGGGCTCCAGTTCCACCCGGTGACCGCGCAGGCCCTTGCGCAGGCCCTCATGAAACTGGTCAAACTCTATGAGGACCGTGCAACCTGGACCAAGATGATGAAAAACGCCATGGCGGCCCCGGTCAGCTGGGAACATTCCGCCGCCGACTACGCGACGCTCTACCGCGAGATGGTCAAAGCTGAATGACCGGCCCCGAGATTCTGGCAGGACACGCCGCACCGCTGGGCGCCACGTTCGACGGCGACGGGGTGAATTTTGCCGTCTTTTCGCAACACGCCGAGGCGGTGACGCTCTGCCTCTTCGACGAACACGGCACCGAAAGCGCCCGCCTGCCGCTGCCCGAACGCGACGGCGATATCTGGCACGGCCGGGTGCCGGGGCTGACCCCGGGCCAGCTCTACGGGCTGCGCGCCGACGGGCCCTTTGCCCCGCGCGACGGCCACCGTTTCAACCCGGCCAAGCTGCTGATCGACCCTTACGCGCGCCGCCTCACCGGCCATCCGGTCTGGCACGATGCGCTGATGGGCGGGGCCGAGGCGCCGGACGAGCGCGACAGTGCCCGGTTCATGCCGAAATGCGTGGTCGAAGACCCGAGCTACGACTGGGGCCGCCACAGCGCGCCCGACTGGCCGCTTGAGGAAAGCGTGATCTACGAGGCCCATGTGAAGGGCCTGACCAAGCGCTTTCCCGGCGCCGACCATGCCGGCCATTTCCTGGCGCTCGCCTCCGACCCGGTGCTGGAGCATCTGGTCAAGCTCGGCATCACCGCCATCGAATTGCTGCCCGTGCAGGCGTTCCTCAACGACCGCTTCCTGATCAAGAAGGGGCTGGTCAATTACTGGGGTTATCAGACGCTCGGCTTCTTCGCGCCCGAGCCGCGCTATCTCAGCCAGGGCCGGCTCTGGGAATTCCAGTACATGGTGGCGCGGCTGCATTCCGCCGGGATCGAGGTGATCCTGGATGTGGTCTATAACCACAGCTGCGAAGGCGACGAGAACGGCCCGACGCTGAGCTTTCGCGGGCTCGACAACCGCTCGTACTACCGGCTGCATGACGACAAGCGCTATTACATCAACGACACCGGCACCGGGAACACGCTGAACCTCGAACATCCGATGGTGCTGCGTATGGTGATGGATTCCCTGCGCTACTGGGCGACGACCATGGGTGTGGACGGGTTCCGCTTCGATCTCTGCTCGACGCTGGGGCGCACCTCCAACGGCTTCGATGCCAACTCGGCCTTCTTTAAGGCGATCCGACAAGACCCTGTTCTGGCGCAGAAAAAGCTGATCGCAGAGCCCTGGGATATCGGCCCGGGCGGCTATCAGCTCGGCAGCTACCCGCCGCCCTTCGCCGAATGGAACGACCAGTATCGCGACGGCGTCCGGCGGTTCTGGCGCGGCGATGTCGGCCATGTGCCGGTGCTGGCCGACCGCATCACCGGCTCTGCCGGGCATTTCGATCACTCCGGCCGCGCGCCCACCGCCTCGGTCAACCTGCTCACCGCGCATGACGGCTACACCCTCACCGATCTGGTGAGCTATGTGGAGCGTCACAACGAGGCCAATGGCGAAGACAACCGCGACGGCCACGGCGAGAACTATTCTGACAACTTCGGCGTCGAAGGCCCTACGGATAATGAGGAAATCCTCGCCGCCCGCGCCCTGCGGCGGCGCAATATGATGGCGACGCTGCTGTTCAGCCAGGGCACGCCGATGATCCTTGCGGGCGACGAGCTGGGCAATTCGCAGATGGGCAACAACAACGCCTATGCGCAAGATAACGAGATCGGCTGGATCGACTGGGAAAATGCCGACGAAGAGTTCATGGCCTTCACCCGCGGGCTGATCAGCTTCCGCAAATCGCACCCGATCCTGCGGCAAAAGCGCTATCTGCATTCGCAACCGCGCAAGGTCGACGGCGTGCCCGATCTGTTCTGGTGGCGCCCGGACGGCACCGAAATGACCCGCGCCGACTGGACCAACGGCCATTTGCAGGTGCTCTGCGCCGAGCTGCGCATTGCCAGCGGCACGCCGCGCTATGCCCAGCGGGAAGAGGCGATCTATCTCGCCTTCAACGCCGGTGACGAGGTGCAGTTGACGCTGCCCGGCCTGCCCGATGGCTTTCGCTGGGTGCGCCATGTGGATACCGCACAGCCGCTGACCCCGGCGGAACCGATGGGGCTGAGCCTGAGCATGGCGGCGCATTCCGTGCTGGCGCTGGTGGAGGAACCGGGATGAGCGACCCTGCCCTCGACGACCGCGCACACAAAGCCGGAATAATCTCTGAATTCAGGGATTTGTTCGGCAATATTCAGGTCGCGCCTGAAGAAAGCAAACTGGCTATTCTCGCCGCGATGGGGCTTTCGGAGGCGGATGACACGCCCGAGCCCGCGCTGCCGCGCTGGCATGTCTGCGCCACCGAGGAACCGCCCGCGCTGGCGGTGCCGGGCGACTGGCGCATCGTGCTGGAGGATGGCAGCGAGCGCGAGGGGCGCGGCCCGCTGCCGGCGCTGCCGCTGGGCCGGCACCGGCTGGAGAGCGAGGGCGCGCGCTGCTGGCTGCTCTCGGCGCCGCCCCGGCTGCCGCTGCCCCGGCACCTCTGGGGGCTGATGGCGCCGCTCGCCTGCCTGCGCAGCACCGCACAGGGCGGGATCGGCAGCTATGACGATCTCGCGCAGCTCGCCGAGGGACTGGCCGCACAGGGCGCCGCCTTTGTCGGCGTGAACCCGATCCATGCGGGCTTTCCCGCCCATCCCGACGGGTTCAGCCCCTACACCCCCTCGCACCGCCGCCGCTTTGCGCCGCTCTACCTGCCCACCGCCGCGCGAGCCGCCGAGCCCGGACCGCTGCTGATCTTCTCCGAAGAGCTGCCCGCGCGCATGCAGGCGCTGGAGGAGGAGTTTCGCGCCGCGCCGCCAGGCGCCGCCTTCGAGCGTTACCTCCGCCACGAGGGCGAGGCGCTGCACCGTTTCGCCACCCATCAGGCGCTGTCGGAAAAGCTCGGCGCCTATTGGGACAGCTGGCCCGCGGCTTATCACGATCCGCAAAGCGCCGAGGTGGCGCAGGCGGCGCATGATCTGGCCGAGCGCGTGCGCTTTCACGCCTGGCTGCAATACAAATCCGAGGGCGCGCTGGCCGAGACCCAGAGCCGCGCCAAAGATGCCGGGATGGACCTGGGGCTCTATCTCGACCTCGCGGTCGGCACCCACCCGCATGGCGCCGAGACCTGGGACGACCGTCAGAGCTTTGCCTTCGGCGCCAGCCTCGGCGCGCCGCCGGATGCCTTTGCGCCGCAGGGGCAGAACTGGCATCTGGCGCCCTTCAACCCGGCGCATCTGATCGACACCGGTTTCGAGGCGCTGGCGCTCACACTGCGCCAGCAGCTGCGCTTCAGCGGCGCGCTGCGCATCGACCATATCCTCGGCTTCGAGCGGGCCTTCTGGGTGCCCGATGGCGACCTGCCCGGCGCCTATGTCGCCATGCCGCGCGAGGCGATGCTGGCGGTCGCGCGGATGGAGGCGGCGCGCGCCGGCGCGGTCATCGTCGGCGAGGATCTGGGGGTGATCCCCGACGGGCTCCAGCAGGCGCTGAGCGACAGCGGCATTCTCGGCTGCCGGCTGATGTGTTTCGAACACGATGGCGATCCGCCCTGGTATCGCGCGCCCAAGGACTATCCCGAGGGGGTCATCGCCAGCTTTTCCTCGCACGATCTGCCCACCTGGAAGGGTTGGCGCGAGGGGCGCGAGATCCTGCTGCGCCGAGAGATCGGCATCCTCCCGCCGGAGCATGTGGACGGCATGCTCTCGTGGCGCGGTCGCGAGGTCGAGGGGATGGACGGCGCCACCTCGCCCTATCGCAATGGCTATGGCCCCGAGGCGCCGGAGGCGATGGCGGCGCTGCTGGCGGAAACCGCCGCCTGCATGACGGCGTTACAGGTCGAGGATATTCTGGGCATGGACAATCAGCCGAACCTGCCGGGAACGGTGTCCGAATACCCGAACTGGCGCCAGCGCCTGCCCGCCTCGCCGGAAGAGATCGCCGCCTCGCCGGTGCTTGCAAATGCCGCTCGGATCATGAAACGTGCCGGGCGATAGGAGACCTGATTTATGACCACCATTCGTACCGTCCCCACCGAGCCGATCGAAGGCCAGAAACCCGGCACCTCGGGGCTGCGCAAGAAGACACCGGTGTTCCAGACCCACCATTATCTGGAGAACTTTGTTCAAAGCATCTGGAACGGCATCGGCGGCGTCGCGGGCAAGACGCTGGTTCTCGGCGGCGACGGGCGGCATTTCAACAGCCAGGCGGCGCAGGTTGTGCTGCGCATGGCCGCCGCCGGCGGCGCGAAAAAGGTGATCGTCGGCAAACGCGCGATCCTGTCGACCCCCGCCGCGTCGAACCTGATCCGCACGCGCGGCGCCGATGGTGGCATCATCCTCTCGGCCAGCCACAATCCCGGCGGGCCCGAGGGCGATTTCGGGGTGAAATACAACACCGCCAATGGTGGCCCGGCCCCCGAGGGCGTGACCGCAAAGATCTTTGACGCGACCAAAGAGATCGCCGAATTCGCCATCACCGAGAGCCAGGATATCGGCTTGCGCATGACCGATACGGTGAGCCTGGGAGAGATGGAGATCGAGATCGTCGACCCGGTCGATGATTACGCCGCGCTGATGGCGGAGCTTTTCGATTTCGATGCCATCCGCGCGCTGTTCCGCTCCGGCTTCCGCATGCGGTTCGACGCGATGCACGCGGTGACCGGCCCCTATGCGACGCGCATCCTCGAAGAGATGCTGGGCGCACCGCCGGGCACGGTGATCAACTCGATCCCCCTGCCCGATTTCGGCGGCGGCCACCCCGACCCGAACCCGACCTGGGCCAAGACGCTCTGGGACGAGATGATGAGTGAGACCGGCCCGGATTTCGGCGCGGCCTCGGATGGCGACGGCGACCGCAACATGATCGTCGGGCGGCAATGCTATGTCTCGCCCTCCGACAGCCTCGCGGTGCTGGCGGCGAATGCCACGCTGGTGCCCGGCTACAAGGACGGGCTGAAGGGCGTGGCACGCTCCATGCCCACCAGCGCCGCGGTGGACCGGGTCGCCGAAAAGCTCGGCATCGACTGTTACGAGACACCCACCGGCTGGAAGTTCTTCGGCAACCTGCTGGATGCGGGCCGCGCCACGCTTTGCGGCGAGGAGAGCTTTGGCACCGGCTCCGACCATGTGCGCGAAAAAGACGGGCTCTGGGCGGTGCTGTTCTGGCTGAACGTGCTGGCGGTGAAGAAACTCTCGGTCAGCGAATTGATGGCAGCGCATTGGGCCGAATACGGGCGCAACTACTATTCCCGCCACGATTATGAGGCAGTGGACAGCGACGCCGCCAGCGGGCTGATGGCGCATGTGCGCGGCCAGCTCGCCTCCCTGCCCGGCCAGAGCTTTGGCGCGCTGACGGTCGAGAGCGCCGACGAGTTTGCCTATGACGATCCGGTGGACGGCTCGCGCGCCGAGGGCCAGGGCCTGCGCGTGGGCTTTGAAGGCGGCGCGCGGCTGGTGCTGCGGCTTTCCGGCACCGGCACCGAGGGCGCGACGCTGCGGGTCTATCTCGAAAAGCTGGAGAGCGATCCCGACGCGTTCGGCCTCGATCCGCAGGAGGCGCTGGCCGAGGTCATTGCCGCCGCCGAGGCGATTGCCGAGATCACATCCCGCACCGGACGCGACGCGCCCGACGTCATCACCTGACCGCGCATGGACACGCTTCGCGCCATTCTGCTGATGGTGCTTGCCATGGCGTTGCTCGCCTGTAGCGACGCCTTTCTCAAGCTCGCGTCGCAACATGCTCCTGTCGGGCAGGTCATGGCCATGCTCAGCCTTGGCGGCACTGCGCTGTTCATCGTCTTCGCCCGGCTGCGGCGGGTAAAGCTGCGCCTTGCGGAGGTGTTCGAGCGGATCGTGATCCTGCGCAACGCCTTCGAGATCATCGGCGCCGCCGGCATGATCGTGGGCCTGTCGAAGATCCCGCTGTCGCTGATGGCGGCGATCATGCAGACCGCGCCGCTGGTGGTGACGGTGGGCGCCGCGATCTTCCTGCAAGAGCCGGTGGGCTGGCGCCGCTGGACCGCGATCGGCGTCGGGCTCGCAGGCATGCTGATGGTGATCCGCCCCTTCGGCGCCGAGTTCACCGGCTGGGAGATCTTTCCGGTGATCGGCGTCACCGGGCTCGCCGCGCGCGACCTGGTGACGCGCATGGTGCCCCAGCGCATCCATTCTCTGGCGGTCTCGACCTATGGCTTCGCCGCGATCTTCCCGGTGGGGCTCGCGCTGATGCTGATCTCTCCCGCGCCCTTCGCGGCCTCGCCGCCGGTCTTTCTCTACATGGCCGGGGCCATCGCGGTGACCACGGCGGGCTATCTCTCGGTGACCACGGCGATGCGTATGGCGACGGTCTCGGCGGTGGCGCCGTTCCGCTATACGCGGCTGATCTTCACCACCGGGCTCGGCATGGCGATATTCGCCGAACGCCCGGACGGCTGGACGCTTGCCGGATCGGCGCTGATCCTCGGCGCGGGGCTCTACAGCTATCTGCGCGAACGCCGGCTGAGCCGCGCCGCCATGATCTGAGCCGCCACGCTCAGGGCGCCGGCCCGTCCAGCACCGCGATTCCCGGCGGCATTGGCCTGCCGCTGCCATCGACCGAGACGGTCTCGCGCATGCGCGGCAGCGCCTGCGGCATCTCTTGCTGCACCCAGGCGATGAGCTTTTCGCGGATCTCGCAGCGCAGCTCATAGGTCACCGGCGCGTTTTTGGCCGAGGCCAGAACCCGCACCTCCATCACCCGCTCGCGGAAATCGGTGACCTGCACCGCGAAAACCTCGCCATCCCAGCGCTCCGAGCCCTCGACCACCCGTTTCGCCTCTTCCCGAAGGGCCGAAATATCGGCGGTGTGGTCGAGATAGAGCATCACCACCCCAATGAGCGACGAGGTGTCCCGCGTCCAGTTCTGAAAGGGCTGCTCGATGAAATACGAGAGCGGCACCACGAGGCGGCGCCAGTCCCAGATCTTGATCACCACATAGCTGCCGGTGATCTCCTCGACCTCGCCCCACTCGCCCTCGACGATCACCGCGTCACCGATGCGGATCGGCTGGGTCACGGCAAGCTGCACCCCGGCGATGAGGTTCTTCAGCACCGGTTGCAGCGCGAAACCCACGACAATGCCCGCAGCCCCCGCAGAGGCCAGCAGCGACACGCCCCATTGCCGCACGCCCTCGAAGGTCATCAGGATCGCCGAGGCCGCGACCACGGTAATAATCCAGCCCACCAGCCGCACCAGGATGCGGCTCTGCGTGACATGTTTGCGGGCGAGGTAACTGTCCTCCGCCCCCAGCGTGAACTTGCGCAGATGCACCGTCGTCCAGATATGCAGCGCCGTGTGCAGCACCCAGGCCACCAGCACCATGAAGGCGATGAGCAGCGCGTGCTGCGCCAGATCGGCGCCGTCCGGGTCGAGCGGCGCCACCGGCACGCCCACGCTCAGCGCCGCGACCACCAGCCCCAGCCGCAAGGGCCGGCGGGTGCGCGCGACGAGGCTGCGCCAGAACAGATCCTTCCTGGCCACCGCCCGGGTGAGCAGCGCAAAGACCACGCGAAAGGTCATCACCCCGACCAGAAAGGCCAGCCCCAGCACCGCAAGCGGCATCGCCCAGTCCGGCAGCACCGGCAGCAGCCGCTCGATATCGCTGGTGATCACCTCGACCTGCTGTTCGAGCTGTTCCAGTTCCTCTTCCATGACGCCTCCTGTCCCCCCGGCGCCCCTGCGGCCGCCGGCGGATCCGATCCGTTGTCATTGCTGCGTTGCAAAAGAATTAGCTGCGCTGCGGCATTTGGCAAAACAAAGCGCGCGCACCCTGCCCCCGTTAGCGCAATCTGCTGCCGGTTCGGGCCGTTAGCGCCAGCGCAAGTTTACATTCGTGCCCTGCCTGCTATAGCTCGCCCGAACCTATGCTGGACCTAAGGGACGGACCTTCATGAGCACCATCATCGACATTCACGCCCGCGAGATCCTCGACAGCCGGGGCAATCCCACCGTCGAAGTCGACGTCACCCTGGAAGACGGCGCAATGGGCCGTGCCGCGGTGCCCTCGGGCGCCTCGACCGGCGTGCATGAGGCGCATGAGCGCCGCGACGGCGACAAATCGCGCTATATGGGCAAGGGCGTTCTGGAAGCGGTGGCCGCGGTCAACGGCGAGATCGCCGAGGCGCTGGTGGGCTTCGACGCCACCGAGCAGCAGGCCATCGACGGCGCGATGATGGAGCTCGACGGCACCGACAACAAGGGCCGGCTCGGCGCCAACGCCATCCTCGGCGTGTCTCTGGCGGTGGCCAAGGCGGCGGCGGAATTCACCGCGCAGCCGCTTTACCGCTATGTCGGCGGCACCTCCGCCCGCGTCCTGCCGGTGCCGATGATGAACATCATCAATGGCGGCGAGCATGCCGACAACCCGATCGACATCCAGGAATTCATGATCATGCCGGTGGCGGCGGAGAACATCCGCGAGGCCGTGCGCATGGGCTCGGAAGTGTTCCACACGCTGAAGAAAGAGCTCTCGGCGGCGGGCATGTCCACCGGTCTCGGCGACGAGGGCGGCTTTGCCCCCGAGCTGGGCTCGACCCGCGACGCGCTCGATTTCATCCTGAAGAGCATCGAAAAGGCCGGCTACAAGCCCGGCGAGGATATCTACCTGGCGCTCGACGCCGCCTCGACCGAGTATTTCAAGGACGGCAAATACGAGATGAAGGGCGAAGGCCTGTCGCTCACCTCCGCCGAGAATGTCGATTATCTCGCCAAGCTCTGCGCCGATTACCCGATCATCTCCATCGAGGACGGTTGCGCCGAGGATGACTGGGACGGCTGGAAGATCCTCACCGAGAAGCTGGGCGACAAGGTGCAGCTCGTGGGGGACGACCTCTTCGTGACCAACCCGGAACGCCTGGCCATGGGCATCGAACAGGGCGTCGCCAACTCCATGCTGGTCAAGGTGAACCAGATCGGCTCGCTGTCGGAGACGCTGAAGGCGGTCGATATGGCCCATCGCGCGCGCTACACCAATGTGATGTCGCACCGCTCGGGCGAGACCGAGGACGCCACCATTGCCGATCTCGCCGTCGCCACCAATTGCGGGCAGATCAAGACCGGCTCGCTGGCGCGCTCGGACCGGCTGGCCAAGTACAACCAGCTGATCCGTATCGAGGAACTGCTGGGCGACGTGGCCGAATATGCGGGCAAGTCGATCCTGCGCTGAGGCCGGTATCAAATCTCTTCGAAGAGATTTGCAAATTCTTTCCAAGGAATTTGCGCGGGGCGGCGACCGAAAGGCGCCGCCCCGATGCGTTTACGAGGCCGCCTTGTCCTCGACAGCCTCCGCCAGCGCCTCGGCCCGTGCCGCCATCTCGGCCAGGGTTTCCGTCACGCTCGCGGGAATGACCGGCACCTCGACCCGCTCCGGCTCCGGTGCCGGGCGATTGCGCAGGTCGCGCAGTTCCTCTGCCATTTCGCCCAGCTTGTCCTCGGCGGCGCGCAGCCGGTCCTCTAGACCCGCCGTCTTGTCCGCCAGCATCAGCCCGGCCATCAGCAGCATGCGCGATTCCGGCATGCGCCCGATCTGGTCCACCAGCACCTGCGCCTCGGTGTCGAGCATGCGCGCGGCGGTGAGCAGATACTGCTCCTCGCCCTGCTGACAGGCGACATCGAATGTCCGCCCGCCAATGGTGATCTGCACTTCCATCTGGCTCATTGCACGGCCTCCCCGCCCGATGCCGCATCCGTACCGGCGGCCTCTGCCAGCACCGGCTCCAGCGCGCCCAGAACGGCGCGCATCTCGGCCTCCTCGGCGGCACGCGCGGCGCGCAGCGCCTCCAGCTCCGCCAGCATCGCCTTGTTGATCAGATGCGGCTCGCCGACATTGGCCTCCAGCGCCGCGCGCATCTCTTCGCTGGTGCGGCGCAGCATGTCGTTCGACAAGCGCAGCCGCTGCAATTCCGTGTCGAGCTCGGCCATGCCTTCGCGCTGCGCGGCAAGCTGCTCCTGCAGCGCCGCGTCGGGCTCGGGCGCCGGCGCAGGTGTCACCTGCTCCTCAAGCCGGACATGCAGCATCCTCACCCGCTCCTCGAGCTGGGCATTGGCCATCTTCTCCTCGTCGAGCGCCACCTGAAGAGCGGCGATCTCGGCCTCCGCCGCGCCGCTGTCCACCGGCTCGGCAGGCGCGTCCGGCACGGGCTCGGGCTCCGGTACAGGTGCGGGCGCGGCGGACAAGCCCTCCACCCCCTGTGAAATACGGTCCAGCGCCCGCGTGATGCGCGACTGCAACTCGTCGATCTGGGTCATCTTGCCCTCTCTACTATCTGCCTTCAGGGCCTGTCTCGCCGCCAGATACGAATCGGCACCGCCCCGTTTCGGTCGAGTTTAGCAAGCGCAATGAAAAATTGCGCCCCTATATGTTCCAAGGTGTTATAGGGCAGAGTTCATCCGATGCCAGTGCAATGGTGGCGCAAACGCTTGAACTTCGGGGGAACGCTGCTATTAGCCCGGAAACGCCTGTGGGAAGAGAGGACGCCCCCGTGGATATCAATGCCCTTCGCGACGCACATCCCGATCACTGGAATCGCGCAGCCGCGATCCGCGTGCTGACGCTCGACGCGGTGGCCGCAGCCAATTCCGGCCATTCCGGCATGCCCATCGGCATGGCTGACGTGGCCACGGTTCTGTGGTCCAAACACCTGAAATTCGATGCGAAAAACCCGGCATGGCCGGATCGCGACCGGTTCATCCTGTCGGCGGGCCACGGCTCGATGCTGATCTATTCGCTGCTCTATCTCAGCGGTGACGAACAGATCACGCTCGACGAGATCAAGAATTTCCGCCAGTGGGACTCGCGCACCGCCGGGCATCCGGAAAACACCCACGCCGCCGCCATCGAGATGACCACCGGGCCGCTCGGCCAGGGCATCGCCACCTCGGTCGGCTTCGCCATGGCCGAGGAAATGCTGCGCGCCCGCTTCGGCAAGGGCGCGGTCGATCACCACACCTATGTGATCGCCGGCGACGGCTGCCTGATGGAAGGCGTCAGCCAGGAGGCCATCGGCATCGCCGGACGCTACGGGCTCGGCCGGCTGGTCGTGTTCTGGGACAACAACGACATCACCATCGACGGCAAGGTGTCGCTCTCCGACCGCACCGATCAGGTCCAGCGCTTCAAGGCCGCCGGCTGGCATGTGCAGGAGATCGACGGCCACGATCCCGAGGCCATCGACGCCGCCATCGTCGCGGCCAAGGCCGCACGCGATGTGCCCTCGATGATCGCCTGCAAGACCCATATCGCCCTGGGCCACGCCGCGCAGGACACCTCCAAGGGCCATGGCGCGCTGACCAATGCCGAGCAGAACGCCGAGGCCAAGGCGCTCTGGGGCTGGACCACCGGCCCGTTCGAGGTGCCCGCCGAGATCAAGTCCTGGTGGGAAGAGGTCGGCAGCCGCGGCGCCACGGCGCGCGGCGAGTGGGAAACCCGCCTCGCCGCCCTGTCGGACCGCAAGCAGGCGGAATTCGCCCGCGTCACGGCCGGTGAGGCACCGAAAAAGCTCTCCTCGGTGATCCGCGCGCTGAAAAAGCAGAACTCCGAAGCCGCGCCCAAGGTGGCGACCCGCAAGGCCTCGGAAATGGTGCTGGAAGTGGTCAACCCGGTGATGCCCGAGACCGTGGGCGGCTCCGCCGATCTCACCGGCTCGAACAACACCAAGACCGGCGACATGGGGGTGTTCGACACCACCGACCGCAAGGGCCGGTATGTCTACTGGGGCATCCGCGAACACGGCATGGCGGCGGCGATGAACGGGCTGGGCCTGCATGGCGGGCTGCGCCCCTATGGCGGCACCTTCATGGCCTTCACCGATTATGCCCGCCCGGCGATGCGCCTCGCCGCGCTGCAAAAGACGCCGACGGTGTTCGTCATGACCCATGACAGCATCGGGCTCGGCGAGGACGGCCCGACGCACCAGCCGATCGAGCATCTGGCAATCTCGCGCGCCACGCCGAACATGCTGGTCTTCCGCCCCGCCGACGTGATCGAGACCGCCGAGGCCTGGGAGATCGCGCTGACGCAGACCGAGACGCCTTCGGTGCTGTCGCTGACCCGGCAGAACGTGAAAACCGTGCGCACCCAGCACAAGACCAATAACCTCGTCGAGAAAGGCGCCTATGTGCTGGCCGATGCCGAGGGCAAGCGTCAGGTGATCCTGATGGCCACCGGCTCCGAGGTCGAGATCGCGCTGGCGGCGCGGGATCTGCTTCAGGCCGAAGGCATCGGCACCCGCGTGGTCTCGATGCCCTGCTGGGAGCTTTTCGAGGCGCAGGACGAGGCCTATCGCAAGCGCGTGCTGCCGGGAGGCCCGGTGCGCGTGGCGGTCGAGGCCGCGGCGCGGTTCGGCTGGGACAAATGGCTGCTCGGCGAGCGCGGGCGCGAGGCCAAGGCGGCGTTTGTCGGTATGGAGAGCTTCGGTGCGTCGGCGCCTGCGGATGTGCTCTACGAGAAATTCGGCATCACCGCCGAGGCCGTGGCCGAGAAGGCCAAAGCGCTGCTCTGAGCTCTGAAAGCAGCCCCCGGGAATCTTCGGGGGCTGCCTTCATTGCGAGATCAATCCCCTCACCATTGGCCCGGAATCAAGGGCGTAGCCCGCCGGGCCCAGCGGCTGCCCGTCCCGGCGGGCTGCCGCTTTGGTGAAGCTGGTGCTCAGCTGAGAGATCTTTCGGATCTGGCAGGGGTAAATCAAGGAATTCAGACCGTCGGTGCGGCACCCCACGGGCAGCCGCCGGGCCCGGCTTGCGTTGCGCTCATAGTCTCTGAGGGCAACTTCCGATAGAGATGCCGCATCCGTGCGGTCCAAGAGTGCTAAGGCGGCCTGTGGGACCGCCTGTTTCATCGGTCATATGACAATCAATGCGCCGCGCGCTTACCGGCAAAGAGCGGCATCACCAGCTTGGTCACCACCGGCACCAGCACCACGCCCCAGATGAGCCCCAGCACCCCGTCGATCGTGGCTGTGGTCGTCCAGAGCGCCGCGCCTTCGAGCTCCGGCCCCACCAGATGCGCCACCGCTTCGGCGGCGTGGTGGATCGTCTCCTCCGGCAGGTGCCAGCCCATCTGCGCCAGCGAATGCACGATGATCGAACCGCCGACCCAGAGCATCGCCACGGTGCCCACGGTGGAGAGCAGTTTCATCACCCAGGGCATGCCCTTGACGATGCTGCGCCCCAGCGCGCGGGTGACGCCCAAGCGACCCACCCGGGTCAGCCACAGCCCGACATCGTCCATCTTCACGATCACCGCCACCGCGCCATAGACCAGCGCTGTGATGCCAAGCCCCACAAGCGCCAGCACAACCGCCTGAATCCAGACCTCGCCGCTTTCTATGGTCGAGAGCGCCAGCGTCATGATCTCCGCCGACAGAATGAAATCGGTCTTGATCGCGCCCTTGACCCGCTGCTCTTCGAGATGCGCCGGATCGCCCACATCGTGGCTGCCATCGGGTCCGCCGGAATGATCGTCATGCGGCATCAGCACATGCAGGATCTTTTCCGCGCCCTCGAAACACAGGTACGACCCGCCCATCACCAGCAGCGGCGGCACCAGCCAGGGCGCAAAGGCCGCCATCAATAGCGCCGCCGGCAGCAGGATCACCAGCTTGTTGAACACCGAGCCACGCGCGATGCGCCAGATGATCGGCAGCTCGCGCGCTGCCTCGAAGCCGTGCACGTATTTCGGCGTCACCGCCGCGTCGTCGATCACCACGCCGGCGGCCTTGGAGCCGGCCTTAGCGGCATGGGCCGAGATATCGTCGACCGAAGCCGCCGCGATCTTGGCGATGCCCGCCACGTCGTCGAGAAGCGCCAAAAGCCCGCTCATGCCTGTCTCCTGTCCTGCACCGGCCAAAGCCTAGCGCGCCCCGGCAAAGCTGCAAGCCATGGCCCGCGACGCCGGCAAGATATCCCCCGTTCGCAATGTTATCGCAACCCCTTCCCCGCCGTTAGCGCAACCCCATGAATTTAACGCTAACATGCTGGCATGGAACAGCTTTTAAGGATTGGCATATTAGCATACGTCCGTATACAGGACGCAGCGAACGGACAATCTAGGAGACCCGCCCATGACCGTCACCGTCGGAATCAACGGTTTCGGCCGGATCGGCCGCTGCACCCTGGCGCATATCGCGGAAAGCGCGCGCAACGATGTGCAGGTCGTCCGGATCAACGCCACCGGCCCGATCGAGACGGCAGCCCACCTGATGCGCTACGACAGCATCCACGGGCGCTTTGCGGGCGAGGTCAAGGTGGTCAATGGCAACGCGCTCGATCTCGGTCGCGGCCCCATCGACGTGATGTCGACCTATGACACCTCCGAGCTCGACTGGTCGGGCTGCGACGTGGTGCTGGAATGCACCGGCAAGTTCAACGACGGCGACAAGGCGGTGCAGCACATCCATCAGGGCGCCAAATCCGTGCTGATCTCCGCCCCGGCCAAGAACGTGCAGAAGACCATCGTCTATGGCGTCAACCACCGCGAACTGGTTCAGGGCGACGTGATGATCTCGAACGGCTCCTGCACCACCAATGGCCTCGCGCCGCTGGCCAAGGTGCTCGACGAGGCCATCGGCATCGAGAGCGGCGTGATGACCACGATCCACTCCTATACCGGCGACCAGCCGACGCTGGACCGCCGCCACAACGACCTCTACCGCGCCCGCGCCGCCGCCATGGCAATGATCCCCACCTCCACCGGTGCCGCCAAGGCGCTTGGCGAGGTTCTCCCGAATCTGAAGGGAAAACTGGACGGATCGGCCATCCGCGTGCCCACGCCGAACGTTTCTGCTGTTGACCTTACCTTCCAGGCGTCCAAAGATGTCACTGTCGAAGATGTGAACGAAGTCGTGCGCGAGGCTGCGGCGGGCCGCATGGGCATGGTGCTCAGCTACGATCCGGAACCCAAGGTCTCGGTCGATTTCAACCACACTACGGCAAGTTCGATTTTTGCGCCCGACCAGACCAAGGTGGTCGGCAAGCGCACCGTCCGTGTCCTGGCATGGTACGACAATGAGTGGGGCTTTTCTGCCCGTATGGCCGATGTGGCCGCGGCCATGGGTCGCCTGCATCACTGACCCGCACGGGTCCGGGCCTTGTCCCACCCTGAGAGGCGGCGGAGGGGAGACCGCCGCCTCTTTTACGTTTTACCGACCTTTGCGGTTTACGACAGCTTGTCGATCCAGGCGTCGAAACTGGCCATGAAGTTGCTCAGAAACGCCTTGGTGTCCGCATTGGTCAGATTTCCGCTGTCGTCGAAGAGTTCTGCCAGCCTGCCGATATAGGCCTCGGGCTGCTGCATCGGCGCGGCGTTCAGGAACACCAGCGACTGGCGCAGATGGTGGTTGGCACCAAAGCCGCCGATACCGCTTGGCGAGCCGGTGGCGATGGCCGTGGGCTTGCCGTCCCAGACACTTTCGCCATAGGGGCGCGAGCCGACGTCGATGGCGTTCTTCAGGCTCGCCGGCACCGAGCGGTTGTATTCCGGCGTCACGAAGAGCACCGCATCGGCGCGCGACAGCGCATTGCGGAACGCGGTCCATTCTTCCGGCGGGTTTTCGTCGAAATCGGGGTTGTAGAGCGGCAGCGCGCCGGTGCCCACAAAGGTGAACTCCATCCCCTCGGGCGCGAGCCCGGCAAGCGTCTGCGCGAGTTTGCGGTTGTCCGAGCCCTCACGCAGAGAGCCGACGATGACAGCGATATGTTTCGACATGGGAACCTCCAGAAATCATTGATCCGAAGGTAACCCCTGCCTGGCGCGCACATAAGACAGATATCCGCACCGGTTCTGTGCGCGATTTGACGGAACCGATGTCGCCGCTTTATGTTTCTGTCATGATGCGCGGCAAACGCGAGATGTGGCTCAGGCCTTGCGTAGCGCCAGCACCGCGTTCAGCCCGCCAAAGGCAAAAGCGTTGGACAGCACCACCGAGACCTCCGCCTCGCGCGCCTCGTTCGGCACCACGTCGAGCGCGCATTCCGGGTCGGGCTCTTCATAGCCGATGGTGGGCGCGATCACCCCTTCGCGCAGCGCCATGATGCAGGCCAGGAGCTCGACAGCCCCGGTGCCGCCGATGCAGTGCCCGTGCATCGCCTTGGTCGACGAGATCATCAGCCTGTCGGCCTGCGGCCCCATCGCATCGGCCACCGCCGCGCATTCGGTCTTGTCATTCGCCGCCGTGCCGGTGCCGTGGGCGTTGATATAGCCCACCTCCTCGCGCGCGATTTTACCGTCGCGTAGCGCGCCGGTGATCGCCCGCGCAGCCCCCTGTTTCGACGGCATGACGATGTCGGAGGCGTCGGAGGTCATGGCAAAGCCCACCACCTCGGCAAGGATCTCGGCGCCGCGTGCACGGGCATGCTCGTATTCCTCGAACACATAGACGCCCGCGCCCTCGCCCTGCACCATGCCGTTGCGGTTGGCCGAGAACGGGCGGCAGGCGTCTTTCGACATCACCCGCAGCCCTTCCCAGGCCTTCACCCCGCCGAAACACAGCATCGATTCCGAGCCGCCGGTGATCATCACCGAACAGGCGCCAGAGCGCACCATCTGGAAGGCCAGCCCCATCGCGTGGTTCGAGCTGGCACAGGCGGTCGCCACCGTGAAGGTCGGCCCGCGCAGGTTCATCTCCATACTCACATGCGAGGCGGCGGCATTGTTCATCAGCTTTGGCACGACGAAGGGGTGAACGCGGTTCTTGCCCTCCTCATAGACCGAGCGGTAATTCTCGTCCTGCGTGGTCAGCCCGCCGCCGGAGGTGCCCAGCACCACGCCCGAGCAATCCGCCAGATCACCGTGAAAGCTGAGCCCCGATTGCGCGATGGCCTCGCGCGCGGCGATAAGCGCAAACTGGGTGAAGCGGTCGTAAAGCGCCAGTTGCTGGCGGTTGAAGGCCGCCTCGGGCTCATAGCCCTTGACCTGCCCGCCGATGCGGATGGAGAGCCGCTCCACATCGCGGAATTCCAGCTCGGAGATGCCGCAGCGGCCCTCGCGCATCGCCTCCAGCGTCGCCGGCACGTCGCGCCCCAGCGCGTTGACCGTGCCCGCGCCGGTGATGACGACCCGTTTCACTTGGCCTGCTCGGCGATGAGCTTTTCGATCCCGGCGACGATGGTCGCCACCGACGAGATGTCGAAATCGCTCTGCTCGGGCTCGTTGGCGTTGAACGGCACCGAGATATCAAAGGCTTCCTCGATGGCAAAGATGCTCTCCACGAGGCCGAGGCTGTCGATGCCCAGATCCTCCAGCGTGCTGTCCATCGTCACGTCCGATGGTTCCAGAACGGCCTGTTCGGCGATAATCGCGATCACCCGGTCCTTCACACTCATGGCGGCGCTCCCTCTTCGTCGCTCGATGCAGGGTCCGTCTACTCATTCCCCGCGAGCTTGGAAACCGCTTTCTTCAGCTCCGCCACGTCGCGGAAGAGACGCGGCAGACGGCGCAGCCCCTTGTAGCTTTCCACATGGCTGTCCATCTTGGTGGCCGGGTAGCCGAGCATCGCCCGCCCCGCCGGCACATTGGCCATCAGCATGGTGCCGGCGCCGGTGATGACGTTGTCGCCGACAAAGATATTGTCGACCACGCCGGTCTGCCCGCCCAGCACCACGTTGTTGCCGAGCCGGGTCGAGCCCGCGATGCCCACCTGGCCGCAGAGCAGGCAGTTTTCGCCCACCACCACGTTGTGGCCGACCTGCACGAGATTGTCGATCTTGGTGCCGTTGCCGACCCTCGTGTCGCGCACGGTGCCGCGGTCGATACAGGCATTGGCGCCGATCTCGACGTCGTCACCCACGGTGATGCCGCCCAGCGAATGGATGCGCGCCCAGACCTGCGCCTGCGCGTCGCCTTCCTTGCCCAGCGTCTCGCGCACCTTCTCGACGCCGGAGGGCTCGGGCGTGACAAAGGAGAACCCGTCGCCGCCCAGCACCGCGCCCGGCTGCGCGATGAAGCGCGCGCCGATGGTGACGCGGGCGCCGATGGTGACGCCGGAATGCAGCAGCGCGCCCTCGCCCAGCACGCTGTCCCAGCCGACATGGCATTGCGGCCCGATCACCGAGCCCGCGCCGATCCGCGCCCCGGCGCCGATCACCGTGAAGGGGCCGACCGAGACACCCTCGCCCAGCTCGGCGGAGGGGTCGATCACGGCGGAGGGGTGGATGCCCGCCGCATAGCCGGCGCCGGGATCCATCATCGCCGAGAGGCCGGAAAGCGCGTGCCGGGGGCGCTTGGCGAGAATCGCGGCGCGCAGCCCGTAGCTCTGCCAGTCGGCGCCATCCCAGAGCATGGCGGCGTGCGCCTGGCCCTGCCCGATCTGCGCGGCGAAATCCGGTTTCATCGCCAGTGCCAGCTGCTCCGGCGCGGCCATGGCGGGCTCGGCCACGCCGCTCACACGAAGATCGGTTTCGCCCTGCGCCTCCAGCCCGAGCGCTGCGGCGATGTCTGCGATGCTGTGCGACATGAAAGCCTCCGGGATCGTTCCCGGTTGGACTTAACTCTGCGGAGCCGCCAGCGCCACCCCTGCGGCAGAAAGCGCATTCCAGAGCTTGGCGTCGCGCCCATACATGTCGTCGCGGTAATTCACCTTGCCCTTCGCCTGGGTAAAGGCGGTGCGGTAGATCAGATGCACCGGCACCGGATCGTCGAGATTCACCCGGCTTTCGCTGCCGGTGCGCAGGCGCGCCTGGAAAAAGCCAACCGGATCGTCGGTCTGCCGCGCCAGCAGCGCATAGGCGAAATCCTTCGGATCGCCGAGCCGGACACAGCCATGCGAATAGGTCCGCCGCGTGTGATCGAACAGACTTTTCGACGGCGTATCATGCAGATAGATGTTGTACTTGTTGGGGAACATGAACTTCACCTGCCCCAGCGCATTACGCGGCCCCGGCGGCTGGCGCATGGCAAAGGGGAAGCTCGCGGCGGTGTATTGCGAAAAGCCCCGACCGCGATTGACCCGCCGGCCGCGGCTGTCGGTGATCTCCAGATGCCCCACCGCGCCGGGGTTGCGGCGCAGCAGCGGCAGGTATTCGTTCACGATGATCGAGCGCGGCACATACCAGGACGGGTTGATCACCATGAACTCCATCACGTCGGAAAACTCCGGCGTGCGCCGGTCGGGATCCTGATGGCCGATCACCGAGCGGGTCTCGAAGCTGACCTTGCCGTCGTCGATGATGCGGGCGTGGAAATCGGTGAGATTGACGAGGATGTGCCGTTTCCCCAGCCCGTCAGGCAGGTTCATCCAGCGCTCGCGCTCCATCGCCACGATGACCGATTTCAGCCGCTCCTCGGGGCCGATATTGATGCTCGACAGGGTCGAGGCACCGGCGACGCCGTCGGTTTCGAGCCCGTGATCCTCCTGAAAGGCCGTCACCGCCGCGCGCAGCGGCTCGTCATAGCTGGCCGAGAGCGACGGCGCCAGATAGCCCATCGCCACCAGCCGGTCACGCAGCGCCACGACAGGCGCGCCGCTCTGCCCCGGCTCGAGCTTACCCGTGCGGATCGCCGGGCCCCAGCCACCATGGGCAATGCTGTGTTCAAGCATCAGCTTTTCGCGCATCAGCCGGGCATATTCCGGGCTCTGCGGCGCCAGTCCGCGCAGCACCGCGCGCGGCTCTTCGCTGGCCAGACGCTCCAGCAGCAGTTGCGAAGACAGCCTTTGCGGCGCGCGCTTGATGCCGGAATCGACGCGGCGCCCATCGAGAAGGCCGCCGTTCAGATCGTGTGCGAATTGCAGATAAGCGCGGCTCAGCGCCACCTCGGCCAGGCCGCGTGCGCGGTCGCCGCGCACCGTGCGCAGCTCTGTCATAAGCCCGTCCACATCGTAGCGTTGTACCGGAAGCCCGTGCAGATCCGCCTGCGACAGCGCCTCGATCAGCGCGGCGCGGCGCTCGGTCGCTTTGGCATCGGCAGAGGTCCAGAGCGGCTCGAATCCCCGCGCCCGGTAGAAGGCCGCGAGCCCCTCGTCTTCGGAAAGCGACTCCGCCACCGCCTGTTTGTAAGCCGTCAGCGCCAGTGTCTGCGCAGACGCGCCACCGGGCACCGCCGCCGTCATCCAGCCAGCGGCAAGCGCCACTGCCAACCCGGCCTTGATCCCCGTTGCGAACTGCCTGCGCGAATTTGTCATATCTAACCCCGAAATAACGCTTTGAAGAGCCAAACTATTCTTGTTCGTCAAATGCCTAGACTGTCTACTCACTTTTCCGCCAAATGCCAAGTTTCCCGCCTTGCGCGGCGACACTGCATCGCCCCCGAAAGCTCGGCGCAAACGCGCCACAGGTCTGCGGAGATTTGCGCAGGAATTCGCCGAAACCTCTTGATAGTTACGATTCGTCCTAAAAGCGACTTTCAGCACGATTCGAATTGTGGCATATACTACGTGCATCTGGGGATAGATGGCAGGGTCGCCCAACGAGGCGACACAACAGGTACAGCGACTAACGGGACAGGCGCTTTCATATGACCGAACAAACTGCAGGCGGCCTCACGCGCCGCGGCCTTCTTGGCGCATTCGCAGCCACACTCGTCACAGCAGCTCCGACTTACGGCCACGCGGCAGGGTTCCTGCGCGGCGCCGGCGATATCCGACGGATCAAGATGTATTCCGCCCGCACCGGCGAGAAAATCGACATGATCTATTGGATCGAGGGCGAGTATATTCGCGAATGTCTCAAGGAAATCAATTACTTCATGCGCGACTGGCGGACTGACGATATCAAGAATATCGACGCCCGCACCGTCGACATCATGACCGCCGCGCACAACCTCATGGACTGCTCCGAGCCCTATATGCTGATCTCGGGCTATCGTTCGCCCAAGACCAACGCCATGCTGCGCGCGCGCAGCTCCGGCGTCGCCAAGAACTCCCGCCACCTGCGCGGTGAGGCGGCGGATCTGCATCTCAACTCGCGCTCCGTCAACCAGATGGCCCGGGCCGCACAAGCTTGTCGCGCCGGTGGCGTCGGGCGCTACACCAGCTCGAGCTTCGTTCACATGGATTGCGGGCCGGTTCGCAGCTGGGGAAGCTAAAATCCGGCCTTCTCTTTCCATGACAGTATAACGTCCCGAAAGGCGTCCGGTTCCGGGCGCCTTAATTTTTTTCTACATTTTTTCGAAAAGAGCCGCGGACCGGTCCGGGCGGCGGCGCAAATGCCCGCCGCCCCGCAATCAGCCCATGCGGCGCAGATAGGTCCAGGTCGGCACCTTGGCGTTGCGCGCCACCGAAAACGCCTCGGCATCGCCGATATATTCGAAGCCGCAATTGGTCAGTACCCGCGCCGAGGCCGGGTTGTCCTGGAACACACTCGCGAACAGGGTCGCCGAGCCATAGGGATTGGCCTCGACCAGCGCGCGCAGCGCCTCCGAGGCAAGCCCGGTGTTCCAGTATGGCGGCGCGACCCAGTAGCCGATTTCGCTCTGGTTGCGATCCATCCGTTCCAGCGAGATCACCCCCATCACCTCTGCCCCGTCATGCGCCGAGGCATCCATGACCCAGACCTCTTCGCTGCGCTTGGGGTCGGCGGCGCGGGCAATATAGGCCTCGGTCGCGCCGGGCGGCAGCGGATGTGGGATGGAAGTGGTCATATGCGCCACGCGCACATCGCCGCTGTAATGCTCCAGCAGCCCGGCATCGGAGCGGCGCAGCGGCCGCAGCGAGAACCGCTCGGTGACGATCACCGGCGGCGGTGCAGAGGGTTCCGGCGCGGCGGCCGGCGGTTGCTTCATCTGGTCGAGAATCATGTGCATGCTCCTCTAATGCACTTGCTCGGATGGATCGGCGCCACTCCCCCTGAAACGCCGAAGGGGACCGGCTTGTCAGCCGATCCCCCCATGTTTCGCGTATCGCGAGATCGGCTTATTCGGCAGCCTCCGCCGCCGGAAGCACGGATACGAAGGTGCGGCCCTTGAGGCCCTTGTGGAAGGTCACGGCACCGGTATCGGTTGCAAAGATCGTGTGATCCTTGCCCATGCCCACGCCTTCGCCCGGCCAGAACTTGGTGCCGCGCTGACGGATGATGATGTTGCCCGGGATGGCGGCCTGGCCACCGTAGAGCTTCACGCCAAGACGGCGACCGGCGGAGTCGCGGCCGTTACGGGACGAACCGCCTGCTTTTTTATGTGCCATGGGTCAGTCTCCTTTGTCTCAGTTACCGGCCAGGTCTTTGGCCTGGTCGATCCAGCCTTCGCGCTCGATACGGCCCTTGAAGGACAGTTTCTCGTCCATCTCGGCAATATCGGCTTCGGTCCAGGCGGCGATCTGCGCAAAGCTGGTCACACCGGCCTCGTGCAGTTTCTTCTCGAGCGCCGGGCCCACGCCCGACAGTTTCTTGAGATCGTCGGCGCCGGCAGCGGCGGCCTTGGCTTTCGCCTTCGGAGCAGCGGCGGCGGCGGGAACGGAGCCCGCGCCGGCGGCGGCCTTGACGCCGGTGGCGTCGGCGCCCGAGGCGAGGATCTCGGTCACGCGCAGCAGGGTCAGTTGCTGACGGTGGCCCCTGGTGCGCTGCGAACTGTGCTTGCGGCGACGCTTGACGAAGTTGATGACCTTGTCACCCTTGATCTGGTCGATCACCTCGGCCTGCACGGCGGCACCTGCCACCAGCGGCGCCCCCACGGTGACGCTGTCGCCACCGAGCATGAGGATCTCGTTGAACTGAACGGTTTCACCCGCATCTGCGGCCAGCTTCTCCACGCGGAGCGTATCGCCCGCCTGAACCTTGTACTGCTTGCCGCCGGTTTTCATCACCGCGAACATCTGCGTCTTCCTTCGTTTCCCGCGTCCTGTGGCGCCCTTTCGGGTCTTTCCGGGCCTTTCGCCCGCCTCGGACAGCGCGCCCTTTTGGGGCTGCCGTTGATATATGAATCGAAACCGGGGCCGCAATAGCCCCGCTCCGAGCCGCGCTTATCGGAGGATCGCAGCCATTTGTCAACCGGAGCTTTAGCCGGCGCTACAATTCCTGCGCCATCATCTGCTCGGCGGCGGCCAGCCCCAGCGCATAGGAGATCTCGTCATACATGGCGTTGAACCCGGCAAAGAGCGCGCGGTTCATCGCCCTGCCCTCCGGGCTCACCGACAGCGCCACATAGGTTTCGAGATCCTCCTGCGCGATCGGCCCGTAGGCCATCAGCAGGAACCCGTATAGCCATTCGCGGGTGTCGATGCGGGTCTCGGCCTCCTGCGACCAGACCTCGGTGAGAATGTCGCGCTCGGTCATCTCCAGCGCGCCGCCATTGGTCAGCCCGAGATAGAACTGGTAGCTGGCATTGAGCGCGCCGACCACATTGGCCTCGACCAGATCGTTTTCCTGGACGAATTCGGTGATCGTGGCGAGCCGCGGATCGGAGGAGCCGTCGAGCCCGCGAAACGCCTCGCGCGCGGCGGTTTCCACATCGTCGTCGATCATCGCGCGGCGCGCCGAAAGCTCGACATCCACGATGCGGCTGCCGGTCTCGCCGGTGAAGAAGGTCAGCAGCGGCGTGGCGTCGGTCTCGCCGAAGCTCTCGGCGAAACGCGCGCGCACCATGTCCTCCATCGCGCCGGTGTCATAGATCGTGCCGACAGAAGCCTGCCAGGCGGGAGTCGCCCCGCCGGGCATCAGGTCGATGGCCATTTCGCGGGCATAATCCATGCCCTCCTCGCGCATGATCTGCACGATCTTCGGCAAACCGAGCGCGTCGAGCAGCGCATCCGTCGGTTCCACCGGATCCGCGGCGACGGGCCAGGCAAGGGCGGCGGCGAAGAAGGGAGCGGCAAAGCGCAGGGCCATATAAGAGATTCTCCGGTTCTCGGGTCACCGGCAGCCTAAGCGCGGCGCGGCGCTTTTCCAAGGCCGCAACGGGTCCGGCGCGCGCTCCGGCGGGTTGTGGCGCAATCGGCGAAATTTCCCTGTTGCACCGGCCCGCGCATCCCGCTAAACGGCCCTCCACGACCCCCGCGGAGAGGTGCCGGAGTGGTCGAACGGGGCGGTCTCGAAAACCGTTGACCCTTCACGGGGTCCCAGGGTTCGAATCCCTGTCTCTCCGCCACCTGCCGTTGATTTCATTGCGAAATCGGCAGGTCTCCAAAGCTAAAAATGCATCGCCACTCTCCCGGATTCAGCCGCCTATTCAGTGGCTTGACATCAGGCGGCCTCAGGAAACTCTGCGAGATACCGGTCGAGATCGGCCCAACGCCGCGCATGCGGACCGACCAGGACAAAATCCAGGCCGAGGCGTTCGGCGCCTTCGGCATCGGTCAGCGGGTTGTCTCCGATCGCCAGAACCCGTTCGGGCCGTATCGCGTAACGCGAAAGCGCAGCATGGTAGAGCGCCGGCTCGGGCTTGCCGATCACATCATAGTCAACGCCGGGCAGAATGCTGAGGATCGCGGCAAGGCAGCTTCCCGTTTCCGGAACCGGCACGCCGTCCGGCCCGGGATGGCTGACATCGGGATTGGCCACGACCAGATGCGCGCCGCGCGTGAGAAGGCCAATCACGTCCTGTAGCTCCCGGTATCCGAAGGTCGGATCCTTGGCGAGAAGGAGGTGGGTGACCTCTTCACGCGCCTCGGTGAGGCCCGAAGCGACCGCGTGGGCGCGCAGCGCCGGGCTGGCGAACAGGCGCACCCGCGCGCCGGGCAGCGCGGCGAGATGGGCAACCGCCGCAGTGCCGGCCAGAACGATCCGCGTGGGCGGCACCGCGAGGCCCATGGCCGCCAGCCGGGCGCTCAGGGTCTCGGCGGTCTCGGTGGAATTGTTGCTCAGCAATGTCAGCCGGTCGCCCGCCCGCGCCAACAGTGCCTGCGCGCCCGGCAGCAGCACATCGCCGGAGATCAGGCAGCCGTCGAGATCGCACAGGATCGCCTCGTAATCCTCGGGCCGCATCAGCGGGTCACCAGATCCTCGGGCGCGGCCACGGCGGCCGCATCGGGGGACTCGAGGTCGAAGACCGGCCCGTCATAGGTGAAGGAACAGTCATGTATCAGCACATCGCCATCCCGCACCGTGACATAGGCAAGGTCGGGGGATTCCAGCGCCCCCATAATCCGTCCCGACCGGTCGAACTCATGGTGGACCTGGTGCATCAGCGCGCGCTGGATGTGATAGGGTATGCCATGCCACAGGCCGGTGATCGGACGGTGGATATGGCCCATGAACAGGATCTCCGGTTTGCGCCCCACCCGCTCGAACACGGCCAGTTCCGCCGCGCCGTCGCGCAGGCGAATGGCATCCATCGGCGGGATCGACAAGGTCATCGGGGGGTGATGCTGGAACAGGAGCACAGGCCGGTCGGCGGGCGCCTCGCGCAGCGCCTTTTCGAGGAAGGCCAGCCGGGTGTCGCACAGATGTCCGTGATGGCCCGGTTCGGCCTCGTCCAGCGTATCGAGGGTGATGAGGCTGGCCTGCCCGAAGACATGCAGCCCCTGCACAAAGCCGTTGCCGTCGTCGGGCGCGGCCGGGAAGGCCGCCCGGAAATGGCCGCGGTTGTCGTGGTTGCCGACCATGAGGATCACCGGCACCGGCAGATCCGCGAGCGCGGCGCGCAGGCTGTCATAGGCCGCCGGCTCGCCGCGGTCGCAAAGATCCCCGGCGATGACGAGGAAATCGACCTGCGGCAGCGTGTCGAGGAAGGCCAGCGCACGGCCAAGGCAGGCGCGCGGATCAAAGCCATAGATCGTCTGGCCTTCGGGCACGAAATGCAGATCCGTCAGGATCGCGAAGCGAAGGGCGTTTGTCATCCGGGTCTCCTTTGCAAGACGGCGCGGCGGATCGACCGCCGCGCCCATCGGCCACAATCAGCGCGGCAGCAGCGCGTTGACCTCGTCCACCATCTCGTCGCGCAGCTCTTCCATGTCGGTGGCATCGCCCACGAGGATCGCCTCCAGGCTGTCGTGGATCACCTGCGTCACCGCCAGACCGTTGTCACCGGGGTAAGCGAACCATTCCGAGAGCAGCGGCAGCTGATCGACGGCGGTCATCTTGTTGGGATTTTGCGCATAGAAATCATCCATCAGCAGCGCGTTCGCCTTCTGGTTCGGCGGCACGTAGCCGGTGGTCAGTGCGACGGCGGCGGCCCCCTCCCCCGAGGTGGCGAACTTGATGAAGTCCCATGCGGCGGCGCGCAGTTCGGGGTCGTCGGAGGCGGAGGTCATCATCGCCGCGTTGCCGCCGGCAGGCAGGGCCTGCGGCGTGCCGTCGAGCCCCGGATAGGGCGCGGTCACGAACTCCCAATCCCCCAGCTTGGAGCGATCGACAAAGCTGACATACGCGGTGGAGGAGAAGAACATGCCCAGCTCGCCCGCCGCAAAGGCCTTTGACGCATCGCCGCCGCCGGTGTTCTTCATCTCACAATCGCGAAAGATGGCGTGCGCGGTTTCCAGCGCCTTCAACCCGGCGTCATTGTCCATGTTCAGCTTGCCGTCTTTGATCATCGGCACGCCCTGGCTCCACATCTCGGCCTGGAGCATCCAGTTGCCCGAGATATCCCAGTGCCAGTAAAGCGCCTCCTGCCCGTTGGCGGTCATTGCCTTGCAGGCGGCGATGACCGCGTCCCAGGTGGCGGGCACCGTGTCGATGCCGGCGCCGCGCAGCATGTCCATATTGTAAAAGCCGATGGGGGTGGAAACCGAGAATGGCAGCCCGTAGATCGCGCCGTCGAAACGCGACAGGTCCAGCATGGCCTTGTGATAGCCCTCGGTTTCGAACCCCTCCTCGCCGGCGATGAACGGGTCGAGCGGCTGGGCGATGCCGCGCTCGACGAGGATCTGCTGACGGTTCAACGCCTGGAAGGAAACATCCGGCACGGTGCCCGCGACGGCCTCGCGCAGGATGGTGTTGGTGGCGTCCTCATAGTTCTCGTAGGTGGCACGAAAGGTCACCTTGATGTCCGGGTGCGCCTGTTCGAAGGCCTGCGTGATCTGCGCGAAGGTCGGATCGAACAGCGAGGAATAGGCATAGGCCACCTCGATCTCGGTCGCATGGGCGGCGGGCGCAAGAAGGGTCACGGCGGCCGCCGTGGAAAGAAGGCGTTTCATGGGAAGTTCCTTATTTGGTCGGGAGGGGAGATTGGTCACTTCATGCCGGTCAGGGTGATGCCGTCGATGAAGCGTCGTTGGGCCACCAGAAAGGCCGCCACCAGCGGGGTGACGATGACCAGCGCCGTGGCCATCATCGGACCATAGAAGGTGCCGTCGAGATCACCCTTGAACTCGCGCAGGCCGAGCGGCGGTGTGAAGAGGCTGCGCTCGCCGGTGATGACGATGCGCGGCCAGAAGTAATCGTTCCAATGCGCCACCACCGAGAAGATGGCGAAGGCCAGCAGCGCGGGAATGGCCGTGGGCAGCATGACGCGCCAGATGATCGCGAATTCGCCCATGCCGTCCATGCGGGCGGCGTCGATCAGGTCATCGGGCACGGTCAGGAAGAACTGCCGCATCAGGAAGATGCCGAAGGCCGAGACGATCCAGGGCAGGATCAGCGCGGCGTAGCTGTTCGTCAGCCCGAGATGCGCCAGCATCAGATAGAGCGGCAGCGCGATGGCGTGGACCGGGATCAGCAGGCAGAACATCACCAGCGCGAAGGCGGCGTCGCGGCCCCAGAACCTCAGCTTGGCCAGCGCATAGGCCGCCGGCACCGCGATCAGCGTTTGCAGCAGGAAAATCGCGGCGGTCACGATCACCCCGTTCAGCAGGTAGCGCCAGAGCGGCGCCTTGGTGAAGGCCTGCCGGAAATTGTCGATCGCGGGCCGGGTCATGCAATCGGCCTCGCTGCCGCCCTGCATCAGACATGCCTCGCTCGGCATGGGTGCCTGTGCACCAAAGAGCCCGCCGGTGCCGGAGGCGATCTCGACCGGGGATTTCAATGCGGTGGCGACCATGACGTAGAACGGCAGCAGCACCACAATGGCGCCGAGGATCAGCACGGCGTGGATCAGCGTCTGACGGGTGGAAAAGCGGTGGATCATGCGTAATGCACCTTCCGTTCGACAAAGCGGCGCTGCGCGACCGAGATCAGCATCACGAAGCCGAGGAACAGCACGGTGATGGCCGCCCCCATGCCGACGAGGTTCTGGGCGATGCCCTTTTCGTAGATCGCGTAGATCATCACATAGGTGGATTTGGCCGGGCCGCCGTGGGTCAGCGCCTCGACCGTGTCGAAGACCTGAAACGAGCGGATGGTTGAGATTGTGATTACGAAGACCGTCGTCGGCCCCAGCATCGGCCAGGTGATCAGGCGAAAGCGCTCCCAACCGCTGCGCACCCCGTCCATTTCGGCGGCGGCGTACAGATCGCGCGGCACCGAGGTCAGGCCCGCGAGGTAAAGCACCATGTTGAAGCCGAAGCTCTGCCAGATGCCGATGAAGGCCAGTGTCCAGAGCGCATAATCACGGTCCGACAGCCACATGGGAAACCCGTACGAGCAGCCCCCTGCGAACCACGGCCAGCCCTCCAGCCATGTGCCACAGCCTTGTGCGAGCGTGCGGTTCACCAGCCCCAGAGAGGGGTGCAGCGCGAACTCCCACACGATGGCCATGGCCAGCAGCGAGGCCATCACGGGCAGGAAATAGACCGTGCGGTAAAAGCCGGCCCCGGCGCCGACCGAGCGGATCAGCAGCGCCGCGCCCAGCCCGAGCGCGACCGACAGCGGCACGGTCACCGCGACATAGAGCACCGTTGCGGTGATCATCTTGCGATAGCTCGACCTGGCGAAAATGTCGGCATAGTTCTCGATCCCCACCCAGCCGATGCCACTCCGGCCCAGCGTGTAATCGCTGAAGGACAGGACGGCGGCGACGACGACCGGCAGGATGAGGATCAGCAACAGCAGCAGGACCGCCGGCGCGATCAGCGCGCGACCGGCGCGGGCCTGGCGGTGTTCCGGGCGGTTGAGGCGCGGGATGTCAGGCATCGGCGAAAACCTCCGCCCGGAGCGGCACGGCGAGGCCCATGCTGTCGAAACCGCGCACCCGGCCCTGACGCGTCCGCAGATGCATCAGGCCGCCGACGGCGATCTTGCCGCGAGCGTCGGAGGGCAGCCGCACCGTAACCGGCTCTGGCATCTCCGGCACGTCGAGCTGGACGAACAGATCGGAGCCGAGATTCTCGACCAGCCGCGCGCGGCCCGACAGCAGCGGATCGCGGTCGCAGGGCTCCAGCGCCTCGGGCCGGATGCCCAGATAGGCGACCGGCACCGGCCCGGCGCGCAGCGCGGTCTCGCGCCCGGTCAGGCGGATGCGCCCGGCGCCGTCCGTCTCGACCGGCAGCAGGTTGATCGCGGGCGAGCCGATGAACCGGGCGACGCGGATATCGGCGGGCGCGTCGTACAGCACATCCGGCGTTCCAACTTGCAGCAGCTCTCCATCCATCATGACGGCGATGCGGTCCGACATGGTCATCGCCTCCGCCTGATCGTGGGTGACATAGACAAAGGTCGCGCCGAGACGGCGGTTCAGCTGCGCGATCTCGGCCCGCATATGCACACGCATCTTGGCATCGAGATTCGAAAGCGGCTCGTCGAGCAGAAAGGCAGCGGGATCGCGCACCAGAGCGCGCCCAAGGGCGACCCGCTGGCGTTGCCCGCCCGAGAGCTGCCCCGGCTTGCGGTCGAGCAGGTCGGCGATCTCGAGCGTCTCCGCGGCCTCGCGCACCGTTTCCACGATCCCTGCCCTGCGGGTGCGTGCCCCCGGCATGAGCCGGCCGCAAAGCGGCAGCCGGTCGGTACGGCGCAGCCGCCGCATGGTCAGCGGCACCGCGATGTTCTGCGCCACCGTCAGGTGCGGATAGAGCGCATAGCTCTGAAAGACCATCGCAAGGTCGCGATCCGCCGCGCGCACCCCGTCGACCGCCGCCTCTCCGATCCGCACGGAGCCCGCGCTCTGGCTCTCCAGACCCGCGAGGATGCGCAGCAGCGTGGACTTGCCGCAGCCCGAGGGGCCCACCAGCGACAGAAACTCGCCGTCCGCGATATCCAGCGACACACCCCGCAGGATGTCGGTGTTGCCGAAGGATTTCCGGATGTCTTTCAGCTCAACTGTCGCCATGGGGCCCCTCGTGTTTTTCGAGGCCGTCATAGGGAGTCTCTACGACAGTCATGTTACGGTTACAGGCAATGCCTATGCCGTCCGCATGAAAAGCTTGCCCCCCAAGGATCCGGTCACCGCGCTGACCTTTTCGCGCCTCAGGGCGCTGAACGCGGTGACGGAAACCGGCAGCTTCTCGGCCGCGGCCCGACGCCTGGGCGTGTCGCAGGCCACCGTCAGCCAGCAGGTGCGCGATCTCGAACGCGCGCTTGGTGTCGAGTTTTTTCGGCGCAGTGCCAATGACATGCTGCCGACATCCCTGTGTCAGCAGCTCTACGAGACCGCCCGCCAGATCGAGGACGGCACCGGCAGGATCGCGGAGATCCTGCGCCAGCACCGCACGATGAAGCATGGCGAACTGCGCGTGGGCCTCGGCCAGCCGCTCCCGGGCATGGCCCTGATACGTGCGTTTCGCGCAAAGTTTCCGGGTGTCGACGTCAAAATCGAGATGGGCAGCTGGGGACGAATCGTCGATGCCGTGGGCGAAGGCCGCGTCGATGTCGGCGTGCTGCCCGAGCCGCCCGATCAGGATCGCTTCCGGCGCCGCCAGATCCAGAGCCAGTCGGTCGTCGCCATCGTTCACCCCGGCCACCCGCTGGCTGGACGGACGGCGATTGGCTGCGCCGATCTCATGTCTGAGCGGCTGATTTTCCGCACTGCGGGAAGCTCCACCCAAAAGGTGGTGGATGAAGGGTTTCGCCGCGCCGGCCTCGCGCCGCGCCCGTCCATCGTGATGGACACCCGTGACGGCGTGCTGGACGCGGTCAGCCACGATCTCGGTGTTGGCTTCATGTGGAGCAAGGGCGCGAGCCGTCAGGCTGAACTGGCACAGGTGCCCTGTCGCGAGATGAGCCGCGAGCGGGCTGACCATGTCTTTGCCCTGCGAACGACCTCGAACCCGCTCGGCAATGCCTTCTTTGCGCTGGAACCGGAGCGGGAGGAGAGCTCTTACAAAGGTGGCTCAAGCGTATGAAAGAAAAAGATTAATACTTGAGGCCAATGCGCCGGCGGCGCAACGCCGCCGCGGTGAGGCGTCTGCGCGTCCGCCCCCGACAACCCGATGCGCGCCCGCCATGGGAAAACGAGATAACCTTGCATTTCCAGCAGCTTACCGGGCGACACTCACGCGATCATGCCCAAGCCCGAAGGTCCGGCCCCAGCGCGGTTCATGCCGCCGCCGCATACTCCCGGATCCGCTCCACCATCGCCCGCAGCCCGTTCGAGCGCTGTGCAGAGAGATGATCGTTCAGCCCGAGCCGGCCCAGCTCTGCGCGGGCGTCGAGCTTGCCGACCTCGCCCACCGGCAGCCCGTCATAAAGCCGGTGAAGCACCGCGATCAGACCGCGCACGATCATCGCGTCGCTGTCGCCCTGAAAATGGAACCGCCCGTCCTCGACCGCCGGGTGCAGCCAGACCTGGCTGGCGCAGCCCTCGACCTTGGTGGCGGGCACCTTGAGCGCGTCGGGCAAGGGCTCCATCGACTTGCCCATCTCGATCACCATGCGGTAGCGGTCTTCCCAATCCTCGAGAAACTCGAAATCCTCGACCACCTCTTCGAATGCCGCCTGTGCCATATTCGTCTCCTGCTGTCGCCTCTAGAGGTAGGCAGGCGCGGCGGAAAGGTCCAGCCCCCCGCACGGGATGCTTTTCAAGCCTGACACAATGCGATAACCCTCACGGGCAGGCAGGCAAGGGGCAGTGACGCCATGAAGAAATCTCTCTCGGTCCTGATCGTCGCCGGGGTTGTGCTGACCGGCTGCGGCACTGTGCGCGAGTCGCGGATGAACCCGTTCAACTGGTTCGGAGGCAGCGAGCCGGTGACCGTGAACACCGCCGCCACCGGCGCCGATAACCCGCTGATCCCGGCGCGCCGCGCTTCGATCTTCCGCCCCGGGGAGGAAGACTATGCCGGCTGGCCAGTCGAGACCATTGAGGAACTGCTGATCGAACGCCGCCCCGGCGGCGCAATCATCCGCGTCACCGGCATCGCTGACCGCGCCGGCCCGTTCGATGTGCGCATCGTCGAGGACGAAGCTGCCAGCGACGCCGACACGTTGGTCTATGAATTGCAGGCGCTGCAATCGGCCGGACCGCGCAATGTCGGGCCGCGCGCCCGCATGGTCACCGCCGCGATCTGGCTCACCGAGCAGGAACTGGCGGGCATCCGCGAGATCCGCGTGCAGGGCGCCAGCAATGCCCGTGTGTCACGCCGGTAACGGATAGTCGCCGTTGGCGGTGGGTCAAAGACCTGCCCCTAAGGTCGCCTGAACGGTGGGGTTTCAGCCCACCACCGCCCGGAACGACACTCTCAGATCTCGATCACTTCGACTTCGCGGCCCTTGACCGCGAGGCCGATCTGCCCCTCGCAGAGCCGCAGCGCGTCCTCTCCGAACACTTCGCGGCGCCAGCCGGTCAGCGCCTTGACGTCGCGCATGCCCGCCGCCATGGCGTCGAGATCCGCCGCCGGTGCGATCAGCCGCGCCGCCACGCCCGAGGCCTCGGTGCGCGCCTTCAGCAGCACCCGCAGCAGATCCGCCAGCGCCGGGTTCACCTGCAACTGGTCGCGGGAAGTGTCGGGCTTCGGCAGCTCGTCCTTGGGGCAGTCGAGCCCGGCCTGGATCGCCGCCAGGATGCCCTCGGCGATGGCGCCCTTGCGCGCCTCGCGCAGCAGCAGCCGCGAGCGGCCCAGATCCTCCATCGTCACCGGCTTGGTTGAGGCCAGCTCGGTCAGCGCGTCGTCCTTGAAGACCCGGTTGCGCGGGATGTTCTTGGACTGCGCGTAATCCTCGCGGAAGGCCGCCAGCTCGCGCACCAGCGCCAGAAAGCGCGGGCTCGACGAGCGCGTCTTGACCCGCTGCCAGGCCTCTTCGGGCCGGGTGATATAGGTTTCCGGATCGGTCAGAACCGCCAGCTCCTCGGCCACCCAGCGGGCACGGCCGGTGCGCTCCAGCTCCTTTGCCAGATGCTCGTAGATCACCCGCAGATGGGTGACATCGGCCAGCGCGTATTTCTTCTGCGCATCGGTCAGCGGGCGGCGCGACCAGTCGGTGAAGCGCGAGCTCTTGTCGAGCGACTGCCGCGCGATACGCTTGACCAGCGTCTCGTAGCCCACCTGCTCGCCAAAGCCGCAGACCATCGCCGCGACCTGGGTGTCGAAGAGCGGATCGGGGATCACCCCGTGGTCGATGAAGAAGATCTCCAGATCCTGCCGCGCGGCATGGAAGACCTTGACCACCGACGTGTTGCGGAAGAGATCGAGCAGCGGATCGAGCGACAGCCCGTCGGCCAGCGGATCGACCAGAACCGCGTTCTCGTCACCCTTGCCCGGCGCCGCGAGCTGCACGAGACAGAGTTTGGAATAATAGGTCCGTTCCCTGAGGAATTCGGTATCGACCGTGACATAAGGGGCCTCTGCCGCAGCCTCGCAGAACGCGGCAAGCTCTTGCGTCGTGGTGATGGTCTTCATTAGGGCTCCGGCGGCTCTTGCTTATCGTTTGATTATCGCTGGGTTGCCCTCCTACACCCGCGCGGGCGGCAGAGCAAAGACATCGCGACGAAAACCCAACTCTGAGGCGCTTAGTGACGGGTTTTGACCACGGATTCATTCCAACCCGTGATGCCCAAGAAAATAAACATTCATTTTAAGAATACCTGACGCCTCGCTATATCGGAGCCGTCACCGCAACCCACGTCTTCCGGAGATTCCGACATGACGATTCTCGATCTTCACCCCGCCCCGTCCCGGTCGCTCGAACGCGCCGCGCGCCCCGCTCTGCTGCCCTGGCTCGCCGCCCTTGTCCTGCTTGTGATCGTCGGCGTCCCGGCGCTTCTGGCGCCGCCGGCAGAGCTGGCGCCCGATGGCTGGCACGGCAATGTCGCCGCGCATCGCGCTCAGCCCTGAGCGAGTCGCAGCCTCTCGCGATTGCCCTCGGCAAAGCGCCTGAGCACCGCCGGATAGAGGCGGTGCTCCTGCACCAGCACCCGCGCCGCCAGCGCGTCGGGCGTGTCGCCCGGCAGCACCGGCACGGTGGCCTGCCCGAGGATCGGGCCTTCGTCCAGCTCCGGCGTGACCTCGTGCACCGTACAGCCATGTTCCGCATCGCCCGCCTCGAGCGCCCGGGCATGGGTGTGCAGCCCGCGATATTTCGGCAGCAGCGAGGGGTGGATGTTCAGCATCCGCCCCTGCCAGTTTTGCACGAAGCTCGCGGTCAGCACCCGCATGAAGCCCGCAAGGCAGAGAATATCCGGCGCGGCCTTTTCCAGCTCTGCCTGAAGCGCGGCCTGAAACGCCTCGCGGTCGCCCTTGAAGGGCCGGTGATCGACCACCGCCGTGGGCACGCCCATCTCTGCGGCCTTCACCAGACCGCCGGCATCGGCATTGTTCGACAGCACCAGCACGGGGCGGGCCGGATGATCGCCGGTCATGCTCTCGACCAGCTTCACCATGTTCGAGCCGCCGCCCGAGATGAAGATGGCGACCCGTTTCAAAGGAGCGCGCCCTCATAGACCATGCCCGGCGTGCCGGTAACGGTGCCCAGCGTATGGACGGTCTCGCCTTCCGCGCGCAGCAGCGCGGTCAGCGCCTCGGCCTGTGCCGCGTCCACCGCCAGCACCATGCCGATGCCGCAGTTGAAGGTCTTGAGCATCTCCGCCTGCGCCATGCCGCCGATCTCGGCCATCCATTTGAACACCGGGGGCAGATCCCAGGCGCCAAGGTCGATCGTGGCGCCCATGCCCTCGGGCAGCACGCGCGGCAGGTTCTCGGTCAGCCCGCCGCCGGTGATATGCGCCAGCGCGTGCACGCCGCCCGCCCGCACCGCCGCCAGCGCCTGTTTCACATAAAGCCGCGTCGGGGTCAGTAGCACCTCGCCGAGGCTACCCTCGGCCCAGGGGCAATCGGCCTCCCAGCCCAGCCCCGAGACCTCGACCAGCTTGCGCACGAGGCTGTAGCCGTTGGAATGCACCCCGTCCGAGGCCAGCCCCAGCAGCACATCGCCCTCGGCCACACCGGCGGGCAGCTCGCTGCCGCGCTCCATGGCGCCGACGGCAAAGCCCGCGAGGTCGAAATCGCCCGCCGGATACATGCCCGGCATCTCGGCGGTCTCGCCGCCGATCAGCGCGCAGCCCGAGCGCACGCAACCCTCGGCGATGCCCTCGATCACCCGCGCGGCGCTCTCGGTGTCGAGCTTGCCGGTGGCGAAGTAATCCAGAAAGAACAGCGGCTCGGCGCCCTGACACACCAGATCGTTGACGCACATGGCGACAAGGTCGATGCCCACGCCGTCCACATGGCCGGTGTCGATGGCGATGCGCAGCTTGGTGCCCACCCCGTCGGTGGCCGCCACCAGCACCGGATCGCTGTAGCCCGCCGCCTTCAGATCGAAGAGCGCGCCGAACCCGCCCAGCCCGGCGACAGTGCCTGTGCGACTGGTGCGCTTTGCCGCGGGTTTGATGCGGTCGACCAGCGCGTTGCCCGCGTCGATATCCACGCCCGCATCCGCATAGGTGATGCCGTTCTTGCCGTCGCTCATGCCGCCCTCCGGGTTTCTTGCGCGCGGCTTTAGCGCATGGGCGCTCCGAAGGAAAGCGTCATGCCATGCGGAGAGGCCGCCCCAAAAGAGGCGTATTTGGAAAGAGAAGAAGATGCAGGCCGGTCGAAAGCGCCGCCCGCTGCCCTTCTTCTCTTGGCAAAATACGCCCGCCGGAGGCGTCCCGAGCGTCCCGCCCCTGCATGGTGCCGGAAATTCTGCGCAATCCGTCACGATCCCCCCTTTGATTCCGCGCCCGGCTTGCCTATATTTCCAGCGTTCCCTCGGGAACTATGGACATAAACGCGCTCGTAATAAGCGGATCGGACCCGGGGGCGGTACCCGGCGGCTCCACCATATCACCCTTCGTTGGGGGGAGCATGGGGCCGAAACAGGATCGACGAACGTCTAAAGGGGTTAGCTTTGTCCCGGTGAGCCACCACCGTTATCGGTGCAAATTGCATAATTGCCAACGACAATCATGCTCCGGTTGCAGTTGCTGCGTAAGCAGTAACAAGACCGAAATCTAAGCCCTTGCGCCTAGCCGCGTAAGGCGGGGTTCGCAGGCACCTGGCAACAGAAGCCTGCACTTCCCTCCCCCTATCAGCGCAATTGACCGGTGCCCCGCGCCCTGCCAGCATCACACCCATGCTGCGCGCGTTTTGCCTCTGCCTCGCCCTGCTCGCCGCGCCCGCGCGCGCCTGCGAGACGGCGCTGCTGCTGGCGATGGATGTGTCGAACTCGGTGGATGCCGCCGAGTACCGCCTGCAGGCGGAGGGACTGGCGAGCGCGCTGGCCGATCCCGGGATCGCGGCGATTCTGGTGCAGGACAAGGTGGCGCTGGCGGTGATGCAATGGGCCGGCGACGGGCGGCAGCAGATGAGCATCGGCTGGGTGCAGATGCGCAGCGCCGAAGACGTCACCCGCCTCGCCGCGCGGGCGCGCGCCATGGAGCGCGCCTTTGTGCTCTCGGACACCGCGCCGGCCTCGGCGCTGCACAGCGCCATCGACCGCTTCGCCGCGGCGCCCGACTGCACCCGCCGCGTCATCGACGTCTCGGGCGACGGCACACCCAATGCCGGCGGCTCGACCGGCGCCGCGCGGCAGCGGGCGCAGCGCGCCGGGATCACCGTGAACGGGCTGGCCATTGAGGCGCCGGGGCGCGGGCTCGCCATCACCAATTTCTACCGCCGCGCGCTGATCACGGGCGACGGCTTTGTGATGACCGCACGCGGCCACCGCTCCTTTGCCGAGACGCTGCGGCGCAAGATGCTGCGGGAAATCTCGCGTGTCACCGGCTGAGCGGCGCGCCCGTCATGGCGCCGTTACAGAGCCCGGTCACACCGCGCTTATGCCCGCGTTTTCCCTGCTCTTCACCACCTTCGCCCGGATCGGCCTGCTGAGCTTCGGCGGCCCCGCCGCGCAGATCGCGCTGATGCACCGGGTGCTCGTGGAAGAGCGCGGCTGGCTGAGCGAGCGGCAGTTCCTCTCGGCGCTGAGCTTTTGCATGCTGCTGCCCGGGCCCGAGGCGATGCAGCTGGCCACCTATGCCGGCTGGCGGCTGCGCGGCACTGCCGGCGGGCTGCTGGCGGGGGCGCTCTTCGTGCTGCCCGGAGCGCTGGTGATCGCGGCGCTGGCGGCGCTCTATGCCGCCTATGGCGCCCGCCCCGAGACCGAAGCGCTGATGCTCGGCGTCAAGGCGACGGTGATCGTCATCGTGCTTCAGGCGCTGGCGCGGCTGTGGAAAAAGGCGCTGACCGGGCGCGACGCCGTGGTGATCGCGGTGCTGGGTTTTGCCGCGCTCTACCTGTTCGCGGCGCCCTTCCCGCTGGTGATCGCGGCGGCGGGGCTTTATGGCGCGCTGTCGCGCAGCGCCGCCCCCGAGGCCATCGCCGCGCCGCAGCAGCGCGCGCCCACCCTGCCCCGCATCGCGCTCTGGGCGGGGCTCTGGCTGGCGCCGCTGCCGCTGCTTTACGCGCTCGGGCAGACACTACTCTTCGATCTGGGGCTGTTCTTCGCCAAGCTCGCCGTGGTCTCCTTTGGCGGCGCCTATGCGGTGCTCGCCTGGATGGCGCAGGAGGTGGTGCAGCTGCGCGGCTGGCTCAGCCCGGAACAGATGGTCGACGCGCTGGGGCTGGCCGAAACCACGCCCGGCCCGCTGATCCTGGTGACGCAATTCACCGGCCAGCTCATCGGGCATGAAGCGGGCGGCTGGCTGCTGGCGCTGGCGGCCTCGGTACTGACGCTGTGGATGACCTTCCTGCCCTGTTTCCTCTGGATCTTTGCCTTTGCGCCGCATCTGGAACGGCTGCTGGCGCGGCCCCGGCTGCAAGGCGCGTTGCGGGCGATCACCGCCGCCGTGCTCGGCGTGATCGCCAACCTGTCGCTGTGGTTCGCGCTGCATGTGCTCTTTGCCGAAACCCTCACCGCCCCGGCGCCCGTCACCGCCACGCTGCCGGTGCTCACCAGCCTGCGCCCCGAGGCGCTGGCGCTCGTCGCGCTGGCGGCGGGTTTGCTCATCGGGCTGAAACGCTCGGTGCCGCTGACACTGGCGCTCTGCGCGCTCGCCGGCTGGCTGCTGGGCTGAGCGGAGAATTTTCCGGTTGCAGAGTCTTTTACTCGCCGCCAAATCGAATATGGTGACAGAACCGACACAAGGATTTGTGCCATGTCTGGCGGCATCGACTATGGAAATCTCATGCACCGCGCCATGCGCGGCCTCATTCAGAACGTTCTAGAGGACGTTCGGGA
Organism: Salipiger abyssi; assembly: GCF_001975705.1. NCBI lineage: Bacteria > Pseudomonadati > Pseudomonadota > Alphaproteobacteria > Rhodobacterales > Roseobacteraceae > Salipiger > Salipiger abyssi. The sequence goes on from NZ_CP015093.1 coordinate 3,908,133, forward strand.
GCGCGGCCTGCCCGGTGAGCATCATTTTTTCATAACCTTCGACACCCAGCACCCGGATGTGGAGATCGCCGACTGGCTGTCCGACCGTTATCCGGGAGAGATGACCGTGGTGCTTCAGCACCGCTTCGACAATCTCGAGGTGACCGACGACGGATTCGCGGTGACGCTCAGCTTTGGCGAGGCGCCGGAGCGGCTCTATATCCCCTATGATTCGATCAAGACCTTCGTCGATCCGTCGGTCGAGTTCGGCCTGCGCTTCGAGACGCATGAGGACGAGGACGAAGACGACCCCACCCCGCCCGAAGACGGGCCCGACGGCCCCGGCGAGGGCGAGGCGCAGCACGATGCCGAGGTCGTGCGGCTTGATGCGTTCCGCAAGCAGTAGCGCCAGACACCGGTGACAGTTCCCGAAACCAGGCCCTCCGGGGCGCCGTCCTCCCGCCTGCGCCTGCCCGAGCGATTCCGGCCCGATGCCGATTTCTCGCTGTTTCTGGGACAGGCGCTGCGCAGCCCGCAATCGGTCTCGGCGCTGGCGCCGGCCTCCGACCGGCTGGCCACCGCCATGGCGCGCTGCATCCCCGAGGGCAGCGGGCCGTTGGTCGAGCTCGGCCCCGGCACCGGCAAGATCACCCGGCGGATCCTTGCGCGGGGAATCGCCCCCGCCGATCTGCATCTCATCGAGATCAACGACGAGTTCGCCGGGCTGCTGCGCCAGCGCTTTCCCGATCTCACCGTGCATCACTGCGGCGCGCAGAGCGTCGGGTCGCTCGGCCTGCCACCGCTGCGCGCGGTGGTCTCGGGCCTGCCGCTGCTGTCCTTCCCCGCGCCGCTCCAGGCGCGCATCCTGCGCGCCGCCTTCCGGCAGCTCGCACCCGGCGCGCCGTTCATCCAGTACACCTATGGCCCCGGCGTGCCGGTGGCGTCGCGGCTGATGCGGGCGCTGCACCTGCGCGCAAGACGCTGCGCGGTGGTCTGGGGCAATCTGCCGCCGGCGCAGGTGCTGACCCTGCATCGCGACGCCGGCTGACCGCCCGAAAGGCGCATGTTAACGGTATCCCAAGGTATACAGCCTTGCCTTTCCCGTAACGTGGAGTAAGAGATTTCGCGACCGCGATCAAAGGAGGTTCCCGTGACCCAGACCCGTACCGAAACCGACAGCTTCGGCCCGCTCGAGGTTCCCGCAGACAAGTACTGGGGCGCGCAGACGCAGCGCTCGATCATGAACTTCCCGATCGGCTGGGAAAAGCAGCCGGTGCCGATCATCCGCGCGCTCGGCGTGGTGAAAAAGGCCTGCGCCATGGCCAACAAGGCCAACGGTGCGATGGAGGCAAAAATCGCCGATGCGATCATCGCCGCCGCCTCGGAAGTGATCGAGGGCAAGTTCGACGACAACTTCCCGCTGGTGGTCTGGCAGACCGGGTCGGGCACCCAGTCGAACATGAACGCCAATGAGGTGATCTCGAACCGCGCCATCGAGATGCTGGGCGGCGAGATGGGCAGCAAGAAGCCCGTCCACCCGAACGATCACTGCAATATGGGCCAGTCGTCCAACGACACCTTCCCCACCGCCATGCATGTGGGCATCGCCATGCAGGCGCGCGACGTGCTGCTGCCGGGGCTGAAAAAGCTGCTGGCCGCGCTGGAAGCCAAGTCGGACGAGTTCAAGGACATCATCAAGATCGGCCGTACCCACACCCAGGACGCCACGCCGCTGACGCTGGGTCAGGAGTTCTCGGGCTATGCGCATCAGGTGCGCAAGGGCATCCAGCGCGTCGAGGCCTGCCTGCCCGACATCTACGAGCTGGCGCAGGGCGGCACCGCCGTGGGCACCGGGCTCAACACCAAAAAAGGCTGGGGCGAGGCCGTGGCCGCGAATATGGCCGAGATCACCGGCCTGCCCTTCGTCACCGCGCCGAACAAGTTCGAGGCGCTGGCGGCGCATGACGCCATGGTGATGTTCTCGGGCGCGCTCAAGACCGTGGCGGCAAGCCTCTTCAAGATCGCCAACGACATCCGCCTGCTGGGCTCCGGCCCGCGCTCCGGTCTGGGCGAGCTGATCCTGCCGGAAAACGAGCCGGGCAGCTCGATCATGCCGGGCAAGGTGAACCCGACCCAGGCCGAAGCGCTGACCATGGTCTGCGCCCATGTCATGGGCAACGACGCCGCCGTCGGCATGGCCGGTTCGCAGGGTCATTTCGAGCTCAACGTCTATAACCCGATGATGAGCTACAACGTGCTGCAGAGCATGCAGCTTCTGGGCGACAGCGCCTCGGCCTTCACCGACAATATGGTGTCGGGCATCCAGGCCAACGAGACGCGCATCGAGAAGCTGATGAAGGAATCGCTGATGCTGGTGACGGCGCTGGCGCCGACCATCGGCTATGACAACGCCACCAAGGTCGCCAAGACCGCACACAAGAACGGCACCACGCTGCGCGAGGAAGCCATCGCGCTCGGCTTTGTCGACGAAGAGACCTTCGACCGCGTGGTGCGTCCCGAAGACATGATCGGCCCCAAGGACTGATCTTTGCGGCGCGGGGGGCCTCCCCCGCGCCCGACCCTACGCAGATGTGAACGGCCTGCGCCTGCACGCCGCCCGCGGCTGCCATATCTTTGCCGGTATGGACCGCCGTATCTTTCTCAGCACCGCCCTCGCCACGCCCTTTCTCGCGCCGCGCTTTGCCTCGGCACAGGAGATCGCGTCCGTTCTCGAGACGGAGAACCAGCTTCACTCCATCCAGGTGCTGCGCGGCGATGAGCTGCTGCTCGCCGAGGCGCCGCGCGGGCGCGGGCTGGATGCGGCGGCCAATATCAAATCCTGCTCCAAGAGCCTCGTCGCGCTGATGCTGGGCCGCGCGCTTGAGCGCGGCGATATCGCCTCGGTCGATGCCACGCTGGGCGAGGTCGCGCCGGGGCTGATCCCCTCCTCCGCCGATCCCCGGGTGCGCGATATCACCATGGAAGACCTGGTGACCTTGCGCGCCGGGCTGGAGCGCACATCGGGCGGCAATTACGGCGCCTGGGTGTCGTCGGGCAACTGGGTGGCCGATGCGCTCTCGCGCCCGTTGGTGGCCGAGCCGGGCGGGCGCATGCTCTATTCCACCGGCAGCACCCATGTGCTTGGCGCGGCGCTGGCGCGGGCAACCGGCCAGAACCTGCTGCAACAGATGCGCGAGGGCCTGGGCACGCCGCTGGGGATCGAGATCCCCGCATGGACGCGCGATCCGCAGGGCAACTATCTTGGCGGCAACGAAATGGCGCTGACGCCGCGCGCCATGCTGCGCGTCGCCCGGATGATGCGCGACGGCGGGCGCTACGATGGCGCTCAGGTCGTCGCCGAGGACTGGCTGGAGGCCTCGCTGGATCCGCGCACCACCTCGCGCTGGTCGGGCATGGGTTACGGTTATGGCTGGTTCCTCACCCGCTCGGGCTATGGGCTGGCGCGCGGCTATGGCGGGCAGGTCATCGCCTTTCACCGCGACCGCGATCTGGCCGTGGCGATCACCTCGGATCCGCTGCGCCCGGCGCGCTCGGGCGGGTATTTCGGCACGCTGACCGACCTGCTAGATGGGCCGATCCTCGCCATGGCGTGATGGCGCCGATCTCGGCGCTTCCGCCGCCGGCTCAGGCGCGATAAGCTGTTTGCATGACCACCCCGGTGAATCTCAATCGCTACCGCAAGGAGAAGGCCCGCGCCGAAAAACGCGCCAGGGCTGATTCCAACGCGGTCAAGTTCGGTCGAAGCAAGGCCGAGAAATCCAGCGAGCTCGCCCGCAAGGAGAAAGCCGCGCGCGATCTCGACGGCCACAGGCGCGACGAATGACGGGACGACCGGTCAAACACTCGCTGAGCCTGCGCGGGCACAGGACTTCGGTGTCGCTTGAGGAGGCGTTCTGGAACGAGTTCCGCGCCATCGCCCGGGCGGAGGGCAAGGCGCTCAATGCGCTCGCCGCAGAGATCGACGAAACCCGCGGGCTCGAGGCCGGGCTGGCCTCGGCGATCCGGGTCTATGTGCTGAAATACGTCAAGGCCCGCGCCGACGGCTGAGCGGGGCGCAAATTCCTTGCAAGGAATTTGGCGGCGGTGCCGTCGCGGCCTGTGCCCGGCGTGCCGAAGGCGGCCAATGCGGGCGCCTCCGGCGGGAATATTTTTGGAAAGATGAAAGACCCGGGTCCGGATCAGGCCTCGGCCAGGGTCTTTTCCCGGGCGGCGCGCAACTGGGCGAAATCGTCGCCGGCGTGATAGCTCGACCGGGTCAGCGGCGTTGCAGAGACCATCAGGAAGCCCTTGCCGTAAGCTGTCTTTTCATAGTTCGCGAATTCCTCGGGCGTGACGAAACGGTCCACCGCGTGGTGTTTCGGCGTCGGCTGGAGATATTGCCCGATGGTGAGGAAATCCACATTCGCGGCGCGCATGTCGTCCATCACCTGACGCACCGACTGGGCGTCTTCGCCGAGCCCGACCATGATGCCGGATTTGGTGAAGATCGACGGGTCGATCTCCTTCACCCGTTGCAGCAGCCGCAGCGAGTGGAAATAGCGCGCGCCGGGGCGCACCGAGGGGTAGAGCCCGGGCACGGTTTCGAGATTGTGGTTGAAGACATCGGGCTTGGCCGCCACCACGGTCTCCAGCACCTCGGGGGCGCATTTCAGGAAATCCGGTGTCAGGATCTCGATTGTGGTCTCGGGCGAGCGGTGGCGGATGGCGCGGATGGTCTGGGCAAAATGCTCCGCGCCGCCATCGGCGAGATCGTCACGGTCGACCGATGTGATCACCACATGGTTCAGCCCCAGCTTCTGCACAGCATCGGCGACGCGGCCCGGCTCGAACACGTCGAGCGCATCGGGGCGCCCGGTGGCGATATTGCAGAAGGAGCAGCCCCGCGTGCAGATATCGCCCATGATCATCATCGTGGCGTGGCCCTGGTTCCAGCATTCGCCGGCATTCGGGCAGCCCGCCTCTTCGCAGACCGTCACGAGCTTGTGCTCGCGCATGATGCGGTGGGTTTCCTGATAGCCCTTGCCGGTGGGCGCCTTGACCCGGATCCAGTCCGGTTTCCTGGGCTGCGGATTGTCCTTGCGATGCGCCTTTTCCGGATGACGCTGGGTCGGGATCTTGAGGTCTCGCACCATTTCTTCCCCGCGATATATGGGTTCCTTGACGGTAACATATAGCACTGAGGCGCGGGTTGCCAGTGGAGCCCGCACCGGCGCGGCGCGGCGCCTGATGCATACCCGCCTTGCGGGGCCCGTGGCGGTGGCCGGAAAGGCAGCGGCAGGGCGGCTGCAATTCGGGCTGGACGGGGCCTTCCGGCTTGGATAGATCCAAGCGCGCAGGGCGTCTTTATCGCCGCCCGGCAAGTGCGGGCGTGGCGGAACCGGTAGACGCGTCGGATTCAAAATCCGGTTTCCGAAAGGAAGTGTGGGTTCGAGCCCCACCGCCCGCACCATTATTATGGGCCTACCGCGCGGAGCGCTACTTGAGGCCCTATAGTGGCCTACCGCCTTCAGCTACTTGAGCTCATAGCTTTTCGAAATCGCTTTCCGAAATCAGAAGCGGGTCGGGTGAGCTGCTCCCTGCCTGACGCGCGGTTTTGCCCCTCATATGCCGAAGAGCGCAGAGGCGCTCCAGGCGCCTCCGCGAAAGCGTTATTCCGAGGTTTCGACGATCAGCAGGTCGCGCTCGGAGGCGTCACGCGCATGGCTCAGCGCCTCCTGATATTCCGGCGAGTGATAGCAGGCCTCAGCGGCTTCGACGCTGTCGAACTTCGCCACCACGTTGCGCGGCCGGTCGGTGCCTTCGAGCTGCACATAACGCCCGCCGCGCGCGATGAAACGCCCGCCATGCTTGGCGATGGCCGGGCCCGCGAGCTTGGCGTATTTGCCATAGGCCTCTTCGTCGGTGACGCTCACATGGGCGATCCAGAGTGCCGGCATGATCAGATTCCTTCTACGATGACGATATCCCGCGTGCTGGCACGCAGGGCGATGGGCAGGATCGCCTGATAGTCGGGGGAGTCGTACCAGGCCCGCGCGGTCTCGGCGTCGGGAAAGGCGATCACCACATGACGGCCCGGCCCCTCGCCCTCGACAAAGCTCTGCGGCCCGCCTTTCACCAGAAACGTCCCGCCCGCCTTTTCGGCGAGCGCGACGGTCTGCGCTGCATAGGTCGCGTAATCCTCCGGATCGGTGACCTCAATGCGGGCGATCAGATAGGCGGTCATGGGATCAGCCCGCCAGCACGGCTTCCGCCGCCGCGATCGCCGCCTCCGCCTCGGCGGCATCCTTGGCCCCGCCCTGCGCCAGATCCGGACGACCGCCGCCGCCCTTGCCGCCGAGCGCCGCAACCGCCGCCTTGACCAGATCCACCGACGAAACCTTGTCGGTCAGATCCCCGGTCACGCCGGCGGCCACGGCCACCTTGCCGCCGGTATCGGCGATCAGCAGCACCGCACCGGAGCCCAGCCGCGCCTTGTGCTCGTCGATGAGCGGCGGCAGATCCTTGCCCTGCACGCCGGTCAGCACCTGCGCCACGAAGGGCACGCCGCCCACCTCGCGCGCCTCGGCACCGCCGCCCTGCCCCGGCCCGCCGGCCATGGCCAGATCGCGGCGCAGCTGCGCCACCTCGTTGTCGAGCTTGCGGCGCTCGTCGAGCAGCGAGGCCACCCGTGACACCGCCTCGGGCCCATGCGCCTTGAGCAGCGCCTCGATCTCTCCCAGCGCCTTGTCGCGGCTGCGCAGCTCGGCCATGGCGGCCTCGCCGGTCAGGGCCTCGATGCGGCGCACGCCCGCCGCCGACGCGCTTTCCGAGGTCAGCGCAAAGGTGCCGATATCGCCGGTCTGGCGCACATGGGTGCCGCCGCAGAGCTCCAGCGAATAGGTCTGCCCGTCGGTGCCCTTGCCGGAGCCCGCCAGCGTGCCCATCGAGACCACGCGCACCTCGTCGCCGTATTTCTCGCCAAAGAGCGCCTGCGCACCGATGGCGCGGGCATCGTCCGGCGTCATGATCCGCGTCGACACCGGGCTGTTCTGCCGGATGAACTCATTCACCTCACGCTCGACCTGCGCCCGCTCCTCCGCCGTCAGCGCCTTGGCGTGGCTGAAATCGAAACGCAGCCGGTCGGGCGCGTTCAGAGAGCCGCGCTGTGCGACGTGATCGCCGAGCGCGCGGCGCAGCGCCTCGTGCAGCAGGTGGGTGGCGGAGTGGTTGGCGCGGATCGCCGTGCGGCGCTTGTGATCCACCTCCATCGCAACCGCGTCGTTCTTGGCGAAACGGCCCTGTTTCACCGTGACCTGATGCGCGGAGATCTTGCCGTCGCCCATCTTCTGGGTGTCGGTGACCTCGGCGATGTCGTCCTCATCCTCCAGCCGGCGCAGCCAGCCGGTATCGCCGACCTGACCGCCGCTCTCGCCATAGAACGGCGTCTGGTTCAGCACGATCCAGCCGCTCTCGCCGGCCTCCAGCGCGTCGACCTCCTTGCCGTCCTTGACCAGCGCCAGCATCTGGCCCTCGGCGCTCTCGGTGTCGTAGCCGAGGAAATCGGTGGCGCCATGGGTTTCGGCGATGTCGAACCAGAGCGCCAGATCGCCGGCCTCGCCCGTGCCCGACCAGGCGGCGCGCGCCTTGGCCTTCTGCTCGGCCATGGAGGCATCGAACCCGTCGGTATCGACCTCGCGGCCGCGCTCGCGCAGCGCATCCTGGGTGAGATCGAGCGGGAAACCATAGGTGTCGTAAAGCTTGAACGCCGACGCGCCGGGCAGTTTCGTGCCTTCGGGAAGACCCGAAAGCTCGTCATCCAGCAGCTTCAGCCCGCGGTCGAGCGTCTGCTTGAAGCGGGTTTCCTCCAGCTTCAGCGTCTCTTCGATCAGCGGCTGCGCGCGATGAAGCTCCGGATAGGCGGCGCCCATCTGGCGCACCAGCGACGGCACCAGCCGGTGCATGACCGGATCTTTCGAACCCAGCATATGCGCATGCCGCATCGCCCGGCGCATGATCCGCCGCAGCACATAGCCGCGCCCATCGTTCGACGGCATCACCCCGTCGGCGATCAGGAAGGAGCTCGACCGCAGGTGGTCGGCGATCACCCGGTGATGGGTCTTGCCCGGCCCATCCGGATCGGTACTGGTGGCATCGGCGCTGGCCTCGATCAGCGCGCGGATGAGGTCGGTGGCGTAGTTGTCATTGGTGCCCTGAAGCAGCGCCGCCACCCGCTCGATCCCCATGCCGGTGTCGATCGACTGCATGTCGAGCGCCCGCATCGAGCCGTCCTCGAACTGCTCGTTCTGCATGAAGACGAGGTTCCAGATCTCGACGAAGCGGTCGCCATCCTCTTCCGGCGATCCCGGAGGGCCCCCCCAGTATTTCTCGCCGTGATCGAAGAAGATCTCGGTGCAGGGGCCGCAGGGGCCGGTGGGGCCCATCATCCAGAAATTGTCGCTGGTGGCGATGCGGATGATCCGGTCCTCGGGCACGCCGACGCTCTTCCAGATCTCGGCGGCCTCGTCATCGGTGTGATAGACCGTCACCAGCAGGCGCTTGGCGTCGATGCCCAGCTCTTTCGTCACCAGCTCCCAGGCGAAGGGGATGGCATCCGATTTGAAATAGTCGCCGAAGGAGAAATTCCCCAGCATTTCGAAGAAGGTATGATGCCGCGCCGTATAGCCGACATTGTCGAGATCGTTGTGCTTGCCGCCGGCGCGCACGCATTTCTGCGCGGTGGTGGCGCGCTTGTAATCGCGGTGCTCGACCCCGGTGAACAGGTTCTTGAACTGCACCATGCCGGAATTCGCGAACATGAGCGTGGGGTCGTTGCGCGGCACGAGCGGGCTCGAAGGCACCACCTGGTGGCCCTGTTTCTCGAAATAGCCCAGAAAGGTTGAGCGGATGTCGTTCAGGCTCTGCATGATCGTCCTTGAAAAGCTGGCGTCTCAGCGGTCCGCGCAGGTGTATCGCCCCGCCCCGCCCCTGTCCATAAGCCGCAACAGAAAAGCCAAGGGGCCGCCCCTGTCTTCTTCTCTATGAAAAATACGCACCGGCACGACATCCGGGCCCGCGCCGCCGTCGGAGGGTCCGCGGACCTCGCTCGCCCCGAAACGCAAACGGGGCGCCCCACCCGGAGCGCCCCGTCTGAAATCCTATGGCAGAGCCTCAGCTCTCCATCACGTCGCCATCGTCGTCGCGGCCCTCGCGGTCGTCCTCGGACATGTGGAAGTCGAGCCCGTGTGCGGCACGGATCTTGTCCTCGATCTCCAGCGCGACGCGGGTGTTTTCCTTGAGGAAGGTCTTGGCGTTCTCGCGGCCCTGGCCGATGCGCTCGTCGCCATAGGAATACCAGGCGCCGGATTTGTCGACCACGCCGGCCTTCACCCCAAGGTCCAGCAGCTCGCCGGTCTTGGAGATGCCCTCGCCATACATGATGTCGAATTCCACCTGCTTGAAGGGCGGGGCCACCTTGTTCTTGACCACCTTCACGCGGGTCGAGTTGCCCACCACCTCGTCGCGGTCCTTGATCGCGCCGATGCGGCGGATGTCGAGACGCACGGAGCTGTAGAACTTCAGCGCGTTGCCGCCGGTGGTGGTTTCGGGCGAGCCGAACATGACGCCGATCTTCATGCGGATCTGGTTGATGAAGATCACCATGCAGTTCGATCTGCTGATCGAGCCCGTCAGCTTGCGCATCGCCTGGCTCATCAGGCGGGCATGCACGCCGACGCTCGAATCGCCCATGTCGCCCTCGAGCTCGGATTTCGGCGTCAGCGCCGCCACCGAGTCGACCACGACCATGCTCACCGCGCCGGAGCGCACCAGCGTATCGGTGATTTCCAGCGCCTGCTCGCCGGTGTCGGGCTGCGAGATCAGCAGCTCGTCAAGATCGACGCCCAGCTTCTTGGCATATTGCGGGTCAAGCGCGTGCTCGGCGTCGACAAAGGCGCAGACGCCGCCCTTTTTCTGTTCCTCGGCCACCGCGTGCAGCGTCAGCGTCGTCTTGCCCGAGCTTTCCGGGCCATAGATCTCGATGATCCGGCCTTTGGGCAGGCCGCCGATCCCCAGCGCGATGTCGAGCCCCAGAGAGCCGGTCGAGGTGGCCTCGATATCCTTCATGGCGTTGTCGCCGCCAAGCTTCATGATCGAGCCCTTGCCGAATTGCCGTTCGATCTGGGCCAGCGCCGAATCGAGCGCCTTTTGCCGGTCTGCGTTTTTCTTGCTGTCCATTGTCAGAAGATCTGCCGTTGCCATGCGTTTCGATCCTTATTTCACACCCCGTAAGGGGCAGCAATCGCTGCTTTCGTTCGCCTCTTGTTCTCATCCTGTATGAGATCAAAAAGAGAACATTTCAAGGTTAATTTTCATGGACCACTCTTCCGGCTCAGGGTTAAAGAGTGGTTTACGACTGTGGAAAATATGAGGTGCGGGCGGATGCTGGTATTCTGGAAAGCGCGGCTGGTGCTGCTGGCGGTGCCCAAGACGGGCAGCTCGGCCTATGAGCGGGCGCTGGCGCCGCATGCGGCGATGACGGTGCTCGACCCGCCGGAGCTGAAACATGCACCGGTCTATCGCTATAACCGCTTCTTCCGCCCGATGTTCGAGAAGATGGGCGTGGAACATATGGAGCTTATGGCGGTGATCCGCGAGCCGATTTCCTGGCTCGGCTCCTGGTACAGATACCGCCAGCGCGGCTTTCTCGAAGGCCGTCCGACCTCGACCCGGGGCATCAGTTTCGACGCATTTGTCGATGCCTATGCGCGCGGCGAGCGCCCGCCCTACGCCAATGTCGGCAGCCAGGCGAAATTCGTCGAGCCGCGCCCCAACGGCACCAATGTCTCGCAGCTCTTCCGGTACGAGAACCAGGCGGGAATCATCGGCTTTCTCGAAGAGCGGCTGGGCGTGACGCTGGATCTGCCGCGCGAGAATGTCTCGCCGCGCGCCGATCTGGCGCTATCGCCGGCGACCGAGGCCAAGCTGCGGCGCAAATGCGCCGCCGATTTCGAAATCTGGGAGCGCGCGCAATAGCGCCGCGCGCTCAGTGCAATTGCCGCTGCACCGTCTCGGTCAGCTGGTTGAGCGAGAAGGGTTTCGGCAGGAAGACCGAGTTCGGCACCTCGTCCTCGCCCTCGGCAAAGACATCCTCCGCATAGCCCGAAACGAACACCACCCGCGTGCCCGGTCGCGCCTCCAGCGCCTTGCGAACCCAAGTCGGCCCGTCCATGCCGGGCATGACCACATCGGTGACGAAGATATCCACGCGGACCATATCGTCGGCCAGCGTGTCGAGCGCGTCCTCGGCGGTGCCCGCCTCGATCACGGTGTAGCCGCGCAGACGCAGGGCGCGGGCGGCAAAGGCGCGCACCGGCGCCTCGTCCTCCACCAGCAGGACCACGCCATTGCCCTGCTGCGCGCGCTTGCGCGGCTTTTCACGGTGCTGCGGCGGGGGCAGCTGCGCCGGGGCGTCGTAGGCTGGAAAGAGCAGCGTGAAACAGCTGCCCTGCCCGATCACGCTGTCGACGAAGATGAAGCCGCCGGTCTGTTTGACGATGCCGTAGACGGTGGAAAGCCCGAGCCCCGTGCCCTCACCGGTGCGCTTGGTGGTGTAGAACGGCTCGAACACCTTTTGCAGCTTGTCCTGCGGGATGCCCGCGCCGCGGTCGATCACCTTGACCGCGGCATATTCGCCCGGCTCGACCAGCGCGCGGTCGCGCTTGAGCGGGTCGAGCAGCGTGCGGCGCTCGGTCTCGATGGTGATCTCGCCGCCCTCGGGCATGGCGTCGCGGGCATTGACCACCAGGTTCATCATCACCTGTTCGAGCTGCCGGCGGTCGCCGCGGATCGTCGGCAGCACCGGGTCGTGGCTGAGCGTGAGCTGCACCTTTTCTCCGACCAGCCGGTTCAGAAGATGGGTGAGGTCGGACAGCGTGTCGCGCAGGTCGAGCACCTCGGGGCGCAGGGTCTGCTTGCGCGAAAACGCCAGGAGCTGGCCGACAAGCGCGGCGGCGCGGTTGGCGTTCTGGTTGATCTGCACCAGATCGCCGTAATCGGGATCGCCCTGATCGTGGCGCAGGAGCAGCAGGTCGCAATGTCCAGAAATCGCGGTGAGCAGATTGTTGAAATCATGCGCCACACCGCCGGCGAGCTGACCGATTGCCTGCATCTTCTGACTTTGCACGAACTGCGCCTCGAGCGTCTTCAGCTCGGTGGCGTCGTTCAGCACCGCCACCAGCTCGGGCCGACCATTGTTATGCACCTGATTCAGCGTGACCTGGACATAGATTTCGCGATCGGCGCGGGTCAGGCGCAGGAATTCCGAGCGATGCAGCCCGCGCCCCGCCGCCGCCTCGCTGAGCCAGTCGGTGATCGAGCGACCCAGCCCCTCCATATAGTCGGTAACGCAACCGCCATCGGCGTGCTCCACCGCGAGCAGCCGACAGGCGACGGCATTGGCGCGCAGCACCGTGCCATCGGCGCCGAGCCGCAACAGCGGCACCGGCAGCGCGTCGAACCCCGTCATGTCGGGCGTATCGCCCTGCGCCGTTTCGACCGGGTGCAGGATCAGCTCCTGCCGACCGATCCCGGCATCTGCGCAGCGCACCGTAAAGCTGCGATGCCCGTCCGGCGTGACGAAGCGGTGTACAGCACCGGAGCTGAGCGGCGGATCCTCGAGCACATCCTCGATACGCTTGACGCGCCGGCCCAGCACCGCGCGGGCGCGCCCGTTCATATAGAGCACCGCCCCGCTGCGCCCGAGCGTGAGCAGCGGCAGCTCCGCCTCGTCCGCGGCGCCGGCGCCGGCGTCACGGTCCGGGCCGGCACGCGGATCGACGCGCCAGATCGCCCGCCCGCCGAAGCCCAGATGCAGCGACAGGCGGAACCGCCCGGCATGGGTGGTCACGTCCTCGCGCGCGGCGCCGCTGTCATTGTCGCCGGCGGCGAGCCTGAGCCGGTGCATCACCCCCTCGGCGCTGGCGATACTGGCATTCAGCACTGCGGCGAGCGGCCGCGCCTCTGGCGCGCCGAACCGGTCGCAGGCGGCGGCATTGGCGAAAATCACCGTCTCGCTTTCATCGGTGACGAAGATCGGGGTGGGCACGTCCTGAGAGAACCGCACGATGGCGGCGAAATCCCGGGCGCCACGACGGCGGCGCAGCAGATGGCCGAGCGCCACAAGCGCCGCCAGCGTGGCAAAACCCGCCCCCGCCGCCAGCAGGCCGATCTGAGCGGCGCCGGCGGGCAGCGCCATGACGCTGCCGAAACAGGCAAGCGCCAGCAGCACCATGAGCGCGGCGCCCCGTATCTCGCCCGGCGCCCATGCCGGGCGCTGCCGCACTGTCGCCGAACCCTCCGCCACATGGCCCCCTTTCGCCGGTCACATCTCTCCTCCAGATGTGCCATGACAGGGTTTAACCAAAGGTAAACCAATTCGAAGATACACACGAAAACCGAAAAACGCGAGCTTATCAGCCCCGGCGCGTCAGGCAGGCAAGATAGAAGCCGTCCCCCCCGTCGCGTGGCAGGAACTGGTGCTCGCTGCCCAGCGTCCAGCCGGGATGTCCGGCGAGGAAATCCGCCACCTGCGCGCCGTTTTCGGGCGTGAGCATGGAACAGGTGGCATAGGCCAGCGTGCCGCCCGGTGCCACCAGCGCGGCGGCGGCGGTCAGGATCTGCGCCTGGGTCCGGCAGAGATCGTCGAGCCCGGCCTCTGTCAGCCGCCATTTGCCCTCGGGCGCGCGGCGCCAGGAACCGCTGCCGGAACAGGGCGCGTCGCAGAGCACGAGGTCATAGGGGCCTTTGGGATCGGCGATGCGGGAGATCTCGGCGCCGGCGCGGGCGGCGCGGGCGGGCAGGTCGGACATGCGGGCGGGGTTGGCGTCATGCGCCGCGACCGGCCCGGCGATGCGCGCCGCCATGGCCAGCGCCTTGCCGCCGCCGCCGGCACAGTAATCGAGCAGGCGCATGCCGGGTGCCAGCGGCAGCGCCGCCACCACCGCCTGGCTGGCGGCGTCCTGAAGCTCCACCAGCCCCTCGGTAAAGGCACGCGAACGGGCGACGCCGCGCGCGCCCTCGGTGACCTCGAGCGCGGTCTCGGCCAGCGGGTGCGGGCGGGTCGCGATGCCCTCCTCGGCCAGCGCCGCGCGGGCGCTGTCACACGTGGCGCGCAGGCTGTTGACGCGCAGAAAGACCGGCGCGCGGTGGCGCAGCTCCTCGGCCGCTTGCGCCGCCTCCTCGCCCAGGGAGGCGCTCCAGAGCGGCCAGAGCCAGTCGGGCAGATCCAGCGCCTCGGCGCCCTCGGGCACGCTGCCCGCGGCGCGCTCGGCCACGGAAAGCGGCGCCGGCGCGTGGCCGGCGCCGGTGAAGAGCGTGTCGGGATCGGTGCCCGCCTGCCGCAGCAACCCCAGCATCCGCGCCCGCCCGCTCTCGCCGCCCCCCAAGGCGGCGGCGGAGCGCCAGCGGCGCAGCGCGTCGAACACATGGTCGCGCACCGCCGCCCGGTCCTTGGAGCCGGCAAAGCGCGAGGCGCGCGCCCAGCGGAGCAGCGCCTGCTCCGCCGCCCGACCGCCGGCGATCTCGTCGAGAATACCGGCGGCGGCGGCAATGCGCGCGGCGGGGGTCATCCGGCGCGGTAGTTGGGCGACTCGCGGGTGATCGTCACGTCGTGCACATGGCTTTCCTGCAACCCCGCATTGGTGATCTTCACAAAGCGGCAATTGCGGCGCATCTCCTCGACGGTGCCGTTGCCGGTATAGCCCATCGCCGCGCGCAGACCGCCCACGAGCTGGTGGATCACCGCTCCCGCCGGCCCCTTGTAGGGCACCTGCCCCTCGATCCCCTCGGGCACCAGCTTGTCGGAGGCGGCGTCCTTCTGGAAATAGCGGTCGGCGGAGCCGCGCGCCATGGCGCCGAGGCTGCCCATACCGCGATAGGCCTTGAACGTCCGCCCCTGGTAGAGGATGACCTCGCCCGGGCTTTCGTCGGTGCCGGCGATCATGCTGCCCACCATGGCGCAGGAGGCGCCGGCGGCGATGGCCTTGGCGAAATCGCCGGAGAACTTGATGCCGCCATCGGCGATGACCGGCACGTCCCCCGCCGCCTGGGAGCATTCCATGATCGCGGTGAGCTGCGGCACGCCGACCCCCGCCACCATGCGGGTGGTGCAGATCGAGCCCGGGCCGATGCCGACCTTGACCGCGTCGGCGCCGGCGTCGATCAGCGCCTTGGTGGCTTCGGCCGTGGCGACGTTGCCGGCAATCACCTGCACCTCGTTCGACAGCCGCTTGGCGCGGCTCACCGCATCGACCACGCCACGGGAATGGCCATGCGCGGTGTCGATCACCAGGATATCCACCCCGGCATCGACCAGCGCCTCGGAGCGCTCGAACCCGGCCTCGCCCACGCCGGTGGCGGCGGCGACGCGCAGGCGGCCGAGACCGTCCTTGCAGGCGGTGGGGTTGAGCACCGCCTGTTCGGTGTCCTTCAGGGTCAGCAACCCGGTGAGCTTGCCGCTCTCGTCGGTGACCAGCAGCTTTTCGATGCGCCGCGCCCGCATCAGGCTGATCGCCTCGTCGCGATCGGCGGGCTCGCGCAGGATGGCGAGGTTGTCCGACGTCATCATCACCCGCACCGGCGTGTCGTCCTGCTGGGCAAAGCGCATGTCGCGGTTGGTGACGATGCCGACGACGCGGTGATCGGTATCGACCACCGGGAAGCCGGTGAAG
Organism: Salipiger abyssi; assembly: GCF_001975705.1. NCBI lineage: Bacteria > Pseudomonadati > Pseudomonadota > Alphaproteobacteria > Rhodobacterales > Roseobacteraceae > Salipiger > Salipiger abyssi. The sequence continues at coordinate 3,923,837 of NZ_CP015093.1, forward strand.
CCGTAGCGCTCGGTCAGCGCCTTGGCATCGGCCAGGGTCTGATCGGGGGTCAGCGTCACCGGATTGTAGACGATGCCGCTCTCGAAACGCTTGACCCGGCGCACCTGGCGAGCCTGTTCCTCGACCGAGAGGTTCTTGTGGATCACCCCAACGCCGCCGGCCTGGGCCATGGTGATCGCCATGCGCGCTTCGGTCACCGTATCCATGGCCGAGCTGAGCAGCGGGATGTTCAGGGCGATGGATTTGGTGACGCGGGTGCGCGTGTCGGCGGTGCTGGGCAGCACGCTGGACGCGCCGGGGACGAGAAGAACGTCGTCGAAGGTGAAGGCCTCGCGAATCTCCATGGGGCAGCTCCTTGGGAGGGGATCGGTTGGCACGTCCCTATTGCACGGATGCGCGGGAGGGGAAAGCCCCCCTCTTCATGGTGATCGTGGCCAGGCGCGCGCATCTGCGCCGGGCACGGTGCCGGTGGCTGCGGATGCTCTAGCGTATTTGGAAAGAGAAGACGCGCAGGGTGCGGGAGAGGTGGATCGCCGCGCGCCGGCGGTTGCGCTTTTGCGGGGCGCGGCGCAGGCTGGCGCGATCGCAAAAGGAAAGGAGCGCGGCGCATGGCGCATGGTTATCAGACCGGGCGGCTGGACCTGCCCTTCACCGGGATCTGCACCTTTGCCAAGAGGCCCCATGTGCAGGACTGGAGCGCGCTGGAGGCGGATGTGGCGGTGCTGGGCGCGCCCTTCGACGCGGGCACGCAATGGCGCGCGGGGGCGCGGTTCGGACCGCGCTCGGTGCGCGAGGCCTCGACGCTGTTTTCCTTCGGCCATGCAGGGGCTTACGATCACGAGGACGATGTCACCTATCTCGGCCCGGAGCTGCGGATCGTCGATATGGGCGATGCGGATATCGTGCATACGGACACGCTGGCGAGCCATGCCAATATCCGCGTGGGCGTCGAGGCGGCGCTGAAAGCCGGGGCGCTGCCGGTGGTGATCGGCGGCGACCACTCGGTGAACATCCCCTGTCTCGAGGCCTATGAGGGGCACGCGCCGTTCCATCTGCTCCAGATCGACGCGCATCTGGATTTCGTCGACGAGCGCCACGGGGTGACGCGCGGCCATGGCAACCCGATGCGGCGGGCGGCGGAGAAACCCTGGATCTCGGGGCTGACGCAGGTGGGGATCCGCAATGTCAGCTCCACCGCGAAGGAGGGATATGACGATGCCCGCGCGATGGGCTCGGATATCCTCTCGGTGCGCCAGGCGCGCGGGCTGGGCGCGGACGGCGTGGCGGCGCGTGTGCCGAAAGGCGCGCCGGTCTATATCACCATCGACATCGACGGGTTCTGCCCGTCGATCGCGCCGGGCACCGGCACGCCCTCGCATGGCGGGTTTCTCTATTACGAGGTGCTGGAGATCCTCCAGATCGTCGCACGCGAGCACGAGATCGTCGGCATCGACCTGGTGGAGGTGGCGCCCGATTACGACCCGACGGGATCGACCGCCATTCTGGCGGCGCAACTGTTGATGAACCTGCTGGGATTCGTGTTTCACGCCCGATCCATGCGCTGACCCACCCGTTTCATCGGCGGGGATGGGCGCATTGGCAAGGTTGCGCTTGCGCGAACACCCGCTCTGCGGGAAGCTGAAGGCGAGCAGTACCGGACATCAGAGAGCCCAAGGCCCATGTCGCTTCCCCTCGCCGGCGTCACCATCGTCGATTTCAGCCGGATTCTCTCCGGCCCCTATGCCACCATGATCCTCGCCGATCTCGGCGCGGTCGTGATCAAGGTCGAGCGCCCCGGGCGCGGCGACGGTGCCCGCGCGCTGCCGCCGCTGAAGGACGGCAAGAGCGGCTTTTTCGCCGCGATCAACCGGGGCAAGCGCTCCATCGCGCTGGATCTGGAGGCGGAGGCCGACCGTAGCCTGCTCGACCGGCTGCTGGACCGCGCCGATGTGCTGGTGGAGAATTTCCGCCCCGGCGTCATGGCGCGGCACGGGCTCGACTGGGAGGCGCTGCGGCCCCGCCTGCCCCGGCTGATCTATGCCTCGGTGAGCGGCTACGGCCAGACCGGGCCGGATGCGAAACGCCCCGCCTACGATGCCGTGGTGCAGGCGCGCGGCGGGCTCATGGGGCTGACCGGCACAGCCGACGCGCCGGCACGGGCGGGCAGCTCGGTGGGCGATCTGGCGGGCGGCATGTTCCTCGTGCAGGGCATCCTCGCCGCGCTTTACGACCGCGAAAAGACCGGGCGCGGACGGCGGGTCGATATCGGGCTGCTCGACGCGCAGCTTGCGTTGATGGAACAGGCCGTGCCGCAGACCGCGCTCGGCCCCGCGCCGCAGGCCTCCGGCACACGTCACCCGGCGCTGGCACCCTGCGAGGCGGTGGCGGCCTCCGACGGGCCCTTCATGCTCGCCGCCGGGACCGACGCGCAGTTCGAGCGGCTCTGCCTCGCGCTGCAACTGCCGCTGGCCGAGGATCCGCGCTTTGCCGACAATGCCGCGCGGCTCGCCCATGTCCGGCTGCTGAAACGGCTGATCGAGGCCGCCACGCTGGAACATCCGCGCTCGCACTGGCTGTCCAGGCTCACCGCCGCCGGCGTGCCCTGCGCCCCGATCCAGAGCATGGAGCAGGTGATGAAGGATCCGCAGCTTCTGTCGCGCAACATGATCGTCGATGTGCTCGACCGTTACGGGCGCGCCAGCTTCAAGGCCGCCGGCAATCCGATCAAGATGTCTGAGATGGAGGACCGCCCGGCCCGGCCCGCCGCCCCGGAGCTCGACGGAAACCGCGCCGATATCCTGCGCTGGCTGGGCGCGGACTGACGCGGACGGTGCGCATCCGGTCGTTTCCCGGCAGCCCTCCCGCGTCAGGTGCAATAGTCTCGGACGGGCGCAACAGGACACGTCATGACCCAGGATCCCCTCGTCGTCTTCACCCCCTCGGGCAAGCGCGGCCGCTTTGCCGCCGGCACCCCCGTGCTGACCGCCGCGCGGCAGCTCGGTGTCGATCTCGATTCCGTCTGCGGCGGGCGCGGCATCTGTTCGAAATGCCAGGTGGTGCCGGGCTTCGGCGACTTTCCGAAACACGGCATCCATTCCGGCGAAGACGCGCTCTCGGGCTGGAACACCGTCGAGGCGCGCTATGACGAAAAGCGTGGCCTGCCGCCCGGACGACGGCTGAGCTGTCAGGCGCAGATCCTCGGCGATGTGGTGATCGACGTGCCGCCGGAAAGCCAGGTGCACCGGCAGGTGGTGCGCAAGGCGGCCTCGGCGCGGGTCATCGAGATGGACCCGGCGACGCGGCTCTACTACATCGAGGTCGAGGCGCCGGACATGCACGAGCCGACCGGCGATCTCGAACGCATCGCGCGGGCGCTGAAGGCGCAATGGGGCATCGAAAAGATATCCACAGAGTTTTCCACACTTGCCTCCCTGCAACCTATCCTGCGCAAAGGCGACTGGAAAATCACCGTCGCCCTGCACAAAACCGATATTTCCGCCGATCCGCGCCTCATTGCCGCCTGGCCCGGGCTGCACGAGGCGGGGATCTACGGGCTGGCGATCGACCTCGGCTCCACCACCATCGCCGCGCATCTGACCAATCTCGACAGCGGCGATGTGGTCGCTTCCTCGGGGATCATGAATCCGCAGATCCGCTTTGGCGAGGATCTGATGAGCCGGGTGTCCTATGCGATGATGAATCCCGGCGGCGATGCCGAGATGACCGCCGCCGTGCGCGAGGCGATTTCGACCCTGGCCAGCGAGATCGCGCGCGAGGCCGGCATCGACCCGGCGCTGATCCTCGAGACGGTGTTCGTCTGCAATCCGGTGATGCATCACCTGCTGCTGGGCATCGACCCGGTGGAGCTGGGACAGGCGCCCTTTGCGCTCGCCACCTCCTCGGCGCTCAATCTCACCGCCGCCGATCTGGGGCTGACCACCCTGCCCGCCTCGGCGCAGGTCTATATCCTGCCTTGCATCGCCGGCCATGTCGGCGCCGATGCCGCCGCCGTGGCGCTGTCGGAGCAGCCCGGCAAATCCGAAGACCTCGTGCTCATCGTCGATGTCGGCACCAATGCCGAGATCCTGCTGGGCGACAAGACCCGGGTGCTGGCCTGTTCCTCGCCCACCGGCCCCGCCTTCGAGGGTGCGCAGATCAGTTCCGGCCAGCGCGCCGCCGCCGGCGCCATCGAGGCGGTGCGCATCGACCCCGAGACCAAGGAGCCGCGGTTCCGCATCATCGGCAGCAAGTTCTGGTCGGACGAGCGTGGCTTTGCCAAGGCGGTGGCGCGCAGCGGCATCACCGGGATCTGCGGCTCGGGCATCATCGAGGCGGTGGCCGAGATGCGCATGGCAGGCGTCTTGGACGCCTCGGGGCTGATCGGCTCGGCGGAGCAGACCGGCAGCGCGCGCTGTATCGCCGAAGGGCGCACCCATGCCTATGTGCTGCATGACGGGCGCGCCACCGGCGGGCCGCTGATCACCGTGACCCAGGGCGATATCCGCGCCATCCAGCTGGCGAAATCGGCGCTTTATGCGGGCGCGCGGCTGCTGATGGACACGCGCGGCGTCGACAAGGTCGACCGGGTGGTGCTCGCGGGCGCTTTCGGCGCGCATATCTCGCCGCTGCATGCCATGGTGCTGGGGATGATCCCCGATGTGCCGCTCGACAAGGTAACCTCGGCGGGCAATGCCGCCGGCACCGGCGCGCGGATCGCGCTTTGCAACCTCGCCGCGCGGCGGCAGATCGAGGCGGATGTGGGCGCCATCACCAAGGTCGAGACCGCCATCGAGCCGCGCTTTCAGGAGCATTTCGTCGCCGCCAACGCCATCCCCCACGCCACCGATCCTTTCCCGGAACTGGCGCGCGAGGTGACGCTGCCGCAGGTCGGGTTCAAGAAGGGCGACGAGGGTGGCGGACGCCGCCGGCGGCGCCGGGCGTAACTGCGCTGTCCGCAAACCGACTTGACGGGGGCAGCGGCGCCCGACAGAGCAGCAGCGCGCGGCACCGGGGACACGCTCGAAGTGGCAACACGAATTCGTCGGTTGCGCCAGACGCCCCGGCATGCTTCCTGCGCAACGGAAACCCGGAGATCCCGCCATGCTGCGCCGCCTCTATGACTGGACGATGTCGCTCGCCGATCATCCGCGGGCGCTCTGGGCGCTGGCCGCGGTGTCCTTCATCGAGGCCTCGGTCTTTCCGATCCCGCCCGACGTGCTGATGATCCCGATGGTGCTCGCCGCACCGCGCCGGGCCTGGCTGATCGCGCTGGTGGCGACCGTGTCGTCGGTGCTGGGCGGGCTCGCGGGCTATGGCATCGGGCATTTCTTCTTCGAGGGGCTGGGCCGGCCGATCCTCGAGACGCTCGGCAAGGCCGATCACATGGAAGCGTTCAACGCGCGCTTCAACGGCGTGGGCTTCTGGGCCGTGCTGATCGCGGGCGTCACCCCCTTCCCGTTCAAGGTGATCACCATCATGTCGGGCTGGACGGCGATGCCGCTCGGCACCTTTGTGGTCACTGCCATTGTGGCGCGCGCCATCCGCTTCTTTATCGTGGCAGGTCTGCTCTGGGGCTTCGGCGCGCCGGTGCGCGACTTCATCGAGCGTCGGCTGGGCCTCGTCTTCACCCTCTTCGTGCTGCTCCTCTTGGGCGGCTTCTACCTCGTGAGGTATCTTTGAAACGCTCCCGCACGCTCCTCGTTCTGCTCGCCGCCGCCGGCTCCGCCGCGGTGCTGCTGGGCGCCTTCGGCTTTCAGTATCTGGGCGGTCTGCCGCCCTGCAAGCTCTGCCTCTGGCAGCGCTGGCCGCATGCCGCCGCCGTGCTCTTCGGCGCCGGCGCGCTGGCCACACGCGGACCTGCCATGCCGCTTCTGGGCGCGCTGTCGGCGGCGACCAGCGGTGGCATCGGGGTCTATCACACCGGAGTCGAGCGCGGCTGGTGGCCGGGGCCGGACAGCTGCACCGCCTCGGGTCAGATCACCGGCATCAGCGCCGACGATCTGCTCAACCAGATCATGAGCGCCGAAATCCAGCGCTGCGACGAGGTGCTGTGGGATCTGTTCGGCCTGTCGATGGCAAGCTGGAACGCCATTGTCAGCCTGGTGCTGGTGGCGCTGTGGCTCGCCGCCGCCGCACGGAGCGCGCGCCGGGGCTGAACGCGCGGGAGCGGTGGGCAGATTGCCCACCCTACGGCGATCAAGAGACGCCACGGCCCCATCAATGAGGCCCCGGATCAGGTCCAGTGCGGAAGCACCGAAGGGTGGGCCGTTTGCCCACCCTTTTTTACGCTCTCGTCACAATTCCCCGGCAAAAGCGCCCTCAACCAAAGTTGCAGGGCACGGATACTGCACCTTCCGGCCCATGGCAGCTGTCGACCCGCACCGTCAGATCGGTCTCCGAGGCAGGGGCACACCCCGCTGCCGCGTCATAACCCAAGGAGACATCACATGACCAAGATCCTCGCCGCCGCCCTCGCCGCGCTCACCCTTACCGCGCCCGCCATGGCCTCGCCCGATGTCGATGCCGACACCGCCGCCAAGGTCCGCGAAAAGCTCACCGCCGAGGGCTATGAGGTCCGCAGGATCGACAATGAGGACGGCATGATCGAGGTCTATGCGCTGAAAGACGGCGCGCGGCTGGAACTCTATCTCGACGCCGAACTGAACGTCGTCCGCTCCAAGACCGACGATTGAGCCATGCGCACGGCCCCGGCGCATCGCTCCGGGGCCGCTGCACAAAGCCACAAAGGAGCGTCGCCATGACCCGCCACCCCATCTGGGACCCGCTGCTGCGGGTGTTCCACTGGAGCCTCGCCGGGCTCTTCACCGCCAACGCCTTTTTCACCGACGAAGAGAGCGCCACCCATGAATGGGTCGGCTATGCCATCGGCGGGCTGCTCGCGCTGCGCCTGCTCTGGGGCTTTGTCGGCCCGCATTCCGCGCGCTTTGCCAGTTTCCTGCCCAACCGCGCCCGCATTCGCGGCCAGCTCACCGACATGGCCACAGGCCGCCGCCGGGTGCATCTGATGCACACGCCCATCGGCGCGCTGATGATCTACAACCTGCTGCTGACCCTCGCCGGCATCGTCGCCACCGGGGTGATGATGACCACGACCATGTTCTGGGGCATCGGCTGGGTCGAGGAGATGCATGAGGTTCTGGTCGGCTGGGCCGAGATCTCGGTGCTGCTGCATGTGGCCGCCGTGGTCTTCGAAAGCCTGCGCACCGGGGTGAACCTGCCCGGCGCGATGATTACGGGTGTCAAAAACGTGCCGGATGGGGCAAATATCGAGGCATGACCACCGCCACACCGACCGGAGCCGAGCGCTCCGCCCCGCTTGTCGGGCTGATCGCCGTGCAGATCCTCTGCGCGGCCTTCTTCCTTTTCGATGTCGCCAAGGACGGCATCGAGATCGGCTGGCCACCGTTTACCCACTGGGAATTCGTGGTCGAGCTGCTGGCGGCGCTGTCGCTGATCGCGGCGGTGGCGGTCGAGCTGCGCTGGCTGATGGCGCTCCTGCGGCGCAAGGCGCATCTGGAGCGGCAGCTCTCGCTGGCCGCCGGCGCCTTTCACGACATCGTTGCGGCGCAGTTCGAAAGCTGGGGGCTGACGCCCTCGGAACAGGATGTGGCGATGCTGACGCTCAAGGGGCTGGCCATCGCCGAGATCGCCGAAATCCGCGGCTCGGCGGAGGGAACGGTGAAATCCCACCTCAACGGCATCTACCGCAAGGCCGGGGTGACCGGGCGCGGCGCCTTCCTCAGCCTCTTCATCGAAGAGCTCATGTCCACCCCCAGGAGCGCCCCGCCAGAAGGCGCGTGACAGCGCCACCGCGCTCTGGCATGACGGGCGCCATGACCAATCGGCTCGCGATCTGGATCGGCCTGATCGTCGTCGCAGCACTGGCGGCGGATATCTGGCTTTATGGCTCGGAACACCTGCTGTTTCTGGGCCGCAAACTGTTCGTCCTGCTCGATTGGCTGGCCTTCTGGCACTGAGGCCCGGCGCATGACCGGGCAGCGGATACGGCGCAGGTTGACTTAGTGTCGGCAACCTGATGACCTGCCGGCATCAGCCGGATACCGAACAGCGAGGAGATATCCATGACCGTCAAAGTCGCCATCAACGGCTTCGGGCGCATCGGGCGCAATGTGTTGCGCGCAATCATCGAATCGGGCCGCACCGATATCGAGGTGATCGCCATCAACGACCTCGGCCCGGTCGAGACCAACGCCCACCTGCTGCAATTCGACAGCGTGCATGGCCGCTTCCCCGTCGAGGTGAAGGTCGACGGCGACACCATCGACGTGGGCCGCGGCCCGATCAAGATCACCGCGATCCGCGACCCCAAGGAACTGCCCTGGGGCGATGTCGACGTGGCGCTGGAATGCACCGGGATCTTCACCGCCCGCGAAAAGGCGGCGCTGCATCTGGAGAACGGCTCCAAGCGGGTTCTGGTCTCGGCGCCGGCCTCGGGTGCCGACAAGACCATCGTCTTCGGCGTCAATGACAGCGCGCTGACCAGCGACGATGTCGTCGTGTCGAACGCCTCCTGCACCACCAACTGCCTGTCGCCGGTGGCCAAGGTGCTGAACGATGCCATCGGCATCGAAAAGGGCTTCATGACCACGATCCACAGCTATACCGGCGACCAGCCGACGCTGGACACGATGCACAAGGATCTCTACCGCGCCCGCGCCGCGGCGATGTCGATGATCCCGACCTCCACCGGCGCCGCCAAGGCCGTGGGCCTCGTGCTGCCGGAGCTCAATGGCAAGCTCGACGGGGTGGCGATCCGGGTGCCGACGCCGAATGTCTCGGTGGTGGATCTGGTCTTCGAGGCCAAGAAGAGCACGACCGTGGAAGAGATCAACGACGCGATCCGCACCGCCGCCAACGGCCCGCTCAAGGGCGTTCTGGGCTATACGGACAAGAAACTCGTGTCCTCGGATTTCAACCACGACTCGCACAGCTCGGTCTTCCACACCGACCAGACCAAGGTGATGGAGGGCAGCATGTGCCGGATCCTGACCTGGTACGACAACGAATGGGGTTTCTCCAACCGCATGGGCGATACCGCCGTGGCGATCGGCAAGCTGATCTGATCATCCGTCGCTTTGACGACGCAGGCAATTTCGAGGGGCGGGGCCGGAACAGGCCCCGCCCCTAGTCTTTCAGCGCTTCGCGTGCGGCGGCATAGCCCTGTCTCGCGCCCTGCTCCACCGAGTGCCCCGCCTGGTGCGACGGCAGCATCTGCACTGTCACCGGCGTGGGCGGCGGAATGGCCCGTCGCAGTGAGGCCGGGCTGCTGGCCGGCGCGCGCATGCCATTGCCAAGATCGGAGCGGCGCTGCGGCAGGGCGCCGGCTGTCCGGATGTCCATCCTGTCACCTCCTGAAAAACACGGCATTAACGTTAATGCTGAAAGGTTGCGAAGACCTTACCTGCCCAGGGTTCCGGCGGGCCGATAACGCCGCCATGCAAAACATGCAGGCCGGGGTTGGGTTTTCGGAAGTTGTGCTGCGGCGCAGCATTCCCCAGGTTAGCGCCAACAGAAACCGAAGGCGACCCAAGGAGAGAGACATGACCCGCCTTTACGAAACCCTCCGTGACCGGCTCGACCGCCGGACCCGTTACCGCCGCACCCTGCGCGAGCTGCGCAGCCTGCCGCTCGACACGGCGCTGGATCTCGACATCTATCAGGGCGATGCCCGGCGTATCGCCAGCGAAGCCGTCTACGGCCGGAGCGCATGACACTCGGGCCCGGGCCACACCCCGGCCGACTCTAAGGGGTGCCCCAGAGACCACTATGGTCGGGGCGCTCCGGCGCGCCAGCGTTCGGAAAGCAGCAACAATCATCACTTACTGTTTCCGGATAGACCGCAAAGCCGCCATTCCCGCCGCCTCGCGGCAACTCTTTTTCCGCCCAAATCGCGCCGTGATTGACCTTTGCCCCCTGTTTCCGGTAAAAGCCGCCGCATCGGGATCGTACATGCACGAACCGCAGGGCCATCCGGGCCCGATCCCAGACCAGATGCGCGGGCCCAGTCTTAGTGTCCGCACCCAAATCGGACACCTATGACAAAGTTTTCTGACCTCAATCTGAACCCGAAAGTCCTGAAAGCCATCGAGGAGGCGGGCTATGAAAGCCCCACCCCGATCCAGGAAGGCGCGATCCCCTCCGCGCTCGAGGGCAAGGACGTGCTGGGTATCGCCCAGACCGGCACCGGCAAGACCGCCAGCTTCACCCTGCCGATGATCACCCTGCTGGCCCGTGGCCGCGCCCGCGCGCGCATGCCGCGCAGCCTGGTGCTCTGCCCGACGCGCGAGCTTGCCGCGCAGGTGGCCGAGAATTTCGACATCTACGCCAAGCATGTGAAGCTCACCAAGGCGCTGCTGATCGGCGGCGTCAGCTTCAAGGAGCAGGATGCGCTGATCGACAAGGGCGTCGATGTGCTGATCGCCACCCCGGGCCGGCTGCTCGACCATTTCGAGCGCGGCAAGCTGCTGCTCACCGGCGTGCAGATCATGGTGGTGGACGAGGCCGACCGCATGCTCGACATGGGGTTCATCCCCGATATCGAACGCATCTTCTCGCTGACGCCCTTCACCCGCCAGACGCTGTTCTTCTCCGCCACCATGGCGCCGGAGATCGAGCGCATCACCAACACCTTCCTCTCCGCCCCCGCGCGGATCGAGGTCGCGCGTCAGGCCACTGCCTCGGAGACGATCGAACAGGGCGCGGTGTTCTTCAAGGCGTCGCGCCGTGACCGCGAGGGCAGCGAGAAGCGCCGTGTGCTGCGCGAGCTGATCGAGCGTGAGGGCGAGGCCTGCACCAACGCCATCGTCTTCTGCAACCGCAAGGTCGATGTGGATGTGGTGGCGAAGTCGCTGAAGAAATACGGCTATAACGCCGAGCCGATCCATGGCGATCTCGACCAGAGCCAGCGCACCAGGACGCTGGATGGCTTCCGCGACGGCTCGATCCGGCTGCTGATCGCCTCGGATGTGGCGGCGCGCGGGCTGGATGTTCCCAGCGTCAGCCATGTGTTCAATTTCGACGTGCCGAGCCATGCCGAAGACTATGTGCACCGCATCGGCCGCACCGGCCGCGCCGGGCGCGAGGGCAAGGCCTTTACCATCGTCGTGCCGAAGGACGAGAAGAACTTCGAAGACGTGGAAAAGCTGCTCGAAAAAGAGATCCCCCGCGTCGAACTGCCGAGTGCGCCGAAACCCAAGGCGTCCGCCAAGCAGGATGTGGCCGAGGAGCCCGCGGCTGCGGCGCCCGAAAAGGCCGATAAAGGCGAGAAGAAAAGCACCCGCTCGCGGTCGCGCAAATCCGACAAGCCGGCGCAGGAAAAGCCCGCGCGGCGCTCGGAGCGGAACGACAACAATGTCGTCGGCATGGGCGATCACATGCCCGAGTTCATCGCGCTGAGCTTCGAGGAACGCCGCGCCAGCTGAGGCGGGCGTTTCCGGGGCGCGCGCTTGCTGCGCCCTACTTCTTCGAAGCAGGTCTTACCAGACACGAAAAAAGGGCGGGCCCGAAAGCCCGCCCTTTTTGCAGTCTTATAAGGGGGATCAGTCGCGCAGCACAGCCATGCTGCTCTCTTCCCAGCCGATCCAGACTGGCGCCTCGCCCACCGACTGGCCGGTATCCGCATCCACATAGGCCTTGAGCGTCGCGCCCTGCGCCTCTTCCACCAGCAGATCCAGCGCCATGCGGCTGCCGAGGAAGGTCTTGCCGACCACCCTGCCCTGCACCGCGTTCGCCGTCGCCGGGCGCTCGGCGTGAAAGCCCAGCCGCTCCAGACGCACCGAGGCGGTGATCGGCGTGCCCGCCTGCGGCACGCCACCCGGCGCATGGCCGCGCAGGGTCTGGCCGAACCAGTCCATCACCACCGCGCCGCCCTCGGTGCCGCGCAGCTCGCCGGTGAGCAGGTTCGTCTCGCCGATGAACTCTGCCACAAAGCGGCTCGCGGGATGGAAATAGAGCTCTTCGGGCGTGCCGTCCTGTTCCACCTTACCCTTGTTCATCACCACGATGCGGTCGGACATGGTCAGCGCCTCTTCCTGATCGTGGGTCACGAAGAAGAAGGTCTTGCTGGTGCGGCGCTGGATGCTTTTCAGTTCCTGCTGCACCTGCCCGCGCAGTTTCGCATCGAGCGCGCCCAGCGGCTCGTCGAGCAGCAGGAGCGCCGGATCGGGCGCCAGCGCCCGGGCCAGCGCCACACGCTGCCGCTGCCCGCCGGAAAGCTGCGCCGGGTAGCGGTCGCCATAGGCGTCGAGCTCGAGAAAGGACATGATCTCGTCCTGCCGGCGGCGAATTTCGGGTTTGCTCATCCCCTTCAGCTCCAGCCCGAAGGAGATGTTCTGCCGCACGGTCATATGCGGAAACAGCGCGTAATCCTGAAACACCATGTTCACCTGGCGTTTCTCCGGCGGCAGACGGGTCACATCGGTGCCGTCGAGGATGACGCTGCCCGAGCTCGGCTGCTCGAACCCGCCGAGAATGCGCAGCGTGGTGGACTTGCCGCAGCCCGACGGGCCGAGGAAGGTGACGAATTCGCCGCGGGCGATATCGAGGGTGAGATCGTCCAGCGCCGTGGTGTCGCCGAAATGCTTGGAGACGTTCTGGATGCGGACGAGCGCGTCTGAGGTCATGGCTCAGGACTCCTTGTTCATGCGGCGGGTAAAGCGCTCGGCCCAAACGCCGACAACGGCGGTCAGGACCAGCGCCGCCGTGGCGATGGCGTTGATCTCGGGCGACATGCCCGATTTCAGCTTGGCGAAGATCAGCACCGGCAGGGTCGGCTCGTAGCCGCCGAGGAAGAAGGAGCGGACGAAATCGTCGAAGCTGAGCAGAAGGCAGAAGATGCTCGCCCCCATGATCGCGGGGATCAGATAGGGCAGCGAGATGCGCAGGAAGGCGATGAGCGGGTCGGCGCCCAGATCGCGCGCCGCCTCGATCTGGCTTTTCGGCAGGGTCGAGAGCCGCGCCATGACCACAAGCACAACAAAGGGCACGTTATGCACCGCATGGGCCCAGACGATGGCGCCCATGCCGGGCTCGATGCCGAGATAGCGGGCATAGATGCGGAAGGCGATGGCCGAGATGATCCCCGGCACCAGCGCCGGCAGCACGGTCATGCCGAAGATCGCCGCGCGGCCCCAGAACTTGCGCCCTTCCAGCAGCACCGCGATCCAGGTGCCGACAAAGACCGAAATCAGCGTCGACAGCACCGCGATCCCGACCGAATACCCAAAGGCGGAAATCACCTCGGCATTCTCGAAAAGCCCCATATACCACTCCAGCGTATAGGAGCGGATCGGGAAGCCGATGAACTTGCTGTCCTTGAAGCCCATCAGCACCATGAGCACCAGCGGCACAAAGACATAGGCGACAAAGCCCCAGTAGACGCAGGAGAGCAGAATGCGGTTGCCCCGGGTCATTTCGCATCTCCCTTGCGCAGCGCGGTCATGAGTTTCTGGAACAGCGTGGTGATGACCAGCGCCGCGAGGAACATGATCACCGCAAAGGCAGCCCCCGTGGGCCATTCATCGCCCGCGACATGGAAGAACCCGGCGATGGTCTCGGCGAACACCGTGGTCGAGGGCCCGCCCAGCAGCACCGGCGTGGCATAGAACCCCGTCGAGATCAGGAAGACCAGCGTGCAGCCCGAGGAGATCCCTTCGAGGGTCAGCGGCAGGGTCACCCGGCGGAACCGCGTCCAGGCGCCCGCGCCAAGATCGGCGGCGGCCTCGTTCAGCGATTTCGGCAGCTTCTCCAGCGCCGAATAGAGCGGCAGCAGCATGTAGAGCGCGGTCAGGTAGACGATGCCGACGCCCATGGAAAAGCTCGTGTACATGAAGGGGATGGGCCGGTCGATCAGCCCCAGCCATTTCAGCACGAGGTTCACCGCGCCGGTATTGCCCAGCAGGATCATGATCGCATAGGTGCGCACGATCTCGCCCACCCAGAACGGGATGAGCAGCATCAAAAGCAGCAGCATGCGGTTCTTGGGGCTGACATGGCGCGCCAGGAAATAGGCCACCGGATAGGTCAGGATCAGCGTGCAGAGCGTGAAGACGAAGGCAAAGCTCAGCGTCCGGAAGAACGGCATCCAGAAGATGCTGTCGCCCAGAAAGCGCAGGTAGTTGTCGAAGGTGAAATGCTGCTCGGTCCCCGGGGCGACCGGATAGGCATCGGTCAGCGACACGCGGAGCATTTGCAGCATCGGCCCCAGATGCTGGGTCAGCACCCAAAGCACCGGAAAGGCCGCGAGAATCAGGAACTGGCGGCGCGGCGTGGCAGTGGCGATCTGCACCAGCGCCCGGTACGGCGCCCAGGAAGCCAGCCGCCCCCAGAAGGTGCGGTCGCCTCCGGCAGCCGGGACGGCACCGCGTTCTTCGCGCGCGGATGCGTCATAGGTCATGATATGCCCTTTCGAAAGGCTTGGCGGAGACCCCGCCCGCGACTGACGGCACGGACGGGGCTGCGGTTCAGTACGCTTACGCGGCCTTGATGGCCTCCACAGCCGGGTCGACGAAGCCGTATTTCATCTCGTTCGCCTCGGCGCGGAAGAACTGGAGGTTGGCCAGCTGCTCGTCCGGGAAGGAGGTGGATTTCTTCTCCAGATCGGTCAGATATTCCGACGCGCCCTTGTAGGTCGAGATGAAGCCCGACGCCTTGGTCATCGCCGCGCCGATCTCGGGCGAGGCGAGAATGGCATTCAGGAAGGTGTAGGCGTTGTCCGGGTTCGGGCAGTTCTTGGCGATGTTGTAAGTGTAGACAAAGCCGTAGGAGCCCTCTTTCGGGATCGACATGCCGAGCGGGAAACCGTCATTGATCAGCGCCGCCGCCGGGCCGTTCCAGCTATGGCCCAGCACGATGTCCTGGTTGACGAACATCTGCTGCACCTCGGCGCCGCTGTCGTAATATTTACGCACCAGCGGCTTTTTCTCGATGAGATACTGCTTGGCCTCTTCGACGATGGCCTCGGCCTTTTCCGGGTCGCCCAGATACTCGACCATATTGCCGTCATAGCCCATCTTGAGCATGATGATCGACATCATGTCCTGGATGATATAGGCGGTCTGGCCCTTGTATTTCTCGCTGAAGAGCGTGTCCCAGGTATCGGCCTCTTCGGGGCTGACATAGTCGGTGTTGTAGGCCAGCACCTCCATGCCCGAGAGGATCGGCGCGCCCCATTTCTCGCCATTGATGGTCGACCAGTCGGATTCGCTGAAGGTCGGGTTGATATTGCCCCAGTTGCTCAGCCGGTCGGTGTCGAGCGGCGCCAGCAGGTCGCTGTCGATGAATTGCAGAAAGCGGTGGCCGGCCACGGTCATGATGTCCACCGAGGGGTTCGGCGCCTCGGCGGCGAGCAGGTTGAACTGCTTGCCCTGGTCATCGACCAGCCGGACATTGACCTTGATGCCGGTCTCGGACTCGAACTGCTCCTTGAAGGCCTCGGGGACGAAATCGTTATAGGTCCAGATATTGACCTCGCCGCCCTGCGCATGGGCGCGGCGCAGATAGGCGGGGCTGGCCAGCGCCGCGCCGGTCATGGCGGCGGTGGTCAGCAGTTTGCGGCGGTTGAGAATGAGTTTGCTCATGGTGCGCGTCTCCGTGTTGGATCGTATTGTGTTGTCTGTTTGCCGTATCTTCGAGGTCACGACGCCGGTTCCGGCGTCTTCCGCAGCAGGCCGGTACGGGCGGCCTGGCGCAGATCGTCGAGGCTGTAGCGGTCCAGCTCCAGCGCGTTCAGTAGCTCGTTTTCATGCGCGAAATCGCGGGCATACATGGCGGAGAAGATCTTGATCCCCGCCTCGTGCAGCTCTGCGGGATGGCCAGTGAGCCGTCCCAGAATGGCGGTGAGTTGCAGCCCGTAGGGCACATCCTCGGTGACATAGCGGCTGTCGGCGGTAGCCGGCCCGGTGCCGCCATTGCCCTGCGCATGCATCTGCTGGTTCATCTCCGAGATCGTGGAGATCGGCACATGAAAGCTCTGGCTGAAATGCTCGAAGATCGTTTTGGTCTTGAGCCCCAGCGCCTCGGCGATGGCCAGCCGCTCCAGATCCAGCGCCTCCAGCAGCGCGCCCACCTTGGGGGTGACGTTCTGGCCCTGACTCCAGGTCTCGCCGCGCTCCATGCGGGTGATATTGCCAAGCGCGATGCCCAGATGGTTCTGCGGGTTGAGATTGGACAACGAGATCGCCAGCAGCCCGTCGCGCGGCACAAAGACATCGCCGAAGAGCCTGGTGCAGACCGCGCGGGCGCAATCGCTGCGGGTCTCGGGCACGGTGCAGAGATCGACCTTCTTGCGCACGGTATTGACCTGCACGCTGGCGCCCTCGCCCCGCCGTCCGGTCACAACCGTGGTGCCCCAGGCGGTCACGGCGGCCTCCACGCCGCGCGCGGCAAGGGCCTGCATCAGATAGACCGCGCCGAGCGAGGCGTGCGAGCTGATGAGGATGTGCTGGCCGTCGCGGATATGCGGCGCCAGCGCATCGAACACCGCCTTGTGGCCATAGCCCGGCAGCGCGATCAGGATCGCGTCGTTTTCCTCGGCCAGCTGCTGCGCCGAGGCCGCGACGCGCGAGTCGAACTGCGTCTCGATGGCGCCGGTGGCGGTCAGCAGCCCGTCTTGCAACGCGGCGGTCGAGGCGCCGGAGGGCGACCAGAGCATCGGGTCGTGGCCGTTCTGGTGCAGCAGCGCCGCCGTGCCGAACGCGATGGAGCCCGCGCCCGCGATGCCGACCTTCGCGCTCATGCCGGCACCTCCTGCCGTACCGGATCGCCCAGCACATGCATCAGCCGGTTGGCCCAGCCGAACAGCGCCGCCGAGAGGATCAGGTCGAGGATTTCCTCGTCGCTGAGCCCCGCTTCGCGCAGCTTGGCCATATCCTCGGGCGCGGCATCGACCGGGCTTTCCGAGAGCTTGCGCGCAAAGTCGAAAATCGCGCGATTGCGGGGGCTTAGATCGGCTTTCTCACCCTTTGCAAAAAGTTCGTCGGTGACCGCCGTGTCCTTCTCAAGCTTGGCGTGGCGGTCCGCATGCACGGCGGCGCAATAGATGCAGCGGTTGACCATGCTGGCGCCGATGGCGCCGAGCTCGCGCTCGGCCCGGCTCATGCCGCCGGGATCGTACATGATCGCGTTGAAGAGCGGCGAGCGCACCTTGAGGCTTTCGACGTCATGCGCCAGCGTCAGCACATAGTCCGAGACCTTGGTGTTCGAGGGCGTCACCTGAAGCGCATCGAGCTGTTCCTCGGTCGCCTCTTGCAGATCCACCGGCGTGACGCGTGGCTGCCAGTGCGGAACTTTGCGGGTGAATTTGTGCACGATCCGGCTCATGCCGCTTCCCCTTTCATCAGGCGCAGCCCGGCGACGACGCGGAGCTGATAGGCCATGAAGGCGCAGAGCTCACAGAGCCGGACGATATCCGCATCCGCAATTCCTTCGGCCTGAAGCGAAGAAATGTCCTCGGCGGCGATGTCGCGGGTCCGGTTGGCGGCCTTGTCGAAAAACGCCACGACCGTGCCAAAGCCCTCCGCCACGCCATCGCGCGCCGGATCAGCCAGCGCCACCATGGCGCCGGCCTTGTCGAGATAGCGCTCGGCCAGCGCCGGCTCGCCGCCCGCCGTGGCGAGCCGTGCCGCAAGCGCTGCACGCAGATCGTGCGGGAAGGCGCCGGGATCGCGCGGGCTCAGCACCGCGTCCTCGGCGGCCTGGGTCGCCTCGATGATCTTGGTGCGGGTCTCGGCGGCGGCCGCCACCGGCCCCTGCGCAATGCCCGCCGCCTTCAGTGTCGTGCTGTCGAAAATGCTCATGCCACCTGTCCTTCCGCCGGCTGCGGCAGCGGGGTCGGTTCCCACTCGCTGCCGTCGAGCTCGGGTGTTTCGTAATTCAGCATGTCCTGCCAGTGCGTCTCCAGATCCTCGGCATAGAGCGTCGCCGCCATCGCCCGCGACAGCCAGGCCGCGCCCTCGGACACGCCCGGAATATCGCCCGAGACCTTGCCGAGACTCGCAGAGGCGCCGTAGTTGAAGCAATAAACCTTGCTCAGCCAGGGCACCTCGCCCGGCACCTTCTCGCGGAAGGTGAAGTCGGGGTTGAGATAGGGAAAACGGCCCAGATCGGCGTTCTGCTCGTCCTCCGGCGGGGTGTAGACATCCTGCCAGAGCAGGATCTTGCCCGCCACGTCGCCGAACTCGGTGCGCGCCATCGGGTCGATGACGAAACCGGTGCCGAGGATGACGAAATCCGCCACGTAGGACGTGCCGTCTGCGAAATGCACCTCGACCTCGTCACCGCGCTGCTCGATCTTTGTCGTCGCCTTGCCGAAATGGAAATGCGCGTTCTTGTGGCGGCTCACCCGCAGGGTGGAGCCATGTGGCGGCGGCGTCTGGGTGGCAAAGCTGTACTGCATGAAGCGCCAGCGCCATTCGTCGGGAAGATCGGCGAAGCCGGCGGTGAAGCCGAAGCTGCCGATGCCCATCATCTTGTTGATCGTCGGCATCTCCTTGCGGCGGATCACATGGCGCACCTCGGCGGCGCCGTGCTCCAGCGCCTCCGCCGCGTTGTCCACCGCCGAGGCGCCCACCCCGATCACCGCCACGCGCTTGCCTTTGAGCGCGTCGAAATCGATCTCGTCGGCGCTATGCGCCCAGAAGCGGCGCGGCAGATCCTTGATGAAGCCGGGAATGTTCGGCCCGCCAGTGCCGTCGCGCCCGGTGGCAAAGACCAGCTTGCGGCAGAGGATCGTGCCCTCCTCGGCGCCCGACACGGTGAGCCGCAGCAGATCGCCCTCGGGCTCGACCTTGTCGACCGAGACGCCGTTTTCCACCGGTACGTTCAGCGCCTTGCGATACCAGCGCAGATACTCCATCCACATCGGGCGCGGAATCTTGTCCATCTTCTCCCAGGCTTCCGCGCCGTGCTGGGCGCGATACCAGGCCTGAAAGGTCAGCGGACCGAGGCCAAAGGCCGGGCCGGTCAGGGTTTTCGGCGAGCGCAGCGTCTCCATCCGGGCATAGTTGAGCCACGGCCCTTCCAGCCCCTCGGGGCTGCGGTCGAGCACGCGGATATTGCGCACGCCGCCGGTTTGCAGGCCGAGCCAGGCCACCATGCCGCACATGCCGCCGCCGATGATCACCACATCCGTCACGCCCTCCCGCGCCGGCACCCAGTCCTTGCCGGGATAGCAGAGGAAATCGAGGTCTTCGTGGAGGCGGGCCTCGAGGGCCTCAAGGCCCTGCGCGTCGATCGGAGAAGTGTCATTCGTGTGCATACGAATCGTCCTACAGGAAAAGCGTGTTGCGGTTCAGCATCAATAAGGGCGTCAGGCAGTGGTTTTTGCCCAATCCGGATGCAGCTCGTCTATGTGATAGGCATGGGCGTGGCGATGGCGGGGCCCATGTCCGGGATGGTTGCGCAGATGCGGGTGATCCGCGGGCAGCTCGGGGTGGTCATGCACGCGCTCCAGCGGATCATGCGCCGGCCAGACCCGGGTGGCGATGAGCGCCACCAGCGCCGCGAGCAGCGAGAGCGCCAGCATCGCCTGTTCCAGCGTCAGCAGGCTGGCGAGCCAGCCGGCCAGCGGATAGGCGACCAGCCAGCCGCCATGGCTGAGCGAGAACTGCGCCGCGAAGACCGCCGCCCGGTCCGCGCGCGCCGCCGAGCGGGTGATCACCAGCCCGCCGGGCGTCAGCACCAGCGACGAGGCCAGCCCGAAGGCCGCCCAGATGACCAGCAGCCCGGCCAGCGGCGGCTGCGGGATGAGCGCAAAGACCGCGCCGGAGACCGCGAAGGCAAAGATGCCGGCGAGCATCGCCTGCCGCTCGCCGGTACGGCGCACCAGGCGCGGCACGAAAACCGCCCCCAGCGCCGCGCCGAAACCATAGCCTGCCATCAGCACCGGATAGAGCCCCTCGGCATCGCTGAGCCTTGCGCCGGCATAGACCACCGAGTTGACCAGCACCCAGGCCATGGCCAGCGACAGCGCAAGGTTCAGCAGGAAGAGGCCACGCAGCCGGGGTGTGCGACTGTAGATCTTCATGCCCCGCAATGCGCGGGTCAGGAACGGCCCCTTGCGCTCGGCATGGCCCTTGGGCGGAAAGCGCGTGGCGAGCAGGAAGGCGACCGAGCCCAGGAACGAAAGTGCTGCACAGAGGAACAGCGCCTCGGGCGCGACGAGCTTCAGCACCGCTGCCGCGATCACCGGGCTCAGCACCGATTCCAGCGTATAGGCGATGCGCGACCAGGCCAGCGCCTTGGTATAGGTCTCTTCCTCGGGCAGCACATCGGGGATCACCGACTGAAAGAGCGGCGTGAAACCCGAGGCCAGCACGAAGAACAGAAAGGCCAGAGTCGCGATCTCCCAGGTCTGCGAGACAAAGACCATCGGGATCAGCAGCAGCATGCGGCCGAAATCCAGCGCCACCATGGCGCGTTTGCGCGGCAGCGCGCCGAGCAGGCTTTCGGCAAAGGGCGCGAGCCCGACATAGGCCACCATCTTCAGCGCCAGCAGCAGCCCGAGAATGCGCCCGCCCGCCGCCGGCCCGCCGATCTCGTAGGCCATCAGCGACAGCGCCACGGTCAGCAGCCCGACCGCGAGCAGCGAACAGACCTGAGCGGCGAACAGGGTGCGGAAGGCGCGATTGGCGAGCGGGCTGGTCACGATGCGAGGATCTCCTTTGCGGTGCCGACGGGCGCGAACCGCGCGGTCTGCGCGTCGACCCGGTACTGCGACATATAGTCTGACGCCTCCCGGGCCAGATTGTCCACCGCAGCGATGATCATATCCGCCTTGTCGTCACTCATCAGTGCGGAAAAATTGAGCCGTACCCAGCCCGGCTTGGCCACTTCCTCGCCATGGGCGATGGCGTCGAACGTGTCGTCCGACGAGGCCTCGTCGAGCCCCAGAAGCCGGTGGGCATAGGATCCGGCGCAGGCGCAGCCGCCGCGCGCCTGGATGCCGTACACGTCGCTCAGCAGCCGGGTGAAGAACTGATGATGCACCAGCCCGCCCCGGGCGTCGCGCACCCGGAAGGAAAAGATCGGCAGCGCCTCCGGCCCTTGCAGCCCGAGCAACTCCAGATGCGGATTGTGGCGCCAGACCGCCTCGGCCCGGGCGCGCAGCGCGGCGTGGCGGGCGTCGAGCCAGTCCCGCCCCAGCGCCTCCTTGATGAGCATCACCAGCGCCACGCGGATATCGCCGACGACATTGGGCGTGCCGCCTTCCTCGCGGTCGGCGAGGCTGCCGGAATAGGCATGCCCCCAGGGCGAGACAAAGCTCACCGTGCCGCCGCCGGGCAGCGTCGGCGTGCTCCGCCGGGCGATGGCGTCGCGCAGGATCATCACCCCCGAGGCGCCGGGACCGCCGGGAAACTTGTGCGGCGAGAACACGATGGCGTCTTTCTCGGCGTCGCTGCCCTGCTTCATGTCCATGGCGATGTAGGGCGCGCCGCCGCCGTAATCCCAGACCGAGACGGCGCCGTGACGCTTCAGCAGCCGGGTCACCGCATCCACATCGGTGAGGATGCCGGTCACGTTCGACGCCGCCGAAAAGCTGCCGACGATCAGATCGGCGCCCTCTGCCGCGACCAGCGCCTGCTCCAGCGCCGCCAGATCCGGTCCGCCCTGCGCATCCTCGGCAATCTCGATCACCTCGGCGCCGCTCTCGCGCCATGGCAGCAGGTTGGAGTGATGCTCATACGGCCCGATCAGCGCCACGGCGCGACCGCCGCGCGCGGCGATGCCGGCGATGTCCAGCAGCCCGACGATACGGTTGATCCCGGCGGTGGTGCCCGAACCGGCAAAGACCACGCTCGTGCCGGCACCGGCGCCGGTCATGCGGGCGATCTCGGCCCGCGCCGCCTCGCGCAGACGGGTGCAGAAGGCGCCGCAATAAGAGGCCTGGGTATGGCTGTTGGCATAATACGGCAGCACCCGGTCGCGGATGAAATCCTCCACCTGCGCAAGCGCCCGGCCCGAGGCGACGTAATCGGCATAGACCAGCGGCTTGGGGCCGAACGGCCCGTCGATCCGAGCCGCCTCGCCGATCAGCCCGGCGCGCAGCCAGTCCACCAGATCGGGGCGTTTGAGCGAATGCGCGAAGTCGTCGAGGGGGGCCATGGCCGCTCCGTTGGTCAGGTATCTTCGCGAAAAGTATGACGCGAGATACGAAAAAAACTTCACAGTTTTTCATCTTTATGAATCTATCATTCTATCATATGAACGATGAATGACCATCAAACTCGATAAAATTGACCACCGCATTCTTGCCGAACTCCAGCGCGACTCATCGCAATCGCAGCGCGCGCTGAGCGAGCGTGTGGGCCTGTCGCAAAACGCCTGCTGGCGGCGGCTCAAGGCGCTGGACGCGGCCGGCGTGATCCGCAACCACACGGTGGTGCTCGACCGCAATCAGCTCGGCGCCGGGCTGGTGGTCTTTGTGATGATCAAGACGCGGCACCACTCCGCCGACTGGCTCAAGCGCTTCCGCAAGCATGTCTCCTCGATCCCCGACGTGATCGACTTCTTCCGCATCGGCGGCGAATACGATTACCTGCTCAAGATCATCACCCGCGACATGATGAGCTATGACGAGGTCTACAAGACGCTCATCGAAGAGATCGAGCTGGAGACCGTGACCTCTTATTTCGCCATGGAAGCCATCGAGGAACAGCGCCCGATCCCGATGTGACGGCATCTTCACTTGAGCGAACGCGAGTCCTGTGAGACCCTTCGCTCATTGGTTGAGGAGATTGCTATGCGTGTTGCGGCCTTCAACGTCGAAAACCTATTTGATCGCATCAAAGCCTTTAACGACGACGCTCCCGACACCCACAAGGCGGTGCTCGAGGCCCATGCAGAGCTCAACACGCTCTTCGAGAAACCGGTCTACAGCGCCGCCGACAAGGCCCGGATGCTGGAGCTCATGGATGTGCTCGGCATCCTGAAACGCGACGAGGGCGCCTTTGTCTGGCTGCGCAAGATCCGCGGCAAGATCGTCACCCGGCCCCGACGCGGCCCGGTGCGCATCGCCGCCGATGGCCGCGACGACTGGGTCGGCTGGCTGGAGCTGAAGACCGCGCGCGTCGAGGAAGAGGCGATCACCATGACGGCGCGCATGATCCGCGACATGCAGGCCGATATCCTCGCCCTGGTCGAGATCGAAAGCCGGCCGGTGCTGACCGAGTTTCACGATTTCATCTATGCCCCGCTCGCCGGCCACAGCTATCGCCAAATGATGGTGATCGACGGCAACGACCGGCGCGGCATCGACGTGGGCATCATGGCAAAGGACGGATTCTCCATCCCCTCCATGCGCAGCCATGTGGATGAGGAGGAGAACGGCCGCACCGTGTTTTCCCGCGACTGCCCGGAATACATCCTGCAAACACCCGGCGGCGAGAGGATCGCCGTGCTGCCCAATCATTTCAAATCCAAATATGGCGGCAACAATCAGTCTTCGAAAGACAAGCGCGCGGCGCAGGCGCGCTTTGCCGCGCAGTATTATGAGCGGCTGCTCGATGAAGGCATCGAGCATGTGATCGTGCTGGGCGATCTGAACGACACGCCCGACAGCGACGAGCTGCAACCGCTGCTCGGGACAACGCTGCGGGAAATCACCGATCACCCGAACTTCACAGAATTCGAGTTCGACGCCTCCACCGGCGATCGCGGCATCGGTACCTTTGGCACCGGCGCCGACAGCAAGAAGATCGACTATATCCTGCTCTCGCCCGCGCTCTGGGCCCGGGTTATCCGCGGCGGCATCTACCGCAAGGGCGTGTTCACCGCCTCGCACCGCTGGGAGATGTATCCGGAACTAACCAAGCCGCTTTATGCCGCCTCCGACCATCACGGCATCTGGGTGGATCTGGATCTCGACTGAGGCAAAGCGGGCGGAAACCGTTCGCCGGGGCACGGGGTTTCCGCCAAGACAGGTCGAAAATCGCGCCCCTGACGCCTGAGACGGGCGGGGAAACGGCGCAAGTTTCCACCGTAACAAACTGATAAAAAACGACAATATAAGAAAATGTAAAATTCATTCACATCAACCCTTGATAACCCGCCCTGCAATCCCGATCTCTAGCAATGTGAAAGACATTCACATCCACAAACGAGAGACAAAGGACCTGCAAATGACCGCCGCTGTGCACTATGAAGCCCGCCCCGCCAACCCCGGCTGGCTCAAGCGTGCCGAGGCCTGGCTCGACGACCGCGGCAGACCCGCTTGGATCGTGGCCATGGTGCTTGGCTTCGTCTTCTTCTGGCCGATCGGCCTCTTCCTTCTTGCCTATATGATCTGGAGCAAACGCATGTTCGGAGCATCCTGCCGTCAAAACCGCGCCCGTAACCGCAACCGCGGAAGCTGCCAAAGCTACCGCCACGGCTTCAACGCCATGCGGCCCTCGGGCAACTCTGCCTTCGACGCCTACAAGGCCGACACGCTGCGCCGGCTCGAAGACGAGCAGAAGAGCTTTGAGGAATTCCTCCAGCGGCTGCGCGAAGCCCGCGACAAATCCGAGTTCGACCAGTTCATGGACGAACGCGCCACGTCCGCGCAGGACGTGAAAGACGAGAAAGAGGACGCCTGAGGTGCCTCCGCCATGGCCCCGCCCCGGGGCCATGGGCTACACTGCCCCCCGATCCCTCCGACCCAAGGCCCAGAGAGACCCTGCATGTATTCCGACGAGCCCTATAGCCAGCTGCCCGACCCGGTGCGCCAGAGCGCCTTTTACGACAGCGTCACCATCAAGCGCGGCCTCGCCTGGGTGATCGACTCGATCATCGTGACGGTGCTGGTGGCCCTGGCACTGGTGCTGACCGCCTTTCTCGGCGCCTTCGTGTTCTTTGCGCTGTGGATGCTGGTCAGCTTCGCCTACCGCGTCGCCACCATCGCCAATGGCTCGGCGACCTGGGGCATGCGGATGATGGCGATCGAGTTCCGCGACTGGCGCGGCCAGCGGCTGGATCTCGGCCAGGCCTTCCTGCACACGCTGGGGTACACCGTGTCGGTTTCGGTCGCGCCGCTGCAACTGATTTCCATCGTATGCATGTTCGCCACCGAGCGTGGCCAGGGCCTCACCGACCTGATGCTCGGCACCGTCGCGCTCAACAAGCGGGCCTGATCGTCGCATCCGGAGCAGCGTTCTGGAAAGACTTGTGAAAACCCGCCCCTCCCGGCCTGTCTGGGGGGTTGGCGGGTTTCCGATTCGTTGCTACGGTTTCGCGACGTTTCTGCCGACAGGATACAAATGCGCCATTCGCTGCCACTCGCGCCGCAGTTCTATGTGACAGCCCCGCAGCCCTGCCCCTATCTTCCGGGCCGGATGGAGCGGAAGCTGTTCACCGCCCTTCAGGGCGACAGCGCGGAAAAGCTGAACGACAGCCTGTCGAAGCAGGGCTTTCGCCGGTCGCAGAATGTGCTTTACCGGCCCTCCTGCTCGGATTGCTCGGCCTGTCTCTCGGCGCGGATCGACGTGCGCCGGTTCGAACCGTCGAAAAGCCAGCGCCGCACGCTCAAGCGCAATGCCAATCTCGCCCGCCGCGCCTCCAGCCCCTGGGCCACAGAGGAGCAATACGCGCTGTTCCGCCGCTATCTCGACGCGCGCCACGCCGATGGCGGTATGGCCGACATGGATATCTTTGAATTCGCCGCTATGATCGAGGAAACCCCGATCCGCTCGCGCGTGGTGGAATACAGCGACGTGGCCAGCGGCGCGCTCAAGGCTGTGTGCCTGACCGATGTGCTCGATGACGGCGTGTCGATGGTCTATTCGTTCTACGAGCCGGAATTGCAGCGCAAGAGCCTCGGCACCTGGATGATCCTCGATCATGTGGAGATCGCGCGCGAGGCCGGCCTGCCCTATGTCTATCTCGGCTACTGGGTGCCCGGCAGCCCCAAGATGGGCTACAAGGCGCAGTTCGGCGCGCTGGAGGTTTATCGCCGCGGCTGCTGGGAACGCATGGAAGACCCGGAGGAATACGAGCAGGAACGCCATCCGCTTTCCACCGATCCCATCGCCGAGCAGGTGGCGAATATCTCGCTGCCCGATAGCCGGGGGTAAAGCCGAGATGCGGCGCGGCGCCCTTCGGGCTCGGGGGTACCGTTCGTAGGGTGGGCAATCTGCCCACCGCCACCATACCAAACTACCGCGACAGGCTCTCGGTGATCTCCGCCGCAAGCTGCGCAATCGCCGCGCCGGTCGCCTGCGCGATGCCCGCCGGGGTCGCCTCGGCCAGCGGCACCGAGATCGCAAACCGCTCGATGCGCTCGCGCACCACTCGGTCATAGGACGAGATCGCGTATTGTCCGCTGAGCGCCACCGTGCCGTCGGCCCGCGCCACCATCTGCGCCACCGTCACCTGCACCGCCGCCTGTGCGTCTTCCTCCAGCGGCCAGGGCTCTGCCGCGACCGTCGCATTGGAGGCGCGCCCGATATGCTCGGCAATGGCCAGCGTCACCGCGCGGGACGGATCGTCGGCCCAGAGCGCGTTGTCGATCTGCGTGAGCGCGCCGTCTTCGCCCTCCAGCACGATCTCCGAGGCCTCCGCATAGGCCGGCAGCGAGACCTCCCGCACCTCAAGCGTCGCCACGCGCAGCCGCGCGCTCGCCGCCTGGATCGGCGGCTCGATCAGATAGCGCGGCTCGGCGCCGGAACAGGCGGCGAGGATCAGGGCGGCGAAGGGCAGAATGCGATACATGGGCTCAGCGTCCGAACAGGAGGGAATTGGGATTGCGCTCGATGGCGCGGGCGAGCTTGGAGAGCGCGGCGGCGGCTTCGCGCACCTCGCGCAGGGCCGAGACGGTCTCGCGGTTGAAGCTGGAATTGTCGCCATAGCTCTGCACCACGACCTCCGCCTGGCCCACCAGCCGCTCGATGCGGGCCGAGAGGCTGGGCAGGCTCTCGGCGGCCTCTTCGATGGCGGCGGCGGCATCGCTGGCCGAGGCCAGCGTGGCGTTGGCATTCTCGACCACCCCGCCCTCGCGCAGCTCGGCCAGCACCGCGCGCACCTCGTCGAGCGCCTCCGACAGGCTGCCCGGCAGCGCGCGGGTGTCGTCGCTGTCGATCAGCCGATCGGCACTGTCGAGCAGATCGGTGGCTGAGGCGACGAAGGCATCGATCTCCATCGAATTGGCCTTGGCGGTGAGCTGGCGCAGATCGCTGATGAGATCGGGCACCTCGCCGGTGGCGGCAGAGAACTCGTCGGCCACCGCGCTCACCGTCTCGGTGGCGGCGGAGGCGTTTTCCAGCGCCTCGACCAGCTTGCCGACCATATCGGCGGCGCGCAGATCCTCGGCGATGCCGCGCAGCTCGCCCACGGCGGCGGTCAGCTCGCCCGGCAGCGCCTGCGCCGCCTCGCCGCCGATCAGCCCGCGCGCATCGTCCATCAGCGCGGTGAAGGCGCCCGGCGCGCTGCGCAAGTCCTCGTCGCCGGCAAGGTTCTCGATGGAGGCGAGCGTGGCGATGGCCTGTTCCATCAGCTCCTCGACCGGCAGGTTGTCGATGCGCTGGAACAGCCCTTCGGCGGTGGCCGCCACATCCGGCAGATCGGAGGGCACCGAGGGAATGACCGGCGCCTCCGTGTCGAAGATGCCGAGCGCCGCCGGCGCCGCATCGGGGATCTCGGCCAGCTCGACCATCAGATCCTGGCTGAACAGCCCCTGCGCCGCCAGCCGCGCGCGCAGCCCCTGCTGCACGGCCTCGGCGAGAAAGGCGATGGTTTCGGCCTGCGGCGCCTCGGGCGCCAGCCCCAGCGAGCGCGGGTCGATGGAGATCGACGCACGCAGCTTCACCTGCTGCTGGCCCTGCACCTCTTCGATGAACGCGCCGAGCGCCTTGACCGAGCCGACCTTGAGCCCGCGATAGGTGACCGGCGAGCCGGCTTCGAGCCCGCGCACGGATTCGTCGAACTCGACCACCAGATCGACCGCATTGTCGATGGATTCGCTGAACACGCTGTCGCGCGCCGAGCTTTCGTCCTCGAAGAGATCGAAGACATAGCGCGACTGCACCGGGCTGCCGCCGGAGAACACCGTGTCGAAGGCGATGCCGCCCCGGATCAGCGCCGCGACCGAGCCCACCGAAAGGTTGATGCCGCTGGGGCCGACATTGACGTCGAACCCGGAGGTATCCCAAAACCGGGTGGCGGTGGTGATGCGGCGGTCATGCGGCGCGTCGATAAAGGCGTCGACGATCACGCCGGTGCCGGAATCGAGCAGCCGCGGCGTCTCGATCCGCCCGACCTCGATGCCCTGGTGAAAGATTGGCGCGCCGGCGGTGAGCATTGTGCCGTCGGAAGCGCGCAGCACGATGCGCGTGCCCTTCATCCCCGGCTTGACCAGCGGCGTTTCGTTCAGACCTTCGAAAGTGGTGGCCTCGGCGCCCTGCTGCGGCTCGAACGCCGCCTCGATATAGACCCCGGAGAGCACCGTCGAGAGGCCGGTGATGCCGGAGGCGCTGACCTCCGGGCGCACCACCCAGAACTGCGCATCCGCCGGCAGCGACTCCGCCACCGTGTTGTCGATCCGCGCGCTCACGATGACCGATGTCAGGTCGCCTGAGAACTCCACCGCCTCGACAAAGCCGACGCTCACGTCGCGATAGCGGATCGCCGTTTCCTCGGGCACAACGCCCGCGGCGTTCTCGAAATGGATCTCGATGCGGGCGCCGCGCTCGGCCCAGCTCTGCCAGGCGATGAGCAGCGTCACCGCCAGCGCCGCGAAAGGCACCAGCCAGACCAGCGAGAGGTTTCGCCAGATCGACCGCTTCGGGCCTTCGATCTCCATATCCGCCGGGCGCGGGTCACTCATAGGTCTTTACTCCCCGTCCGCGTCCCAGATGAGACGCGGGTCAAAGCTCTGGGCCGAAATCATCGTGAATGCAACGGAAAGCGCGAAGCTCACCGCCGCGATCCCGGGATTGATCTGCGCCGCGAAGTCCAGCTGCACCAGCGAGGACAGGATCGCCACCACGAAGACGTCGATCATCGACCAGCGCCCGATGAACTCCACCACTTCGAACAGCACATGCCGTTTATGCGCCGACAGGCTGACACGGCGCTCCACGCTCAGTGCCAGATAGGCGATGGCGATGAATTTGGCGACCGGAATGATGATCGAGGCGACAAAGACGATGGCCGCGACACCGTAGGAGCCGTGATGCACGAGGTCCACCACCCCGCCGAAAATCGTGCTCTCCGTGGTCTGGCCCAGCAGCGTGGTGCGCAGCATCGGGTAGATATTGGCCGGGATGTAGACCACCAGCCCGGCAAAGAGCCAGGCCCAGACCCGCTGCACGCTGGTGCCGTCACGGCTCGACACCGGGGCACCGCAACGGGTGCAGATGGTGACGCCGGGCGCGTGGACGCGGCCGCACTGGGTGCAGCCCACAAGCCCCGCCGCCTTCGCGGTCAGGATCCGTTGCGGCGCGCTTCCAGCGTCTTCCATACGGTCACCCTGCTCATGAAGTTGTCTTTCAGCACGGTCACCACGACCAGTGCCACAAAGGCCCAGAAGGCCGGGCCGATGAACACATGCGCCAGCCCCGCCACCTTGACCAGCGCCACCGCGACGCCGACGATAAAGATCTCGGCCATCGCCCAGGGCCGCAGCGCCTCAGTCAGCCGAAAGGCCGGCTCCGCATGCGGCGCCGGGCGCCAGCCGAAGGCCATCGGCGCCAGCACATAGATCAGCGCCACAAAGCGGATCACCGGCAGGATCACGATCAGCGCCGCCATGGCAAAGGTCAGCGGCGCGGTCAGGCCGGAGGAGAACGCCATCACCGTATCGAGCAGCGACGCGCGGTGGATGCGCCCCGCCGCCTCCAGCTCCAGGAACGGGAAGAAGATCGCCGCCACCATCAGGATAAGCGCCGCAAGCGCCAGCATGATGATGCGTGTCATCGCCGTGTTGCGCGGCGCCTCCAGCACCGCGTGGCAGCGCACGCAGCGCGCCGTCTCGCCCGGGCGCACATCGCGCAGCCGGTGCAGCGCGTCGCAGGACGGGCAGGCGATCAGCCCGTCGGTATCGGGCAGCGTTGCGGGAGGCTGTGCGGTCATGTCCGGCAATCTAGTCCGCCACCGCGCCGGGGGAAAGTGCTGGCGCCGCAGCATTTTGCCCGGACGGGCATTTCTGCCCGCCCGCTGCGCTCAGTTCGGCTCAGCGCCGCCAGTCGAGCACCACCTTGCCCGAGGCGCCGCCGCGCATGGTCTCGAAGCCGTCGCGGAAATCGCGCGCGGCAAAGCGATGGGTGATCACCGCGCGGATATCGAGCCCGTTCTCCAGCATGGCGATCATCTTGTACCAGGTCTCGAAGATCTCGCGTCCGTAGATGCCCTTGAGCGTGATCGCCTTGAAGACGATGCGCGACCAGTCCACCGGGCTCTTGCCCGGCGGGATGCCGAGCAGCGCGATGCGCCCGCCCATCACCAGGCTCTCGACCATCTGGTCGAGCGCCGCCTGACTGCCCGACATCTCCAGCCCCACGTCGAAACCCTCGCGCATCTTCAGCCGCCCGGCGACATCGCGCAGATCCTCCCGCGCCACATTCACCGGCACCACATCGGCGACCCGCGCCGCGAGATCGAGCCGCGTCTGGTTCACATCGGTGATCACCACATGCCGCGCCCCCACATGGCGCGCCACCGCCGCCGCCATGATGCCGATGGGGCCGGCGCCGGTGATCAGCACGTCCTCGCCCACCAGATCGAAGCTCAGCGCGGTATGCACCGCATTGCCCAGCGGATCGAGGATCGCGCCGATCTCGTCATCCACCGCGTCGGGCAGCGGCACCACGTTGAAGGCGGGCAGGCGCAGATACTCGGCAAAGGCGCCCTGCTCGTTCACGCCGATGCCGCGCGTCTCAGGGTCGAGATGGAACCGCCCCGCCCGGCTCTGGCGGCTGTGGCGCCCGATGAGATGGCCCTCGCCGGAACAGCGCTGGCCGATCTCCAGCCCGGTGACGTCGCGGCCCAGCTCGACGATCTCGCCGGCGAACTCGTGCCCGGTGATCAGCGGCACCGGCACCGTGCGCCGCGCCCAGTCGTCCCAGTTCCAGATATGGATATCGGTGCCGCAGATGCCGGTCTTGTTGATCCGGATCAGCACATCCTCCGGCCCGATCTCGGGCACCGGCGCCTCGACCCGCCAGAGCCCCGGCTCGGGCCTCGATTTCTCCAATGCGATCATATGGTTGGTCATGACAGCACTCCGGTATCGCGGCCCGCCTGCGCGAAGGCGGCCAAGGCCTCGTCGAGATCGTCCCGGCTCAGTGCCGCGTTCATCTGGGTGCGGATGCGGGCGCGGCCCCTGGGCACCACCGGGAAGAAGAACCCCGAGACATAGACGCCCAGCTCGTAGAGCCGCTGCGCCATGGCCTGCGCCTTGCGCGCGTCATAGAGCATGACCGGGACAATCGGGTGCTCGCCGTCGAGCAGATCGAACCCCGCCTCGGTGAGCCCCGCCCGCCAGTACCGCGCATTGTCAAAGAGCCTTGCCCGCAGATCGTCGCCCTGTTCGACCAGATCGAGCGCCGCGAGCCCCGCGGCCACCACCGCCGGCGGCAGCGCGTTGGAAAAGAGATAGGGCCGCGCGCGCTGGCGCAGCAGATCGACCACCGGCTGCGGCCCGGCGATATAGCCGCCAAGCGCGCCGCCGAGCGCCTTGCCCAGCGTGCCGGTGAGAATATCCGCGAGGACGCCGAAATGCGCCGGCGTGCCCTGCCCCTTCGGCCCCATGAAACCGGTGGCGTGGCAATCGTCCACCATCACCAGCGCATCGTAGCGGTCGGCCAGCGCGCGGATCTCGGGCAGCTTCGCGAGATAGCCGTCCATCGAGAACACCCCGTCCGTGGCGATCATGATATGCCGCGCGCCATCGGCGCGGGCGGCTTGCAGCTGCGCCTCCAGATCCGCCATGTCGGAATTGGCGTAGCGGTAGCGCTTTGCCTTGCAGAGCCGGATACCGTCGATGATCGAGGCATGGTTGAGCGCATCCGAGATCACCGCATCCTCGGGCCCCAGCAGCGGCTCGAACAGCGCACCATTGGCGTCGAAACAGGCGGCGAACAGGATACTGTCCTCGGTGCCGAGAAACGCCGCCAGCCGCTGCTCCAACGCGCGGTGCAGATCCTGCGTGCCGCAGATGAAGCGCACCGAGGCCATGCCATAGCCGTGATCCGCCATCGCCTGCGTCGCCGCCGCGATCAGCGCCGGGTGATCGGCGAGCCCGAGGTAATTGTTGGCGCAGAGATTGATGAGGTCGCGCCCGGCCACCGCGACCCGGGCGCCCTGCGGCGAGGTGATCTCGCGCTCGGATTTCATCATCCCCTCGGCCTCGATCCGGCCAAGCGTCTCGCGCAGATGGGTCAGGAAAGCATCGGACATGGGGCGACTCCTTTTGTGTGGATCGCCCCTTTGTCCGCAATTACGGATTTTCGGTCAATATAAAAGATACGTTATCGCGGAAATATGTCCGCTATGGCGTCTCAACGATCAGAAAGCAGCGCGCGCCCTCTCCGGCATCGCGGATCGCATGCGCCAGATCGGCGGCATAGCGGGCGGTGTCGCCGGGGCGCAGCAGCTCTTCGGTCTCACCCGAGCGCACGGCGAGCGCGCCCTCCAGCACCGTGAGATGTTCGCGCGCGCCGGGTCCGTGCGCCTCGCTTTCCAGCGCGCCATCGGGCTCGAAGCGGATATCGTAGACCTCGTATTGCCCGACCTTCTCGGGCTCCGACAGGATGGTGATATGGCAGCCGCGCCCATGGCCGGTGATCGTCGGCGCCTGATCGGCGCGGATCACCTCGATGGCGCGGCGCGGGGCGTCGAGCGCCAGCAGCCCGGCGAAATCCACCTGAAGCGCGCGGGTGAGGTTCCACAGCGTCGCCACCGTGGGGTTCGACTCGCCGCGCTCGATCTGGCTGACCATGGAGCGGCTGACGCCGGAGAGCTTTGCCACCGCGTCGAGCGACAGCCCCTGCGCCTGCCGCGCCTCCTTGAGCCTGCCGGGAATGCGGCCGAGCACCGCCTCTGCATCTTGATCCGTCATAACGGAGAGATTGCGCAAAGACGCGGCGGCGTCAACGGGGTCTGGCGCAGCCGGGCGGTTTGCACGGGCGGATATTCCCGCAGGCGCAACGGGAGCCGGACCCGGTCGGGTCCGGCCAAAGGCACGCCTCCGGCATGACGCTTGACATGCCCCCGGCATGACGCTTGGCCCGGCGGCGCTATGCGCCTTATTCTGGGCCAGAGGTGCCGAGATCAGACGACCGGCTTAACTCAGGCGGCTGACCACCACGGTGACCTCGGGCTTCTTGCCGATCTCGTTCTGCGCGGTGTTGCGCACGATGCGGCGCATGCCTTCCTCGATCTTGTCGTCATCGGTCAGCGTCTTGTCACCGGCGCGACCGAGGAACTGCGACAGATCCTCCTCCAGCACCTCGACCAGCGGCGCGTGGCTGCGCCCGGTCTCCGGCAGACCCTTGAGCTCGCACCACGGCTCGCCCAGCGGCTCATCATCCTCGTCGAGGATCACCGTCACCACCACATGGCCATTAAGCGCCATGCGGATACGGTCGCGCACGATGCCGTCCATGGCGCCGATCTGCACCGAGCCGTCGAGATAGGTGCGCCCGGCGTCGATCCACTGCGCCACCGTGGGCTCGTTGCCGGAAAGGTCGATCATCATGCCATTGACCGCCAGCACGCCCGCGCGGCCCTTCGATTTGGCAAGCTTCACATGCTCGCGCAGATGCCGGTGCTCGCCATGCATGGGCACCACGATCTGCGGTTGCACGATCTCGTGCAGACGCGCCAGATCCGGCCCGTTGGCATGGCCCGAAACGTGGTATTTGCCCGAGCTGTCATCGACCACGTCGACCCCGCGCTCGGAGAAGTTGTTAATGATGCGGATCACGTCCTTTTCGTTGCCCGGGATGGTCTTGGAGGAGAACAGGAACAGATCGCCCTCCTTCAGCTCCATACCGTTATACTTGCCGCGCGAGAGCTGCGCGCTGGCCGCCCGGCGCTCGCCCTGGCTGCCGGTGACGATCAGCATCAGGTTTTCGCGCGGGATCGCGGCGGCATCCTCGGTGCTGACCACGCGCGGGAAATCGGTCAGCACGCCGGTCTCGATCGCCGCCTCGATCATCCGCCGCATCGCCCGGCCCAAAAGGCAGATCGAGCGCCCCGCCTTGGAGCCCGCATCGGCCAGCGTCTTCACCCGCGCCACGTTGGAGGCAAAGGTCGTCGCCACCACGAGCTGCGGCGCGCTGGCCACCAGTTTCTCGATCTCCGGTCCGACCTCGACCTCCGAGCGCCCCGGGTTGGGCGAGAACACATTGGTGGAATCGCAGATCAGCGCCCGCACGCCGGGCGCCGAAACCTCGGCCCAGAGGTCCGGGTCGAAGGCCTCGCCCACCAGCGGCTGCGCGTCGAGCTTGAAATCGCCGGTATGGATCAGCCGGCCCTGCGGCGTGTCGATCACCAGCCCCGAGCTTTCGGGGATCGAATGCGAGATCGGCAGGAAGCCGACGGTGAAGGGGCCGGCCTTGATCGTCTCGGGCCATTTCGACGCGGTGCGCACGGTGTCCTCGGAATAGCCATACTCCGCCAGCTTGCCGCGCGCGATATTGGCGGTGAAGGCGCGGGCATAGATCGGCGCGCCCAGCCGTTCGAAGCAATGGCCCACCGCGCCCACATGGTCCTCATGCGCATGGGTGATGAACACCGCCTCGATGCGCGCGCGGTTCTCCACCAGCCAGGCGATATCGGCAAAGATGATGTCGACCCCCGGCGTGGTGTCCATATCCGGGAAGGCGACGCCCAGATCGACCACGATCAGCCGCTCCTCGCCGGGCTTGCCATAGCCGTAGACATAGCAGTTCATGCCGATCTCGCCGGCGCCGCCCAGGGGCAGATAGATGATCCGCTCGTTGCTCATGATGTTTCCTGTCTTTTATTATAGTCATGTATGACTGTCAGACCGTGCATGGTCAGTTCATCGACCCATTCGTCGAACAGGTCCTCGGACTGCTGGAAGAGCGGCGCCAGCCCGCCTGTCGATATGACCTTCATCGGGCGGTCTCGCTCGCCCTTGATGCGGTCGCAAATTTCTCTCACGAGGCCGACATAGCCCCAGAACACGCCCGATTGCATACAGGCGACGGTGTTGGTGCCGACCACGCGCTGCGGCTTGGTGATGTCCACATGCGGCAGCGCGGCGGCGGCCTGGTGCAGCGCCTCCAGGCTGAGGTTCACCCCCGGCGCGATCACGCCGCCCACATAGGCACCGTCGCTCGCCACCACGTCGAAGGTGGTGGCGGTGCCGAAATCCACCACGATCAGGTCGCCGCCATAAAGATCGTAGCCGGCCACAGTATTGACCAGCCGGTCCGGCCCCACCGCCGTGCCCGCATCGACCCGCACCGCCACCGGCAGCCGGCAATCGGGCTTGCCCACAACATAGGGCCGCGTGTTGAAATAGCGATCCGCCAGAACCCGCAGGTTGAACACCACGCGCGGCACCGTCGAGGAGATGATCATCTCGGTGATATCGGCCTCGATCCGGTGGATGTTCAGCAGCGTCGAAAGCCAGACGTAATACTGATCGGCGGTGCGCTGATGCTCCGTCGAGGTGCGCCAGGTGGCAAGGAACTTCGTGCCGTCCCAGATCGAAAAGACGGTGTTGGTGTTGCCGCAATCAATGGCCAGAAGCATGGCCGCCCCCTCCTCAGAAGAACACATCCGCCGCGGCGATGGCCTGCCGGCCCGCCCGCGTCGCCAGGATCAGGTTGCCCGCCTCGTCCACGGTCTCGAAGCGGCCCACGGTCTCGGTCGTGCCGGTGCGCGCGGTGATCACCTCGCCCAGCCGCGCCGCCCGGGCCAGCCAGGCCTCGCGCAGCGGCGCGAACCCGTAGGTGACAAAGCGCGCCTCATGTTCCGCATAGGCACCGGCGAGCAGGTCGAGAAACGCCTCCGGCGCCACCGACACCCCCGTCTCCGAGAGCAGCGAGACCGGCGGCACCGCGCCCGGCTCGACCTCGCCCGCGCCCGGCGCCACCGCCAGGTTCACGCCGAAGCCGATGGCCAGATGCGCCACGCCGCGACGCGGGCCGAGGCTCTCCAGGAGGATCCCCGCCACCTTGCCGCCGTTCAGCAACACGTCATTGGGCCATTTCAGCGCCAGCCCCTCGATGCGGCCCGTGGCGAGCGCAAAGGCATCGTAAAGCGCCAGCGCCGAGACGAAGCTGCGCAGCGCCACCACCTGCGGCGCCTCGCGCGGCATCAGCAGCAGCGTGGCCGAGAAATTCCCCTGCGGATTGGCCCAGGCCCGCCCGCGCCGTCCGCGCCCGGCGGTCTGGCGCAGCGCGCAGATCCATTCCGGCCCGGGCAGCGATCCGGCCAGCCGCGCAGCCTCGGCATTGGTGCTGTCCACCTCCGCCAGCACCCGCCGCCCGTATCCCGCAGGCCAGCTCATCTCAGGCGACGCCCCATGGTTTCCATTGGCTGAAAATATCCCCGCCGGAGGCACGGGCGCCTCTGGCGCCCCTACAAAAAAGGCGACGCGCCAGAGGCGCGTCACCACAGGACATCGCCCGAAACCGGGCGTCAGTTGACAAGCGTCGCCGCCGCAGCCGCCGCGGCGCCCTCGACCCCGAAGAGGTTCACCACGCCCACCACCATGATCGCGGCAGAGGCCATCAAAAAGCCCCAGAGCAGCGGCGAGCCGCCGGCATCCAGTGCGTCCTCGCGGTCCTCGCCGAAATACATGTAGTAGACGATGCGCAGGTAGTAGAACGCGCCGATCACCGAGGCGATCACACCGGCCACCGCCAGCCAGACGAGCCCGGCGCCATAGGCCGCCTGAAGCACGTAGAGCTTGCCGAAGAAACCGACCAGCGGCGGCACGCCGGCGAGCGAGAACAGCAGCACCAGCATCGCCAGCGCCCGGCCCGGCTCTTTCTTCGAATACATGCCGAGCGCGCGGATATCGGTCACCGGCTCACCCTCATGGGTCATCGACAGGATGAAGGCGAAGGTGCCCACGTTCATCGTCACGTAGATCGCCATATAGACCAGCATCGCCTGCACGCCGAACTCGGTGCCCGAGGCCAGCCCCATCAGC
This sequence comes from Salipiger abyssi, assembly GCF_001975705.1. Lineage (NCBI taxonomy): Bacteria > Pseudomonadati > Pseudomonadota > Alphaproteobacteria > Rhodobacterales > Roseobacteraceae > Salipiger > Salipiger abyssi. The sequence goes on from NZ_CP015093.1 coordinate 3,960,978, forward strand.
GCATAGCCCATATGGGTGATCGAGGAATAGGCCATCAGGCGCTTGATGTCGCGCTGGCCGATCGCCGCGACGGATCCGAGGAACATCGAGAGCAGCGACAAGAGCGCCACGACCTGGCTCCAATCGGCGATGGCGCCGCCGAAGGCGTCAAACAGCAGCCGCGCGAACAGCCCCATGGCCGCCACTTTCGGCGCGGTGGCGAAGAAGGCGGTGACCGGGGTCGGCGAGCCTTCGTAGACGTCGGGCGTCCACATGTGGAACGGCACGGCGGAGACCTTGAAGGCCAGACCCGCCATCATCATGACGAGCCCGATCAGCACGCCGAGCGACAGATGCCCCTCGGTCGCCGCGGCGATGATGCCCGAGAACAGCGTGGTGCCGGCGAAACCGTAGGTCAGCGAGGCGCCGTAGAGCAGCAGGCCCGAGCTGAGCGCGCCCAGCACGAAGTATTTCAGGCCGGCTTCGGTGGAGCGCTCGCTGTCGCGGCGCAGCGAGGCGACCACGTAGAGCGCCAGAGATTGCAGCTCCAGCCCCATATAGAGCGACATCAGGTCGCCCGCCGAGACCATCATCATCATGCCGACGACCGCCAGCACCACCAGCACCGGGTATTCGAAGCGCAGGATCTTGTGGCGCGACATGTAGCCCTCGCCCATCAGCAGCACCGCCGCCGCCGAAACCAGGATCACCACCTTGGCGAAGCGCGAGAACGCATCGTCGATGAACATGCCCGAGAAGGCGGCGCGGTCGCCGCTGCCGGTGGTCCCGATCCAGATCGCCACGAGCAGGAAGAGCGCGGCGCTGGCCCAGACCAGAGCCGTGGCCATCTTGTCCTTGCCGGTATAGACCGCGCCGACCAGCGCCAGCATGGCCCAGACCGCCAGCACGATCTCCGGAAGGATGATGTTCAGATCAGCCGAGATCATATCCCGCCCCCTTAGTGGTTGGCTTCGGCCACAACCGGTCCGCCGAGATCGGCGGCCGCGATGGCCGTATCGTAATTGTCCACAAGCGCCTCGACCGAGGGCCCGATGATATCAAGCGCGGCGGAGGGGTAGACCCCCAGCCAGAGCGTCATCACCACCAGCGGCGCAAAGATCCATTTCTCGCGGGCGGTCATGTCCTGGATGGTCTTGAGGCTCTCCTTGATGAGATCGCCAAAGACCACCCGGCGGTAGAGCCAGAGCGCATAGGCCGCCGAGAAGATCACGCCGGAGGCCGCGACCGCCGCCACCCAGGTGTTGACCTGGAAGATTCCCATCAGCGTCAGGAATTCGCCGATGAAGCCGGAGGTACCGGGCAGGCCGACATTGGCCATGGTGAAGAGCATGAAGATCAGCGCATAGGCCGGCATCCGGTTCACCAGGCCGCCATAGGCGTCGATCTCGCGGGTGTGCATGCGGTCGTAGATCACGCCGACGCAGAGGAAGAGCGCGCCCGAGACGAAGCCGTGGCTGATCATCTGGAAGATCGCGCCGTCGACGCCCTGCTGGTTGGCGGCAAAGATCCCCATGGTCACATAGCCCATGTGGGCGACGGACGAATAGGCGATGAGCTTCTTCATGTCTTCCTGCACCAGCGCCACCAGCGAGGTGTAGACGATGGCGATGGCCGACATCCAGAAGACCAGCGGCGCCATGACCTCGGAGCCCACCGGGAACATCGGCAGCGAGAAACGCAGGAAGCCGTAGCCGCCCATCTTCAGCAGGATCGCCGCCAGCACGACAGAGCCCGCGGTGGGCGCCTGAACGTGTGCGTCGGGCAGCCAGGTATGCACCGGCCACATCGGCATCTTGACCGCGAAGCTGGCGAAGAAGGCCAGCCACAACATGGTCTGGAGGCCGCCGACGATATGGATGCCCAGCACCTCGAAATCGGCGAAGGCGAATTCATGCGCCAGCAGCGTCGGGATGTCGGTGGTGCCGGCATCGGCATACATCGCCACCATGGCCACCAGCATCAGCACCGAGCCGAGGAAGGTGTAGAGGAAGAACTTGAAGCTCGCATAGATGCGGTTCTTGCCGCCCCAGATGCCGATGATCAGGAACATCGGGATCAGGCCCGCCTCGAAGAACAGGTAGAACAGCACCAGATCCAGCGCCATGAACACGCCGAGCATCAGCGTTTCCAGCAGCAGGAAGGCGATCATGTATTCCTTGACGCGGGTCTTTACGTCCCAGCTGGCCAGGATGGTCAGCGGCATCATGAAGGTGGTGAGCATCACGAAGAGCACCGAGATGCCGTCGACGCCCATCTTGTAGTTCATCCCCATGATCCAGCGTCCCTCTTCGACCATCTGGAAGCCGGTATCCGAGGTGTCGAACTGGAACAGGATGAAGAGCGAGATCACGAAGGTCGCCGAGGTGGCGATCATCGCCAGCCATTTGGCGTTCCGGTCCGCCGCGGCGTCTCCGCCGCGCAGGAACAGCGCGAGGATCAGCGCCGCGAGCGCGGGCAGGAAGGTGACGATGGACAGCAGGTTATCCATTAGTGGGCCCCTCCGAGGATCGACATCCAGGTCACCAGGATCGCGATCCCGATCACCATGGCGAAGGCGTAGGTGAAGATGTAGCCGGACTGTGCGCGTCCCGCGAGTTTGGTGAAGAAGGGGATGATCCCCATGGCGACACCGTTGATGGTGCCGTCGATGACATTGCCGTCGCCGCGCTTCCAGAAGAAGCGGCCCACCGCCTTGGCGGGGCGCACGAAGAGGAAGTCATAGGCCTCGTCGAAATACCACTTGTTCAGCAGGAAGAGGTAGAGCGGACGCTGCTGCTCGGCGAGCTTGCGCGGCAGCACCGGGTTCACGATGTAGAACCAGTATGCGACCACGAAGCCCAGCACCATGGCGATGAAGGGCGAGAGTTTCACCCAGACCGGGGCGTGGTGCGCCTCGTCCATGACCTCGTTGTCGGGGGCCATGTAGATCGCGCCGTAGTCGAGCCCGGTCGCGGCATGGGCCTCGGCAGCCTCGGCGGCGGGCTCAGCGCCCTCCTCCGTGTCGGCGGCGGCGGTCTCTTCCGTGGCGGTCTCCCCCGTGGCCGGCTCATCGGCCGCTTGCGCAGCCTCTTCGCCATGGCCGGCGGCGGCGGTCTCGGTGCCGTGGCCCGCTTCGCTGGCCTCGGCGTGATGCGCGGGCATGCCGAAGAAGCTCAGCACCTTGTCGTGATCGCCGAAGAAGGCCTTGTAGAACACCATGCCGGAGAACACCGCGCCGATGGCCAGAACGCCCAGCGGGATCAGCATGACCTTCGGGCTTTCATGCGCGTGCTCATGGGTGTGCTTGTCGCCCCGTGCCTTGCCGTAGAAGGTCAGGAACATCAGCCGCCAGGAGTAGAAGGAGGTGAAGAGCGCCGCGATGACCAGCATCCAGAAGGCATAGCCGCCCTCGGTGCCCGCCCAGGAGCTTTCGATGATCGCATCCTTGGAGACGAAGCCGGCAAAGCCGACCCAGCCCGAGAGCGGAATACCCACCCCGGTGATCGCCAGCGTGCCGATCATCATCGCCCAGAAGGTGAAGGGCACCTTTTTGCGCAGCGCGCCATAGTTCCGCATGTCCTGCTCGTGATGCATCGCATGGATGACCGAGCCGGCGCCGAGGAACAGCATCGCCTTGAAGAAGGCGTGGGTCAGCAGGTGGAACATCGCCGCCGAATAGACGCCGACACCGGCGGCCACGAACATGTAGCCGAGCTGCGACATGGTGGAATATGCGATGACGCGCTTGATGTCGGTCTGCACCAGACCGATGGTCGCCGCGACAAAGGCCGTGGTGGCACCGAGGAAGGTGATGAAGGCGGTGGCCTGCGGCGCGTATTCCATCAGCGGCGACATGCGGCAGACGAGGAACACGCCCGCCGTCACCATGGTGGCGGCGTGGATCAGCGCCGAAACGGGTGTCGGGCCTTCCATCGCGTCCGGCAGCCAGGTGTGCAGGAAGAGCTGCGCCGATTTCCCCATCGCGCCCACGAAGAGCAGGAAGGCGATCAGGTTGGCGGCGTTCCAGTCGGTCCAGAGGAAGGTGATCTGGGTCTCCGCGATGCGCGGGATCTCGTTGAAGATCTGGTCGAACTGGATGCTGTCGGTCAGGAAGAACAGCGCGAAGATCCCCAGCGCAAAGCCGAAATCGCCGACCCGGTTGACCACGAAGGCCTTGATGGCGGCGGCGTTGGCCGAGGGTTTCTTGTAGTAGAAGCCGATCAGCAGGTAGGAGGCGAGACCCACGCCCTCCCAGCCGAAGAACATCTGCACCAGGTTGTCGGAGGTCACCAGCGCCAGCATGGCGAAGGTGAAGAGCGACAGATAGGCGAAGAAGCGCGCCCTGTAAGGCGTGTGCTCGAACTGCGGGTCATGCGCCATGTAGCCGAAGCTGTAGAGGTGCACGAGCGCCGAGACGGTGGTCACCACGATCAGCATGATCGCGGTCAGCCGGTCGACGCGGATCGCCCATTCGGTGGAAAGCGTGCCGCTCTCGATGAAGCGGAAGAGCGAGACGGTATGCGCGTCGCCCAGCGTCAGGAACACGATCCAGGACAGGATACAGGCGAGGAACAGCAGCCCGGTGGTGACCCACTGGGCCCCTTTCTCGCCGATGAACTTCCAGCCGAAGCCCCCGACAATGGCGCCCACGAGCGGGGCGAAGAGAATGATCGTCTCCATGTCGGATCAGCCTTTCATCACGTTGACGTCTTCCACGGCGATGGAGCCGCGGTTGCGGAAGAAGCAGACGAGGATCGCGAGGCCGATGGCGGCCTCGGCGGCGGCCACGGTCAGGACGAAGAGCGTGAAGACCTGGCCCGCGAGATCCCCCAGATAGGAGGAGAAGGCCACGAAATTGATGTTCACCGAAAGCAGGATGAGCTCGATGCTCATCAGCAGGATGATCACGTTCTTCCGGTTCAGGAAGATCCCGAAAATGCCGGTGACGAACAGCACCGCCGCCACTGTCAGGTAATGTTCAAGTCCGATCATCTGTGATCTCCGTTCCGACGCCGCGATTGACGTATTCCCAGGACGACGGGAACGAAGATCCCCGCGAAAAAGATGGCTATCCAACTGGCTACGCTCATCGCTGTCCCTATCCCTGCCCCTTTGGGGGCAATTGTCTTCTTCCGGGGCCGCTAGGAGCCCCTGTCTCTTTCGGTTCCCGCCATCGCCGGCGGAAGGCCCCGGGTCGTGCCCGGAGCAGGCCCGGGGCGCGGGCGGAGGCCTAGAGCCCCTGCCCCGGTTTCACGTCCTTCAGCTCCATCGACTTGGCCGGGTCGCGCCACATCTGCGCCAGCACGTTCTGGCGCTTGACGTCGGTGCGGTGGCGCAGGGTCAGCACGATGGCGCCGATCATGGCGACCAGCAGGATGAGCCCGGCAAGCTGGAACAGCAGGAAGTAACGGTCATAGAGCAGCACGCCGAGCGCGGCGGTGTTCTGCACATCCGCCGGCGCCGGTGCCGAGAGCTGCGTCGCCGCCATCTCGGAGGTTTCCCAGGCGCCGAAGGCCATGCCCAGCTCCATCAGGAAGACCAGCCCGATCAGCAGCGCCAGCGGCATGTATTTCGCCATCCCCGCGCGCAGCTCGGCGAAATCGACGTCGAGCATCATCACCACGAAGAGGAAGAGCACCGCGACCGCACCGACATAGACGATGATCAGCAGCATCGCCACGAACTCGGCGCCCAGGAGCACGAAGAGCCCGGCGGAGCTCAGGAAGGCCAGGATCAGCCAGAGCACCGAATGCACCGGATTGCGGCTGATCACCGTGAAAAGCCCCCCGACGATGACGCAAAGGGCAAAGAGGTAGAAGGCGAACACGGTCATGCTTCGTCATCCTTGTTGTCTTCCATGACCTCGCGCGCAAGTTCCATGGCGCGGGTCATGGCGGGTATTCCAGCGAACATCGACATCTGTGCGATGGTCTCGGCGATCTCGTCCTTGGTGGCACCGGCTTCGAGCAGGTGGCGCACCGTCATACGCACCGGCGTATCGGCCTGCGCGCCCTGCATCGTCAACCCCGCAAGCGTCAGCAGCAGCCGGGTCTTGGCGTCGAGCCCCTCTTTCGAGAGACCGCGCCCGAACCAGAACTCCATGACGTCCTTGGGCATGGTCGGCCAGAGTTTCTCGAACCCCTTGGGGCTGAAGCTCTCCAGCGCCGGGTTGAAGGCCCGCGCCATCTCATGCGCCTGGCCCATCATCAGCTCGAAAGGCGTCTTGGATTCGCTCATGCGGTCCCCTCCCCGTCTTCCGTTCCGATCCGCCCGGGCACGCGGCCCGCCGCGTTCCGCAGATGCCGCGCGCGCAGCCCGCCCGCCGTCCCGGTCTGCCCGGGAAAGCGGCTGCCTGTCGCGCAGGCGTCGGTCTGCGGCGAGGTGTGGCTCATCGGTAAGGTGCGTCCAGCTCCAGGTTGCGGGCGATCTCGGCTTCCCAGCGTTCGCCGTTCTCGAGCAGTTTCTGCTTGTCGTAGAACAGCTCTTCGCGGGTCTCGGTGGAGAACTCGAAATTCGGGCCCTCGACGATGGCATCCACCGGGCAGGCTTCCTGGCAGAAGCCGCAATAGATGCATTTCGTCATGTCGATGTCGTAGCGCGTGGTGCGGCGCGAGCCGTCGTCACGCGGTTCCGCGTCGATGGTGATGGCCTGCGCCGGGCAGATCGCCTCGCAGAGCTTGCAGGCGATGCAGCGCTCTTCCCCGTTGGGGTAGCGGCGCAGCGCATGCTCGCCGCGGAAACGCGGGCTCAGCGGGCCTTTCTCGTGCGGATAGTTCAGCGTCGGCTTGGGCGCGAAGAAATACTTCATCCCCAGCGCGAAGCCTTTGATGAAATCCGCCAGCAGAAAGTATTTCGCGGCGCGACCGTAGTCGATTTGGGTCATGGCTTAAACTCCTGTGGTCCAGCGGGTGAACACACCCCAGAACCAGCCGAATTTTGCTGCGAAGGAGACGAAGACCACCCAGACGAGGCTGAAGGGCAGGAAGACTTTCCAGCCCAGCCGCATCAGCTGGTCATAGCGGTAGCGGGGGGTGATCGCCTTCACCATCGCGAAGATGAAGAAGAAGAACACCATCTTGAGGACCATCCACAGGATGCCGTCGGGCAGGCCCGGGATCGGCGACAGCCAGCCGCCGAAGAACAGCAGCGAGACCAGCGCGCACATCAGCACCACGGCGGTCAGTTCGCCGATCATGAAGAGCAGGAAGGGCGTCGCGGAATATTCCACCTGATAGCCGGCCACCAGCTCGGATTCCGCTTCGGGAAGGTCGAAGGGCGGGCGGTTGGTCTCGGCCAGCGCCGAGATGAAGAACAGGAAGACCATCGGGAAATGCGGCAGCCAGTACCAGGACAGGAGCCCCGCCCCGTCCTGCGCATGCACGATGTCGGTCAGGTTCATCGACCCGGTGGAGATGATCACGCCGATGATGATCAGGCCGATGGACACCTCGTAGGAGATCATCTGCGCGGCGGAGCGCAGCGAGCCGAGGAACGGGTATTTCGAGTTCGACGCCCAGCCGCCCATGATCACGCCATAGACCTCAAGCGAGGAGATGGCGAAGATATAGAGGATCGCCACGTTGATATCGGCGATGACCCAGCCGTCATTGAAGGGAATCACCGCCCAGGCGATGAAGGCCATCACCAGCGAGATCATCGGCGCCAGCAGGAACACGACCTTGTCGGCGCCCGCCGGAAACACCACCTCCTTGACGATGTATTTCAGGAAGTCCGCAAAGCTTTGCAGCACGCCGAAGACACCCACGACGTTGGGGCCGCGCCGCATCTGCACGGCGGCCCAGACCTTGCGGTCCATGTACATCAGAAAGGCCAGCGCCACGAGGAGCGGGACGAGAACCAGCAGGATCTGCCCGGTTATGAGGAGCGCGATTCCAAGGCCGGTGTTGGTAAAGAAGTCTGCCATCAAGTGTCCCTCACACCATCGGTATTCCGTTCTCGGCACAGGCCAGAGCGACGACTTCCGCGTCGATGGTCTTGAGCCCTCGGGGCAGCGCCGCCGAGATCGTGTAAACAGCATCTCCGCGCCAGAGGCCACCCTCTTGCGCGACATTCGTGCGCAGATGCCGCGCAAATCCGTAACCGCGGATCAGCGCATACTGCGCCGCAGCACAACGCGCGTAATCTTCCACGTCGCCCGCATCCCGGGCGCCGCGCATCTCGACGAAGAAATTCACAAGATCCCCGTCGAGCAGCCGCGTCTCGACCCCCGCATATTCCGGCACAGAGGGCGCCTCGTCCTGCGGGGTTTCCTCGCAGGAACAAAGCGCCGCCAGCGCCAGAATCGGTATGCCGAGCCGCGCCCACATGCTTACTCCGCAGCCATCGGCCGCTCTTTGCGTGCCTTGGCATTGGCCGAGAGCTCCGCCATCAGCACCGAGGCCCGCGCGATCGGGTTGCTCAGGTAGAAGTCGCGCACCGCATAGCGGAAGCTCGCATCGCCCAGCTTGCCCGGGGCGACCGCCGACCAGGTGTTGCCCGGCACGGTGTCGATCTCGACCAGATGCGGCACGGCGGCCACCAGCGCCTGACGCAGTTGCGGCAGACTGTCCCAGGGCAGCGTCGCGCCCAGCTCGGCAGAGACCGCGCGCAGGATCGCCCAGTTCTCCTTGGCCTCGCCCGGCGCAAAGCTCGCGCGCAGCGCCAGCTGCGGACGGCCCTCGGTGTTCACGAAGAGGCCGTTTTCCTCCGTGTAGGCAGCGCCCGGCAGGATTACATCGGCGCGGTGCGCGCCGCGGTCGCCATGGCTGCCCTGATAAATCACAAAGGGGCCATCGGCGATCTCGACCTCGTCGGCGCCGAGGTTCCAGATCACATCCGCGCCGTCCATGGCGGCATCCATGCCGCCCTCGGTCACGGCACCCACATCCATCGCGCCGACACGGCCAGCGGCAGTGTGCAGCACCATGAACTTCGACTGCGTGTCCTCGGCCAGCTTCATCGCGGCGGCGAGCACGCCGGCACCGTCAGCCTCCTGCAAGGCGCCCTGCCCGACGATCACCACCGACGGCGCGTCGCGCACATCGCCATAGTCCTTGTCGAGCAGCCCCTGCAGCGCGGCACGGTCGGTGCCGACATGGGCGTAATCATAGGTGAGGTCCACCGCCTCGCCCACGAGACCGATCTGCGCACCGGCGAGATAGGCCTTGCGGATGCGCGCGTTCAGCACCGGCGCCTCGTCGCTCGGGTTGGTGCCGATAAGCTGGATGAATTTGGCGCCGTCGATATCCTCGATGGAGGCATTGCCGACATAGCCCGAGCGGTTGCCGGCGGGCAGCCGCGCGCCATCGGTGCGGCATTCCACATTGCCGCCCAGCCCCTCGATCATCGTCTTGAGCGAGAACGCTGCCTCGACCGGGGCGAGATCGCCCACGAGGCCCGCAGGCTTCTTGGCGCCCTTCAGCGCCTCGGCGGCCTTGCTCAGCGCCTCGGGCCAGGTGGCCGGGCGCAGCTTGCCGTCCTCGCGCACATAGGGCCTGTCGAGCCGCTGGCGGCGCAGCCCGTCCCAGACAAAGCGCGTCTTGTCGGAGATCCACTCCTCGTTCACGCCATCATGGTTGCGCGGCAAAAAGCGCATCACTTCGCGGCCCTTGGTATCGACCCGGATATTGGAGCCGAGCGCATCCATCACGTCGATGCTCTCGGTCTTGGTCAGTTCCCACGGGCGGGCGGTGAAGGCATAGGGCTTGGAGACCAGCGCGCCCACGGGGCAGAGGTCGATGATATTGCCCTGCATGTTCGAGTCGAGCGTCTGGTTCAGATAGGAGGTGATCTCCGCATCCTCGCCGCGCCCGGTCTGGCCCATCTGGGTGATGCCCGCCACCTCGGTGGTGAAGCGCACGCAGCGGGTGCAGGAGATGCAGCGGGTCATATGGGTTTCGACCAGCGGCCCGAGATCGAGATCGTCCACCGCGCGCTTGGCCTCGCGGAAGCGCGAGAAATCCACCCCATAGGCCATGGCCTGATCCTGAAGATCGCATTCGCCGCCCTGGTCGCAGATCGGGCAGTCGAGCGGGTGGTTGATGAGCAGGAACTCCATCACACCCTCGCGGGCCTTCTTGACCATCGGCGAATTGGTCTTGACCACCGGCGGCTGGCCTTCGGGCCCGGGGCGCAGGTCGCGCACCTGCATGGCGCAGGAGGCGGCGGGTTTCGGCGGGCCGCCGACGACCTCGACAAGGCACATCCGGCAGTTGCCCGCGATGCTGAGCCGCTCGTGATAGCAGAAACGCGGCACTTCGATCCCGGCCTGTTCGCAGGCCTGAATCAGGGTCATCGCCCCGTCGACCTCTAGCTCGTTCCCGTCGATGATGATCTTGCGCAGGTCACTCATTGGCATCTTCCCAGACAGAATTTCTCTCGGCACGGCGCAGGGGCCGTCCCGGGCAAGGCATGTCGGCGCGGGCCGCGATATCCGCCCCGCCCGTCATCACCATGCCCTCAGGAGCGCACCGACCGATGTGCCCCTCTCGATTTCCTCGCGCCCGACGCGGCAATAGCCCGCCTCGACGCCCAGTGTCACGCCGCGGGCCTTCAGCCAGGCCTCGCCCTCGGCGCGGTATTTCTTCTTCTCGGCTTTCGAGGTCACGTAATCCTCGATTTCCTCGTCGCTGTACCCCAGCGCGGCGGCGCGCGATTTCAGCTCGCCGAGATAGCTGTAGGCGGTGATCATCCGCGCGCCGATGCTGCCGCATTGCTTGCGGATCTCGTCGGCGATGCCCACGGCGAGCAGCCCGTCATGAATCTCGCGCACCTCGCCGAGCGGCGGTTTGGCCGTGGCGTCGGCAGGCATCGCGGAAAGCCCCATGAGAGCGGCCAGGAAAAGCGGTGTCATCGTCTTGCGCATGTCAAAGCTCCGGATAGCGATTGCGGGGCGCGCACTGGCGCGGCCCCCTTCGCTTACCGAAATGGGGGCGCCACCGCCGGCCCTGCAAGGACCGGCGCGCCCGATGCGCGATATGACACCTGCGCGTCTCACTCGGTGCAGCTCCCCCGGAAGGTCACCTTGTCACTCTCGATCATCAGCTGCTCCGGCGGCGTATCGGGGCCGACCTGCCAGTCGATATCCGAGGTGCCAAGATAATCGATGCAGTATTTGATACCCTGATAGCGCGCCGCCGCGACGGCGCCGTCGAGCGAGGCGCTCGCCGGACCGGCAGTGGCGACAAAGCTCTTGCGATCCCCCCGGACCGCCTTGGCGCTGCCCGGAAACACCATGCCGCCATACTCGAAACGGTTGGCCTTGGAATATTTCCCGCAGGCCGCCAGCGACAGCATCAGCGTCGCGCAGCCCAGCAGCAGCACCCTGTTGATCTTGCTCCGGTTCGTCACGTTGGTCATCGCTTCCGTCACAGTTTCTGGAGCACCCGGCCCACTTCGGAGCCCTGTGCAATCTCGGCCTCGCCCACCGCGCAGAGGCTTTCGGGCACATCCGGCAGCGCGCCGCGCGCCGCAAGATAGGCCCCGGCGCTCGCCGAGGAGGTATTGAAATCATGGTTGGCATAGACCGCGTCCAGAGCGGCGCGGTCGGCGCCCTCGGCCACCAGCTCCTCGGTGGCGCGGGTCACCGCCCCGCTCCAGGGCGACGGCGCCAGCGAGATGCCCTCGGCATAGCACTGATCGGCGATGCGCTCGGCCACGCTGATGGTCACCACCCGGTGTTCCCAGCGCTCGGCCAGCGAGGCACCGCGCGCCGGCGCGTTCGCAGACGGCAGCGCCGTGCCGGACGGGCCCTGGCAAGCCGCCAGCAGCGTCAGAAGAGCGGGGATCGAGAGCAGGCGCAGGCTCATGCCGCCACCTCGCGGCAGCCCTTGTCCCGCCAGGCGGTGGCCTGCGGCAGCTCGGCCCAGCCAAAGGCGTGCTCGGAGGGGCCGTTCTCGCGCAGATGTTCGAGCCGCGCCAGCGCCTCGTCGAGCGAGGGTTTATGCCCCGCGGGCACCCACCACATGACGAAATGCTGCTTGCCGAGGATCTCGAACCATTCCTCGCGGCGGTCGTAGAACTGCCGGTGCACGGTCTTCCACACAAAGGTTTCGAGGCTTTCCACGTCTTCCCAGACGGTGAGGTTGGCGACGAATTGCGGATCGTCGCCGATATTGTTCTCGGTATTGCCGGTGCCCGGCTCGCCCGAGCCCTCCATCATCCAGACAAAGCCCGGCATGCGCTTGCCCATGCCGTTGATCCGGTCGAGCGCGTTCATGAAATCGGCCACACGCGGATCGTCGGTCGGCGCCAGCAGGCGGCCCACGTTCAACTCGGCCAGATGCATGCTGTCGCTCATGCCGCCTCTCCGCATTGCTTGGTCTTCCAAAGCTCCGCCTCTTTCAGATGCGCCCAGCCGAATGCGAATTCGCTGTCGCCATGTGCTTCAAGGTGACGGAAGCGCTCCATCGCCTCGGTTGTCGTCGGGCGGTGCCCCTCGGGCACCCACCACATCACCAGTCGCACCGCATCCACCGCGTCGTACCATTCGGCCTTGCGGTCGTAGAAGCGCTTGTGAACCGTGTTCCAGACGAAATGCTCCAGATGCGCCGCGTCTTCCCAGACCGACAGCGTGGAGGCAAGGCGCGGATTGCCGCCAAGCGCGCCCTCGGGGGCGAGCTGCTCGGCTTCCATCTCGTCGCCATCCATCATCCAGACGAAACCGGCGCTGCGCTGCGCAATGGCATTCACGCGACCGATCCCGTCGACAAAATCCTTCACCCGGGGATCGTCCCAATCGTATTTGAGAACCCCGAGGTTGAACTCCGCCAGATGATGCCCGTCAGGCTGCATCGGTTCACTCCGCCGCCATCGCGCCCATGCGACCGGTCTTCTTGGCCTTGATGCGGTCCTCGATCTCCTCGCGGAAATGCCGGATCAGGCCCTGGATCGGCCAGGCCGCCGCGTCGCCGAGCGCGCAGATCGTGTGGCCCTCGACCTGTTTGGTCACGTCGAGCAGCATGTCGATCTCCTCGACCTCCGCCTCGCCGGTGACCAGACGGTCCATGACGCGCATCATCCAGCCGGTGCCCTCGCGGCAGGGCGTACACTGGCCGCAGCTCTCGTGCTTGAAGAATTTCGACAGGCGCCAGACCGCTTTCACCACATCGACCGAATTGTCCATGACGATCATGCAGCCGGTGCCAAAGCTCGACTTGTTCTCGCGCATCCAGTCGAAATCGAAGATCGCATCCTCAAGCGCATCGCGCGGCAGCACTGGGCAGGAGGCGCCGCCGGGGATGATCGCCTTGAGATTGTCCCAGCCGCCGCGAATGCCGCCGCCGTGCTTTTCGATGATCTCGCGCACCGAGAGCGACATCTCTTCCTCGAAGACGCAGGGCGTGTTGACGTGACCGGTGAGCCCCATGAGCTTGGTGCCGGCATTGTTCTTGCGCCCGAAGCCCGAGAACCAGGTGGCGCCGCGGCGCAGGATCGTCGGCACCACCGCGATGGATTCGACATTGTTCACCGTGGTCGGGCAGCCGTAGAGACCCGCGCCCGCCGGGAAGGGCGGCTTCATCCGGGGCATGCCCTTCTTGCCTTCGAGGCTTTCCAGCAGCGAGGTCTCTTCGCCGCAGATATAGGCGCCGGCACCGTGATGCAGGTAGAGGTCGAAATCCCAGCCAGACCCGCAGGCGTTCTTGCCGATCATGCCGGCATCGTAGGCCTCGTCGATGGCCGCCTGAAGCGCCTCTTTCTCGCGGATATATTCACCGCGAATGTAGATATAGGAGGTATGCGCCCCCATGGCGAAGCTGGCGATCAGCGCGCCCTCGATCAGCGTATGCGGATCGTGGCGCATGATCTCGCGGTCCTTGCAGGTCGCGGGCTCGGATTCGTCGGCGTTGATCACCAGATAGGCGGGGCGACCGTCGCTCTCCTTGGGCATGAAGGACCATTTCAGGCCCGTCGGGAAGCCGGCACCGCCGCGCCCGCGCAGGCCGGAGGCCTTCATCTCGTCAACGATCCAGTCGCGGCCCTTCGCGAGGATCCCGGCGGTTCCGTCCCAGTGGCCGCGCGCCTTCGCCCCTGCCAGCGTGCGATCATGCATGCCGTAGAGATTGGTGAAAATGCGGTCCTCGTCCTTCAGCATCGCATCAGTCCTTGTCCTTCTGGCGGGCACGCCAGAGCCCGTAGATCATCCAAATCGCCGTCCCGAACCCGGCCAGTGCGGCCAGGTCGAAGAAAGCCCGTGTGCGGTGACTCCAGCCGAGCCATTCGCCCGCTGCCGTCGCCGCGATCCAGGCCAGCCCGGTGCCGGCAATCACCAGCGCAATGATGCGCCCCTGCCGGGTGTGGCTGTCCTGGTCTGTCATTCCCTCGGCCTCCAGAGGCATCGGCCCGGCGCGAACCCGGGATGCAGGCGCTGCCTGCCGGATCCGCCGCCCGGGCCCCTGCCCGTCTGCCCTGTTTCGTCCTGCTCGCGGGCCTTGCGGCGGCCCGGAGCCCGTCTGTCCCTTCGGTCCTCAGTAGACCTCGCCCTTGTCGACGCGCTGCGAGAACTCGGTATCGCCACCCGCCGCAAGGATCTTTGCCTGACCGATCCAGTCGTCGCGCGACACGCGGCCCCGGAAGCCCTTGAGGTTGGAATCCATCCAGGCCACCTCGGCGGCGCTCCAGCCGGCGATCTGGTCGAAATGGAAGATCCCCAGCTCGTGCAGCAGCGACTCGAGCTTCGGCCCGACGCCCTTGATTTCCTTGAGGTTGTCCGGCCCGCCCTCGCGGGCGGCGGTCAGTGCCTCGGGCCGGGTTTCGCCGGCATCTTCTTCAGCGGCGGGCGCCTCGGCCTCTTCGGCCTCGCCCTCGTATGTCCAGCTGCCCTTGCGGCTCGCCAGCTCTTCCTCGCCGGCCAGCGGTTTGCTGGGCTTGACCGCGGCGGGCGCCTCGTCGGCCGCGGGCGCGGCCTTCTCGGCCGGTTCTGGTTCGGCAGCCGGTGCCGCAGGTGCGGAGGTGGTCACCGGGGCCGGCGCGGAAGGCGCCGGCGCGGGCGCCGGTTTCAGCGGCGCGGGGGCCGGGCGGGTGCCCGGTTTCGGCACGGGCGCGCAGAACAGCCAGACGAACAGCAGCCCCAGCAGCACCGCCGCGAGCACGCCGAGCAGGATCGCCGCGACGATCCCCCGGTGTCCCGCCAGCGCGAAGATCAGCACCAGAAGCCCGATTACTGCGGCTGCGCCCCAGCATTTCTTCTGGCAGCCGCCGTCAATGGCCGTGTCCGTCATTCCCCGTCTCCCTCGTCACCAGTTCCTTATGAGCGTGTCAGTCGTCATCGTAGACATCGCCCTTTTTAACACGGGATGCGAATTCCGTCTCGCCGCCCTCGGCCAGCACCTTGGCCTGGGACACCCAGTCGTCGCGCGTCACCCGGCCCTTGAAGCCGGTGAGATTGGCATCGACCCAGGCGACCTCGTCGGCAGACCAGTTGGCGATCTGGTCGAAATGGTAGAAACCGAGGCTGTTGCAGAGCTCTTCGAGCTTCGGCCCGACGCCCTTGATCAGCTTGAGATTGTCCGCCCCGCCCTCGCGCGGGCCCTCCAGCGCCTCGGGACGGGTGCCGACATTCTCCTCGCCCTCGACCGGCTCCGCCGGCTTGCCGGCGCTCGTGACCGGCGCCTCGCGCTTGTCGATGCCGGTCTCGTCGGCGGGCGCACCGCCGGAAAGCTTGGGCGCGTGCGGCGTCGGCGCCGCATCGCCGCTTTCATGGGACCGGTCGCGCCAGGGGGTGCGCAGCGGCACTTCGGTGCCGTCGATGCGCTTGACCGTGTCGCCGATATCCGTCGCCAGCGTGACCGAGGCGTTATAGGGCGCGCGGCCCTCCGCATGGGCGGTCAGCACCACCGGCCCGCCCTTGGGCTCGGAGGCGTAACGGCCGTTCTGCGGGCCCGGCACCGGCACCTTGCCGGCGGAGAGCTCGTCGAGCAGCTCGGCCAGACGCTCGGCGGTCAGATCCTCGTAGTAATCCTTGCCGATCTGCGCCATCGGCGCGTTGGCGCAGGAACCGAGGCATTCCACCTCTTCCCAGGAGAACTTGCCGTCGTCGGAAACCATATGCGCCTTGGGCGCGATCTTTTCCTTGCAGACCGCCATCAGATCCTCGGCGCCGCAGATCATGCAGGTGGTGGTGCCGCAGATCTGCACATGCGCCACCGAGCCCACCGGCTGAAGCTGGAACATGAAGTAGAAGGTCGCGACCTCCAGCACCCGGATATAGGCCATGCCCAGCATGTCGGCGACGGTCTCGATCGCCTTCTGGGTCAGCCAGCCCTCCTGCTCCTGGGCGCGCCACAGCAGCGGGATGACCGCGCTGGCCTGACGGCCTTCGGGATATTTGCTGATCTGGCCCTCGGCCCAGGCCAGGTTGGCTTGGGTGAAGGCAAAGCTCTCGGGCTGTTCGGGATGAAGGCGGCGAAGCATCAGTCGGATGGCCTCTCGTAGGTTGTCGGATCCGCGGCTTGCGCGGGGGCCTTGCGGCCCGGAACGGTTATGGCGGCGCCGGGCACCGGGCTCAGCCCGCCTCGGCCACCTCGGTGGCCGGTTCTTCGACCGGCGCGCAGGCGCCCGAGGTCAGGCGGAAACCGCCGGCCTCGGTCTGCACGCCCTGGCGGCCGGCGATGCGGTACTGGGCGATCTGCTGGATCTGCTCGCGAGTGAGCCCGGTCTGAAGCTCGACCGGCAGGTAATCGGATTCACGTTCGAGGCTGCACCCGACCGAAGCGACCGCCTCATCGAAGGCGGCGATATCCTCGGCATCGGTGCCCTGCGGCGGCAGCGCCAGGCAGCCGGCAGTGGCGAAGAGCGGCAGCAGCGCCAGGCTTTTCTTCAGCATCACGGTCCCCAAACCCCTCTTTCCTTTTCTTGCGGCCGCGCGGGCCGGGATGGCCCGGGATGCGCACACGCACACCCGAGGCCTGTCGTTCAGACGCTCAGCGGTCGACCTCGCCGAACACAATGTCGAGCGAGCCGAGGATCGCGGCCACATCGGCCAGCTGGTGGCCCTTGCAGACGTGATCCATGGATTGCAGGTGCAAATAGCCCGGCGCGCGCAGCTTGGCGCGGTAGGGCCGGTTGCTGCCATCGGCCACCAGATAGACACCGAACTCGCCCTTGGGCGCCTCGACACAGGCATAGACCTCGCCCGCGGGCACGTGGAAGCCCTCGGTATAGAGCTTGAAGTGGTGGATCAGCGCCTCCATCGAGGTCTTCATCTCCGACCGCTTCGGCGGGGTCAGCTTGCCCCGGGCCATCACGTCGCCCTTGTTTTCCGGCAGGCGCAGCTTGTCGATGGCCTGTTTCATGATCTTGGTCGACTCGCGCATCTCGGCCATGCGGCAGAGATAGCGGTCGTAGCAGTCGCCATTCTTGCCGACAGGGATCTGGAACTCGAACTCGTCGTAGCACTCATAGGGCTGCGCGCGGCGCAGATCCCAGGCGAAGCCGGAGCCGCGCACCATGACGCCGGAATAGCCGTGTTCCTGAATGTCCTCTTCGCTGACGATGCCGATATCGGCATTGCGCTGCTTGAAAATCCGGTTCTCGGTCAGCAGCCCGTCGATATCGTCGAGCACCTTCGGGAAGCTCTCGCACCAGGCGTCGATATCGTCGAGCAGCTCGGGCGTGAGATCCTGATGTACGCCGCCGGGGCGGAAATAGGCGGCGTGGAGCCGGGCCCCGCAGGCGCGCTCGTAGAAGATCATCAGCTTTTCGCGCTCTTCGAAGCCCCAGAGCGGCGGCGTCAGCGCGCCCACGTCCATCGCCTGCGTGGTCACGTTCAGCAGGTGGTTCAGGATGCGCCCGATCTCGCAGTAGAGCACCCGGATCAGCGAGGCGCGGCGCGGCACCTCGGTGCCGGTGAGCTTTTCGATCGCCAGACACCAGGCATGTTCCTGGTTCATCGTGCCGACATAATCGAGCCGGTCGAAATAGGGCAGGTTTTGCAGATAGGTGCGGCTCTCCATCAGCTTCTCGGTGCCGCGATGCAGCAGCCCGATATGCGGATCGCAGCGCTCGACGATCTCGCCGTCGAGTTCCAGCACCAGACGCAGCACGCCGTGGGCCGCCGGGTGCTGCGGGCCGAAGTTGATGTTGAAGTTGCGGATTTGCTGTTCGCCGGACAGCGCGTCGGTGCTGCCGTCGTCGAACTTGGAACCGTCCATCATCCTCACACCTCTTTCATCGCGGGGGCGCCAAGAATTTTCGAACGAAAATTCTTGGCGCGGGCGAGATTTTTCGTCCGAAAAATCTCGCAAGACCTCGAAGCGGCGCGCATCACTTCGCCTCCGCCTTTTCGTCGCCGGGCAGCACGTATTGCGCACCTTCCCAGGGCGACATGAAATCGAACTGGCGGTATTCCTGCACCAGGCTCACCGGCTCGTAGACCACGCGCTTGAGTTCCTCGTCATAGCGCACCTCGACATAGCCCGTGGTCGGGAAGTCCTTGCGCAGCGGATGGCCGCGGAAGCCGTAATCGGTGAGGATGCGGCGCAGGTCGGGATGGCCCGAAAACACGATGCCGAACATGTCGAACACCTCGCGCTCGAACCAGTTGGCAGACGGGTGCACAGCGGTGATCGAGGGCACGACCTCCTCCTCGCGCGCCGCGACGCGCAGGCGAATGCGGTGGTTCTGATACATGCTCAGGAAGTGATAGACCACGTCGAACCGCTTCGGCCGCGCGGGGTAATCCACCGCGGTGATGTCCACCAGCGAGGAGAAGCGGCAGGAGGGATCGGTCTTCAGGAACTCGACAAAGCCCGCGATATTGGCGGGCGCCACATCGACGGTCAGTTCGCCAAAGGCCACATCCCAGCCCAGCACGCAATCGGGGCGTTTCTGTTCGAGATGCGCCCCAAGTTCGCTCAGTGCCTGCGTCATTGCTCGCCCTCCCTCAGCGCACGATCGTTCCGGTGCGCCGGATCTTTTTCTGAAGCGCCATCAGCCCGTACATCAGCGCCTCTGCCGTCGGCGGGCAGCCGGGCACATAGACGTCGACCGGCACGATGCGGTCGCAGCCGCGCACGACGCTGTAGCTGTAATGGTAATAGCCACCGCCATTGGCGCAGGAGCCCATGGAGATCACATAGCGCGGCTCGGGCATCTGGTCATAGACCTTGCGCAGCGCCGGCGCCATCTTGTTGGTCAGCGTGCCGGCGACGATCATCAGATCCGACTGGCGCGGGCTGGCGCGCGGCGCGGTGCCGAAGCGTTCGAGATCGTAGCGCGGCATCGAGCTCTGCATCATCTCGACCGCGCAGCACGCAAGGCCGAAGGTCATCCAGTGCAGCGAGCCGGTGCGGGCCCAGTTGATGACGTCATCTACGGAGGTGAGCAGAAAGCCCTTGTCCGACAATTCGCGGTTCAGCGCCTGGGTGGCGACCTCGCGGTCGGGCCCGGCGGTGTTCGCCCCGGTCATCACTCCCATTCCAGCGCCCCTTTCTTCCATTCATAGGCGAAGCCGATGGTCAGCACCGCCAGGAACACCATCATCGACCAGAACCCCACCATGCTCACATCCTTGAAGGCGGTGGCCCAGGGGAACAGGAAGGCGATCTCGAGATCGAAGATGATGAAGAGGATCGACACGAGGTAGAACCGGACGTCGAATTTCATCCGCGCGTCGTCGAACGCGTTGAACCCGCATTCATAAGCCGAAACCTTTTCGGGGTCTGGGTGACGCACGGCAAGCACGACGGCGGCGAGGATGAGAATGGCACCGAGCGCGATGGCTACGGCAAGAAAAATGAGAATCGGGAGGTATTCCCGCAGCATCTCTTCCACGTGCTGGCTCCTTTGCGAGGCGCGCCGTCCGTCCGGCGCGGAGACCATGGCGATGTTGCCTTGCTAAGACGTGACTTATCCCCGTGACGTGGCGGGGTCAACAAGCTCGGCACATATTCCCGAAAGGTTAAATTGCTGATTTATTAACAGGATAAGGGGGATCCTCTGGCAAAGCCCCGATCCTGCGGCAATTTTCCCGTCGACTTTTGCATACAAATCCGGCGCTTGCACCGCTCACACGGTCATCGCCACCAGCGCCATGGCACTCATCACCGCCGCGAGCGGTCCCCAGAAGCGCCGCTCGGCCGGTGCGCGCGACAGAAAATGCAGCACCGCGATCAGCGCCTGCGCCGCCAGCGCCGCCCAGCCGGTCCAGCGCGGCCAGCCCAGCCCGGGAAACCCGGCCGCCGAGACCACCGCCAGCGCCATGAATCCCAGCAGCGGTATATAAAGCACGGCCATCAGCCGCGCCTGCGCCGAAAGCGCACCCGGCGCCTGCCCGCCCGGCGCCACCGCCCCCAGCGGCGCGCCGGCAATCAGCGCGATCTGGAAAAAGATCCCTGCCAGGCAAAGCGTTGCATAAAGATGTGCGATCTGAGTCGTCACGCCCAGGGCGCCTTTCGCTTGTCGAAGAAGGCGGCGATTCCCGCCTGCGCCTCCTCGGTCTCCCATCTCGCGGCAAGCCCGTCGATGGCGAAATCCACCTGCTGCGGCGTCACGCCGCCGGCCAGCGCATTGAGCAGCGCCTTGGCGTCGCGCACCGCAAAGGGCGCGCAGGCGAGGTACGGTGCCACCTCCGCCTCCACCGCCGCCTCCAGCGCCTCTGCCGGCACGGCACGGGTCAGCAGGTTCAACCGCACCGCCTCCTCGGCGCCAAAGACCCGTGCGTTCATGAACACCTCGCGCGCCCGCACCGCGCCCATGCGCGCCACCACATAAGGCCCGATATTGGCCGGAATCAGCCCCAGCCGCGTCTCGGTGAAGGCCATCTTCAGCCCCTGCGCCCCGATGCTCACATCGCAGACCGCCACCAGCCCGACGCCGCCGCCAAAGGCATTGCCCTGCACCCGCCCGATCAGCGGCTGCGGCAGTGCCACCAGAGCCTCGAGCGCCGTGGCGATGCGGCGCGACTCGGCCTTGCGGGTCTCGCCATCCATGCCGAACTGCTCGCGCATCCAGCCCAGATCGGCGCCGGCGCAAAAGGTCGGCCCCTCGGCGGCCAGCACCACCACCCGCACCGAGTCGTCCTCCGCCAGCGCCCGCGCCGCCGCCTCCAGCTCGCCCATCATCTGCGCCGAGAGCGCGTTGTGCTTCTCCGCCCGCGCCAGCGACAGCGTCGCCACCCCGCGCGTGTCGCGCGTCACCGTGATCAGCTCCATCGTCCAGCCTCCACTTCTCGCCTCACCCGCGCAGCGCCCGCGCCATCGCCGCCGCCTCTTCCAGCACGCCCATGTCGAGCCCGGTCTCATAGCCGAGCTCTGCCAGCCGCGCCGCCACCGCCTCGGTCGCCACATTGCCCTCGGCGCCCGGCGCATAGGGGCAGCCGCCCAGGCCGCCCACGGCGGCATCGAAGACCCGCAGCCCCCGCGCCAGCGACACCTCGATATTCTCCAGCGCCCGCTTGCCGGTGTCGTGGTAATGCCCCGCGAGCCGCGCCGGCTCGATCTCCTCCAGCACCGCGACCAGCATCGCATCCACCGCCTCGGGCACCCCGCGTCCGATCGTGTCGCCGAGCGAGATCTCGTAACAGCCCATGTCGCGCAGCTCCGCCGCGACCCGCGCCACCGCCTCCGGCGCCACCGCGCCCTCATAGGGGCATTCCACCACGCAGGAGATATAGCCCCGCAGCTTCACCCCGCGCGCCGTCGCCGCCTCGGCCACCGGGCGGAACCGGTCCAGGCTCTCGGCGATCGAGGCATTGATATTGGCGCGGCTGAAACTCTCCGAGGCCGCGCCAAAGATCGCCACCTCGTCCGCGCCGGCAGCCATCGCCGCCTCGAACCCCTTCATATTGGGCGTCAGCGCCGCATAAGACACGCCTGGCGCCCGCGCGATCCCCGCCAGCACCTTGTCGGAATCGGCCATCTGCGGCACCCAGCGCGCGCTGACGAAACTGGCGCATTCGATGCGCCGGAACCCGGCCCGGCTCAGACAATCCACCAGCGCGATCTTCTCCGCCGCCCCGATCCGGCGCTCTTCGTTCTGCAAGCCGTCGCGCGGGCCCACCTCGAAGATCTCGACATATCCGCTCATCTCTCAGACCCCGCCTTTCATCTTTCTGCAAATACTCCCGCAGACCCGCGCCAGAGGCAAACCGCCAGCCCCCCGGGCCTGCCACCGCCACGGGCGCCCGCCCGAGCCGCCGCCGCAGGCGCGCGGCGAGACAAACTGCGCGCGCATCGCGCGCCCCGCCAGATCACTCCGCCCAGGCCGGATAGAAATCGCGATCATAGAGCCCCTCGCCCGCCTCCGGCAGACAGCGCGCAAACGCCGCCCGCCCGCTCACCCGCCCATACCAGGCGCCAAGCGCCGGGAACCCGTCCAGCGCCGCGAAATGCCGCGCCATATAGACCGCCTGCCCCAGCGCGATATCCACCGCCGAGAACCCAGAGGTCAGCATGTGATCGCGGTTCTCCAGGGGCGTCGATAGCCGGGCCTCCAGCGCCGCGTAACATTTCTCCAGCCGCTTCGCCTCCAGCCGCATGACAATGGGCGAGCGCATGTGATCCTCGCGCAGCATCAGATGCTGCTGAGTCAGCGCCGCCACATGCTGCGAGATCGTCTCGGAGAAATGCAGCCAGCTCAGCCAGGCCATGCGGTCGGGGCTGCCCGGCGCGCGGCCCAGGCCCGCATCCGGAAAGCGCTCGCAGAGATATTCCATCATCGCGAGGCTCTCGAACATGCGCTCGCCCTCGATCTCCAGCGCCGGCACCCGGCCCGCCGGCGAGAGCGTCAGATACTCCTCCGCCCGCAGCGACTTGTCGAAGGGCCGCACCACCAGCTCGAACGGCACCTCCAGCTCATAGAGCAGCCAGAGCACCCGCATCGAGCGGCTCTCGGGCACATGGTGCAGCCGGATCACGCCGCCGCCTCCTCTTCCTCCTCCAGCCGGATCAGCGCCGCGCCCGCCTCGACCTGCGCACCGTCGGCCACCAGCACCTCGGCCACCACGCCGTCGCGCGCCGCCGTCAGCGTGTGCTCCATCTTCATCGCCTCGAGCACCGCCAGCCGGTCGCCCGCCGTCACCGCCTGCCCGGGTGTCGCCAGCACCGAGACCACCCGGCCCGGCATCGGCGCCTCGATCAGATTGCCGCCGGCGCCGAGCGCCGCCGCGCGTTCCAGCGGATCGACCGCCACAAAGACCTGCCCGCCCTCGGCAAAGACGGTGATCTCCGCGCCCTCGTGAAACAGCGCCGGGGCCGGCCGCCCGTCGAGCCGCCATCTGCCATCGACGCGCTCGGCGCGCACCGTGACATCGCCAAACGAGATCTCCGCCCGGTCACGCCCCGCGACGCGCAGCACACAGGGCAGCTCTTCCTCACCCTGACGCAGCAGCACATGGCGCGCCAGCGGCGCCCAGAGCGCAAATCCGCTCTGCGGCGCAGCCGCCTCCCAGAGCCTCGCCGCCGCCAGCGCCGCCTGCGCCACAACCTGCGGCGACGGCCCGGGCGCCGCCGTCAGCGCCTCCAGATCGCGCCCGATCAGCCCGGTATCCACCTCGCCGGCGACAAAGCCCTCGTGCCGCGCCAGCGCGCCGAGAAAGGCGAGATTGGTCACCGTGCCCGCCACCTGCGTCTCCGCCAGCCCGCGCGCCAGCTTGCGCAGCGCGATCTCCCGCGTGGCCCCGTGCACGATGAGCTTGGCGATCATCGGGTCGTAATGCGGCGAGATCACATCGCCCGAACGCACCCCGCTATCGGCCCGCACATCCGCCGGAAAACCCAGATGCGCCAGACGCCCGGTGGCCGGCAGGAACCCCGCCGGCACGTCCTCGGCGTAAAGCCGCGCCTCGAAGGCGTGGCCGTCGATACCCAGCTCCTCCTGCGCCTTCGGCAGCGGCTCTCCCGCCGCGACACGGAGCTGCCATGCCACCAGATCGACGCCGGTGATCGCCTCGGTCACCGGATGCTCCACCTGAAGCCGCGTGTTCATCTCCATGAACCAGAACCCGTCCGGGCGCAGCCCGCGCGCGCCGTCGACGATGAACTCCACCGTGCCCGCGCCCTTGTAGCCGATGGCCTCGGCGGCGCGCACCGCCGCCGCGCCCATGGCCTGACGCATCTCTGCGGTCATGCCCGGCGCCGGCGCCTCCTCGATCACCTTCTGATGGCGGCGCTGCAAGGAGCAATCCCGTTCGAAGAGATGCACCGCCTTTTCGCCATCGCCAAAGACCTGCACCTCGATATGGCGCGGCTTGGTGACGAATTTCTCGATCAGCACCGCCTCGTTGCCGAAGGCGCCGCGCGCCTCGGCCTGCGCGCTCTTCAGCGCCTCGGCAAACTCCGCCGCGCGCTCGACCAGCCGCATGCCCTTGCCACCGCCGCCGGCAACCGCCTTGATCAGCACCGGGTAGCCGATGGCCTCCGCCTCACCCGCGAGGAATTGCGGATCCTGCTCCTCGCCGTGATAGCCCGGCACCACCGGCACGCCGGCCTCCGCCATCAGCCGCTTGGCCGCGTCCTTGAGGCCCATCGCCCGGATCGCCTTTGCCGACGGGCCGACAAAGACCAGCCCCGCCGCCTCCACCGCCTCGACGAAATCGGGATTTTCCGACAGGAAGCCGTATCCGGGATGGATCGCCCCCGCCCCGGTCTCCAGCGCCGCCGCGATGATGGCCTCGCCGCGCAGATAGCTCTCCGCTGGCGCGGCACCTCCGATACAGACCGCCTCATCGGCCATGGCCACATGTTTCGCCCCGGCATCCGCCTCGGAATAGACCGCGACGCAGCGCAGCCCCATGGCCCGCGCCGTCTCGATTACCCGGCAGGCGATCTCGCCCCTATTGGCTATCAGCACCGTGTCAAACATCGCTCCCCTCCCAGAGGCTTCCATTCCCGTTCTGCGCTCTGCCATTGCTGCTCATGTGCCCAGGTCCTCCACCAACTCAAACCGCTCCAGCATCATCTCGACGCCGGGCCGGTAGCGCCCCGCGCGCTCGAGGTAGGCGCGATACCCCGCCCGCCAATGCGCCAGGTCGCGGAACTCGCCCTGCTCGAGCGCCATGCCCTCGGTCACCTCCTCGAAGGGCAGACGCAGCACCTCGAGCGTGCGCATGGCCAGCGCCGGGCGCCCCTGCCAGTCAAGCGCGATGTCCACGCGCCCCGCGACCGGCAGCGCCTCGGCACCGTCTTCGAAGACCTCCCAGGCCTCGCAACTCGCCCGTTTCACACCCGTGCGCATCAGCCCGAGGATCTCGGCGTTGAGCGCCGCGCTGTCACCGGGCCGATAGCTCTCGCATCCCGGCCAGCGCAGACGCGCGTCTTGCAGCGTCATCGTCATGACCCCGCGCCCCGGCGGCGGGGCGGGATGGGCGGGCGGGAGCTCCGCCGGCGGGGGCGCGCCCGCTCAAAGCCAGACAAGCGCCTGTCACATGCGGAACACGCCAAAGCGTGTCTCCTCGATGGGCGCGTTCAAGGCCGCCGACAGCGACAGCGCCAGCACGTCGCGCGTCTTGCGCGGATCGACGATCCCGTCGTCCCAGAGCCGCGCCGAGGCATAGAGCGGATGCGACTGGCGCTCGAACATCTCCACCGTAGGGCGCTTGAACTCCTCCTCCTCCTCCTGCGACCAGCTGCCGCCGCCGCGCTCGATGGCGTCGCGCTTCACCGTGGCCAGCACACCTGCCGCCTGCTCGCCGCCCATCACCGAGATCCGGCTGTTCGGCCAGGTCCAGAGGAATCGCGGCTGATAGGCCCGCCCGGCCATGCCGTAATTGCCCGCCCCAAAGGAGCCGCCCACCAGCATGGTGATCTTGGGCACCGAGGTCGTGGCGACCGCCGTCACCATCTTGGCGCCGTGCCGCGCGATCCCCTCGTTCTCGTATTTCCGCCCGACCATGAAGCCGGTGATATTCTGCAGGAACACCAGCGGCACCTTGCGCTGCGAACAGAGTTCGACGAAATGCGCCCCCTTCTGCGCGGCCTCGGAAAACAACACGCCATTATTGGCGACGATGCCCACCGGACAACCCTCGATCTGCGCAAAGCCCGTCACCAGCGTCTCGCCGTAACGCGGCTTGAACTCGTCGAAATAGGAGCCGTCCACCACCCGCGCGATCACCTCGCGGATGTCATAGGGCGTGCGCAGATCGCCCGGCACCACGCCGAGGATCTCGTCGGGATCGTAGGCCGGTGCTTCGCCCCCCGGCAGCCCGCCCGGCCCGCCCCCGTCCGCGCCCTTCAGCGAGCCCACCGCGCGTCTTGCCAATGCCAGCGCATGGGCGTCGTCCTCGGCCAGATAATCCGCCACACCGGAAAGCCGCGTATGCACATCGCCGCCGCCGAGATCCTCCGCCGTGACCACCTCTCCGGTCGCCGCCTTGACCAGCGGCGGGCCGGCCAGAAAGATCGTGCCCTGCTCCTTCACGATGATCGTCACATCCGACATCGCCGGGACATAGGCGCCGCCCGCCGTGCAGGACCCCATCACCACGGCGATCTGCGCAATGCCCTTGGCGCTCATCCGCGCCTGATTGTAGAAGATCCGCCCGAAATGGTCGCGGTCGGGGAAAACCTCGTCCTGATTGGGCAGGTTCGCGCCGCCGCTATCGACCAGATAGACGCAGGGCAGCCGGTTCTCCTCGGCGATCTCCTGCGCGCGCAGGTGTTTCTTGACCGACATCGGGTAATAGGTGCCGCCCTTCACCGTGGCGTCGTTGCACACCACCATGACCTCGCGGCCCTGAACGCGCCCGATTCCCGCGATCATGCCCGCCGCCGGCGCCGCGCCGTCATAAAGCCCGTGCGCCGCCGTGGCGCCCACCTCAAGAAAGGGCGAGCCGGGATCGAGCAGATTGGCCACCCGCTCGCGCGGCAGCATCTTGCCCCGGCCGAGATGCCGCTCGCGCGCCTTCTCGCCGCCGCCCGCCGCCGCCAGTTCCGCCGCCTCGCGCACCACCTCCAGCGCCTCCAGATGCGCCGCGCGATTGGCCTGAAACGCCTCGGATGTGGGGATCGCTTGCGATTGCAGTTTCATGTGCTCTCCTTGGCCGCACGGGCCTTCAGTTCCTTGCGGACAACCTTGCCGGTGACCGTCATCGGCAGCGCCTCCAGAAAATCTATTTCTCTTGGATAGGAATATGTTGCGAGCCGATCCTTAACCCATGCCTGAAGCTCTTCGGCGCTCGGGCTCTGTCCCGGCTTCACCACAACATAGGCCTTGACGATCTCGGTGCGCAGCGGGTCGGGCTTGCCGACCACACCCACCGTGGCGACGCCGGGATGGGTGAGCAGGCAATCCTCGATCTCCGCCGGGCCGATGCGGTAGCCGGCGGAGGTGATCACGTCGTCCTCGCGCCCGACAAAGCGCAGATAGCCATCCTCCCAGACGCCACGGTCGCCGGTGACCAGCCAGTCGCCGCGAAATTTCTCCGCCGTCGCCTGCGGATTGTTCCAATATTCCAGCATCATGGAGCCCGCACCGCGATGCACAGCCACATCGCCCTCTCCCTGCGTCTCGTGCCCTGCCTCGTCGACGATCCCGATGCGGAAGCCCGGTGCCGGCTTGCCGATGCAGCCGGGACGGACGGGAAACAGCGCGCCGCAGGCGCTGGCGACCATATTGCATTCGGTCTGGCCGTAGAACTCGTTGATCTCCACCCCAAAGGCCTCGCGCCCCCAGGCCAGCATCTCGGCGCCGAGCGGCTCGCCGCCGGAACCGACCGAGCGCAGCCCCGGAATCCGCGCGTCCTCCGCCTTCAGCATGCGCAGGGCCGTGGGCGGAAAGAATATATTCCGTACAGAGGCTTCCGCGCAGATCCTCAAGCATTGCGCGATGTCGAAACGCGGCATCCGCGCCGCCACCACCGGCACGCCGAGATAGAGCCCCGGCATCAGCACATCGAAGAGCCCGCCGATCCAGGCCCAGTCCGCCGGGGTCCAGAGCACATCGCCCTCCTGTCCCAGAAGATCGTGGCTCATCTCCACCCCGGGCAGATGCCCCACCAGCACGCCATGCCCGTGCAGCGCGCCCTTGGGCTTGCCGGTGGTGCCGCTGGTATAGATCAGCACCGCCGGATCCTCCGGGCCGGTCTCCACCGCGTCCCAGACCCCCGGCTCGGGCAGTTCCTCCTCGGTCACGGTCGCCAGCCCGAACGGCGCCAGCATCTCCGCGCCCTCCTCATCCGTCACCACCACCCGCGCGCCGCTATTGCCCAGCCGCGAGTCCAGCGCGTCGTGCTTGAAGAGCTTGAAGAGCGGCACCGAAATCGCGCCCATGCGCCAGGCGGCGATATGGGACGCGGCGCAGAGCGGGCTCTGCGACAGCAGCACCCCCACCCGGTCGCCGCGCGCCACGCCCTGCGCCCGCAGCCAGGCCTCGACCCGACGCGACAGCGCATGCAAGGCGCCATAGCTCACCACACGCAGCGCCCCGCCGCGCAGATCGAGGATCGCCGGCCGGTCGGGCGCCAGCGCCGCCCAGCTGTCGCAGACCTGCACGGCCATGTTCACCCGCTCCGGACGCGGCCAGCGAAAGCCCTCGCAGAGCGCCTCGTAGCTCTGCCCGTCCGCCAGCATCCGGCGCCGCCGCGTCTCCTCCATCGGCAGCTTCATGCGTAGGCCTCCCGCCGCGAAACATGCATCCCCGACACCGGATATGACATTCCGGCAACAGCGTAACCCACAGAATTCAAAGCTTGATTCAGATCAACGTTTCTGCGGGCGATTTTGCGGAAATGGCGCTGCGTGCGATCTGGAAAGGGACGACAATGTACAAGACCACACTCCTCTCCGCCATGGCTGTGCTGGCCCTCACGGCCACCGGCGCGCTGGCGCAGTCCAAGGGCGACATGACCGTTGGTGTCGGCCTCGCCTGGGTGAACCCGAGCGATGACAATGGCAGCCTGGCGAATGGCGCGCTCGACACCGATGTCGATGACGACACCCAGCTCTCGCTGACCTTCGAATATTTCTTCGCCGATAACTGGGGCGTCGAAGTGCTGGCCGCCACGCCTTTCACCCATCAGGTCGAGCTGAACGGCTCCGACGTGGTGAAGGTCAAGCACCTGCCGCCCACCGTCTCGGTGAACTATCACCTGCCGACAAACACCGCCTGGACCCCGTTCTTCGGTCTCGGTGTGAACTACACAACGATCCTCGATCTCGACGACCAGAAGATCTCCGGGCTCGACATCAGCGATTCCTGGGGCCTCGCCGGCCATATCGGTGTGGACTACGCGATCAGCGACAAGGCATCGCTGCGGCTCGACGCACGCTATATCGACATCGACCTGGATGTGGACCTGAACGGCTCGGATATCGGCACGGTCGAGGTCGATCCCTGGGTGATCGGCATGTCCTATATCTGGAAGTTCTGACCAGTCTCGCGCGGGGCGGGCTTCAACGGCCCGCCTCTCGCCCCCTCTGACCGGCCCCGCCCGTTCGGCGAGGTGCTGGCGCGTCTCCTCCCGCATGGCTCAGCCCATCGCCGCCATCAGTTCGCGGCCCACGAGCATGCGCCGGATCTCTGACGTGCCCGCGCCGATCTCCATCAGCTTGGCATCGCGGAAGAGCCGCGCCACCGGCGCATCGGCCAGAAAGCCCGCGCCGCCCATCGCCTGCACCGCCTGATGCGCCTGCACCATCGCCTGTTCGGAGGCATAGAGGCAGCAGGCCGCCGCGTCCTGGCGGGTCACATCGCCCCGGTCGCAGGCCTTGGCCACCTCGTAGACATAGGCCCGCGCCGAGTTCATCGCCGTGTACATATCGGCGATCTTGCCCTGCATGAGCTGGAAGTTCCCGATCGGCTGACCGAACTGCTTGCGCTCGGCCATATAGGGCATGACCTCGTCGAGACAGGCGGCCATGATGCCGGTGCCGATCCCCGCCAGCACGACGCGCTCGTAATCGAGCCCGGACATCAGCACCCGCACGCCCTTGCCCTCTTCGCCCAGCACGTTCTCGAAGGGCACCTCCACATCGTCAAAGATCAGCTCGGCGGTGTTCGAGCCGCGCATGCCGAGCTTGTCGAAATGCGGGCTGGTCGAGAAACCGGTCATGGTCTTTTCGATGAGGAAAGCGGTGATGCCCTTGCTGCCGGCCTCCGGGTCGGTCTTGGCATAGACCACCAGGGTGTCGGCATCGGGGCCGTTGGTGATCCAGTATTTGTTGCCGTTGAGCACATAGCGGTCGTTTTTCTTCTCCGCCCGCAGCTTCATGCTCACCACGTCCGAGCCGGCGCCCGGCTCCGACATGGCCAGCGCGCCCACATGCTCGCCCGAGATCAGCCCGGGCAGGTATTTCCGCCGCTGTTCGTCGGTGCCGTTGAGCTTGATCTGGTTGACGCAGAGGTTGGAATGCGCGCCATAGCTCAGCGACACGCTGGCCGAGGCGCGGGCGATCTCCTCTACCGCGATGACATGGGCGAGATAGCCCATGCCGGCGCCGCCATATTCCTCTGAAACCGTGATGCCCAGCAGGCCCAGCTCGCCCATCTCGCGCCACAGATCGTTGGGAAAGGCGTTGGAGCTGTCGACCTCCGCCGCCATCGGCTTCACCCGTTCCTGCGCCCAGCGATGCACCATTTCGCGCAACGCGTTCACGTCTTCTCCCAGGTCGTATGTCATGACCGCGTTGAACATGTCCGCCCTCCTCCGACGATTATTGAACGCTTGTTCATATCTAAGCGCCGGAGCCGCCGCGCGTCAAGGAAAAGGAACAGCCACGGGGCGGGACGCGTTGAGAGGGTGACAACGCAACGAACAGGAGGACATCATGCCAAAGGATCTGAAATCCGATTTCTGGAGCCAGCTGAAGGATGTGCGCGCCGGCCTGCTGGCCGCGGATGGCGAGCGCCCGGTGCCGATGGCGCCTTATGCCGACAAGGAAGACGCGACGATCTGGTTCATCGCCTCCAAAGGCACAGCCGCCGACCGTGCCGCCAAGAGCGGCGGCGAAGCGTCGTTCCACATCGCCGATTCGAAGGCGCATCTTTATGCCAACGTTTTCGGCAAGCTGACCGAGGAGCGCGATTCCGAAAAGCTCGACGATCTCTGGAACGCGGTTTCCGCCGCCTGGTTCAAGGACGGGCGCGAAGACGACGCGGTGCAGCTGGTGAAATTCACCCCGCATGAGGCCGAGGTCTGGCAGGGCGATGGCGGCATCAGCTTCCTGCGCGAGATCGCCAAGGCGAACATGACGGGTGACATGCCCAATCTGGGCGATCATGGTCGCGTCGTCTTCTGATCTACGCAAGGAATCGCCCGATGAAACCTTTCCGCCTCGCCGCCCTGCTCTGCCTGAGCCCCCTTTTCGCCAGCGCCGAGCAGGTCGGCGAGGTCGGTGTCGACTGGACCGGCAACGATATCGTCATCGAGGCCATCGCCGATCCGGAGGTGAAGGGCGTAACCTGCCATGTGGCCTATTTCGACCGGGGCCTCATTGACCGGCTGAGCAAGGGCAACTGGTTCGAGGATCCGTCCAACGCCTCCATCGCCTGCCGCCAGACCGGCCCCATCGAGATCGGCGATATCGACCGCAGCCAGGAAGGCGAGGACGTGTTCCGCGCCTCGCGCTCGATCATCCTGAAGAGCCTGCGGGTGAAGCGGATCTTCGACGAGGAAAACCAGACGCTGATCTATCTGGTGCATGCCCGCGAGCTGGCCGACGGGTCGGCCAAGCTCGCGATCTCCACCGTGCCGCTTTACGGCTCGGGGCAGTAGGCGCCGTTCAGGCCGTCGCTGTCACGTCGTGGCCGTAGATCCAGTCGAACTGCCGCAACATGCGCTCGGGCGCCAGGCGCCCGGCCAGACCCAGCCCCAGATGCGCCGCGCCGCGGATGAGCGGGTTGCGCAGGTGGTATTTCCAGGCGTTGGAGGTGGCAGCGGCCACGATCCGCGCGCAGCGGTCGCGCCGCCGGCTCTGATAGCGCGTCAGCGCCGCCGCCTGATCGGCTTCGGAGGCCAGGCAGGTCGCCAGCGACCAGGCATCCTCAAGCGCCATATTCGCCCCCTGCGCCATGAAGGGCAGCGTCGGATGCGCCGCATCGCCCAGGATCGCCACGCCCGGCGCATGCCAGTGCCGCGCCACCGGATGGCGGAAGAGCCCCCAGAGCCCGACCCGGTCCACCGCGCCCAGCATCGCCGGCACCGCACCGCCAAAGCCAGCAAAGGCCGCGCGCAGGTTCTCCGGCGCATCCTCATGCGACCAGCTTTCCTCGACCCAGCCTTTGCGCTCCTCGGCGGCGACGAGGTTGACGCTGGAGCCGTCGCGCAGCGGGTAGCTCACCAGATGCCGGCCCGGCCCCATATGCACATGCACCTCGGGCGGATGACCGAAGATATTCGGCACCACCGCGCGCCAGGCCACCTGCCCGGTGAAGGACGGCGCCAGCACGCCGTTCAGCGCCGCGCGGATCACCGAATGCAGCCCGTCGGCGCCCACCACCAGATCGCCACCCACCCGGTCGCCGTTGCAGAGCTCCAGCGCGGGCCGGTCGCCCGGCGTGATGTCCCGCACCTTTTGCAGCAGCCGGATCTCGACCCCCGCCGCGCGCGCGGCGCAAGCGAGGAGATCCACCAGATCGGCGCGATGCACGAAGTAATATTCCTGCCCGCCCGGCAGCCGCCCGAGATCGAGCCGCAGCACCGCCTCGCCCTCGCGGTGATCGCGCAGCACCACCGCCCGGCCCCGGCAGGAGCGCGCGCGCAGCGCCGCCCCCAGCCCCAGCGCCTCGATCACCCGCAGCCCGTTGGGGCTGACCTGGATGCCGGCGCCGACCTCGTTGATCTCGCCCGCCTGTTCCAGCACTCGCACCTCGGCGCCGTGACGCCGCAGCGCCAGCGCCGCCGCAAGCCCGCCGATGCCGCCGCCCGCGACGATGATTTTCCTGCCCGTGAGCGCCATGAAACCCGCCTTCTTCTCGCCCGGCTTTCCCGGGAACGCAAAGCGCCGGAGCGGTCGCCCCGGCGCTTTGATCGTGATCTCTCTCCCGAAAACCGCGCCCTGCGCGGCCCCCGCGCCGGCATCAGTCGTCGCGATGCACCTTTTCGCGGCGTTCGTGGCGCTCCTGCGCTTCGAGGCTCATGGTCGCGATGGGGCGCGCGTCGAGGCGCTTGAGCGAGATCGGCTCGCCGGTGACCTCGCAATAGCCGTATTCGCCCTCGTCGATGCGGCGCAGCGCCGAGTCGATCTTGGCGACCAGCTTGCGCTGACGATCGCGCGTGCGCAGCTCGATGGCACGGTCGGTCTCTTCGCTGGCGCGGTCGGTGACGTCGGGAATATTGCGGGTGGCTTCCTGCAGCGCTTCGATGGTGTCGCGGCTCTCTGCAAGAATGTCGTTTTTCCAGGCAATCAGCTTGCGGCGGAAATATTCGAGCTGGCGCTCGTTCATGAACGGCTCGTCCTCGGCGGGACGGTAGTCGTCCGGAAGGAAGGTTTCGGGCTTCATTTCTGCTCCCTCTGAAAAGCCGCGCGGCGGCCTGGTTTGCCCAGCCGCCCGGCAGCACCCCTTGCGAGGCTGCACTTAGCCGAACCCCCGCAGGTTGTCACTACACAATCAGATGGCAAGCGTACGTTTTTCGGGCGATTTCCCCGCCGCCGGGCGACAAATGCCCAAAGCGCGGGCAGTGGCTTTGCGGGCCGGAAACAAAGCCGCTTTGCGCCCCGTCACGCACCGTCGCAAGGGGGCCCGCTTGCACAGCGCGGGATGTGTCACTATCCCTTTTCAGGCAATCCCAAAGGAGCCCGCAATGCGCTTTGACGGCACCGATGATTACGTCGCCACCGACGATCTGACCATGGCGGTGAACGCCGCGATCACGCTGGAACGGCCGCTTCTGGTCAAGGGCGAGCCCGGCACCGGCAAGACCGAGCTGGCCCGCCAGGTGGCCGCCGGGCTGGGCCTGCCGATGATCGAATGGAACATCAAATCCACCACCAAGGCGCAGCAGGGGCTGTATGAATACGACGCGGTGAGCCGGCTGCGCGACAGCCAGCTCGGCGACGAGCGCGTGCATGACGTGTCGAACTATGTCCGCAAGGGCAAGCTCTGGCAGGCCTTCGAGGCGGAGAACAAGGTCGTGCTGCTGATCGACGAGGTCGACAAGGCGGATATCGAGTTCCCCAACGACCTGCTCCAGGAGCTCGACAAGATGGAGTTCCATGTCTACGAGACCGGCGAGACGGTGAAGGCGCGGGTGCGCCCGATCGTGATCATCACCTCCAACAATGAAAAAGAGCTGCCCGACGCCTTCCTGCGCCGCTGTTTCTTTCACTACATCAAGTTCCCCGATCACGAGACGCTGCGCAGCATCGTCGAGGTGCATCACCCCGGCATCAAGCAGAGCCTGCTCACCGCCGCGCTCACCCAGTTCTACGAGCTGCGCGAGCAGAGCGGGCTGAAGAAGAAACCCTCCACCTCGGAGGTGCTGGACTGGCTGAAGCTGCTGCTGGCCGAAGATCTCGATGCCGAGGATCTCAAGCGCGACGGCGCGTCTGCCCTGCCGCGCCTGCACGGGGCGCTGCTGAAGAACGAGCAGGATGTGCATCTCTTCGAACGGCTGGCCTTCATGGCGCGGCGTCAGGGGCGCTGAGCCGTCTCAGCCATTGACCCGTTTCAGCAGCGCGCGCTGTTGCCGGCGCGAGCCCACCTGCGCGGTGAGCACGCTTGTCGGGCGGAAGCGCATCCGCCCGGCTTCGCGCGAAATCTCGTAGCACTTTCTGCCGCCCGACAGCTTGTGGGCCTGCTGCGCGGCCACAACCACGGTGATGTCGACCGCTTCGCAGCGGTCGAGGCTCATGTCTTCGCCCATCTGATGGGCGGCGCGCCTCACAATCTTGCGCAGCGACCCGATGTCGATGGCCTCACCGCCACGCAGCGGCCCCTGATTGGTCTTGTCGCGGAAATCGCCGCCGATGGGGTCGTCGTCTTCCACCCGGTCAGTGACCGTGGCCGAGCGCCGCTCGTCGCCGAAATCCAGTTCGATCAGCACGGCAAGGATATAGGCGACATCAGAGCCCATATTGGTGACGAGGCAACGCGCATCCTCGCCGTTCTCCGACGCCATGCCGATATGCACCACCGTGCGGTTGGCGCGCCGGAAACTGGTAAAGAAGAGCTGAAGATAGGCCAGCCAGATCACCAGCATCAGCGCGTTCAGAACGGCGTTCAGTGCCGGTGCCTGCGTTCCGATCCAATCCCACATCTCGCGCGCTCTCTCCCGTACCTTGGGCTTATGGGCGACAACGCGGGCAGGCGCCGGGCTGTTCCGATGACACCTGGAATGCCTGGTTTGCCCCGGCACAGCGGGCGCGGGCGCGATTGACCGCGTATGTCAGGATCGCATCGGGAGGGGGGTCATTTCACCGGGAAGACGAAACACCGGTCGCGCCGCACCGTCAGCCACATCGGCGTGCCGGGCTTCGGCAGGAAGACATTGGGCACCGTCGCCTTCAGCACCTCGCCGTTGAAATCCATCCGGTATTCCACGAGGCTTTCCGAGCCCATGAACCGCGCCCGCTCCACCACGCCGCGCGCCGGCGTGCCCGCCATGGCGGTGGGATTGGGGCCGCGCCCGGCGCGGTCGAAGTCGATGCCCACATGCTGCGGGCGAAAGACGATCTCGACCTCGTCGCCATCGGGCACCCCCGGCGCCAGGAACTGGCCAAAGGGAGTCTCTGTAAGCGCTCCCTGAACTTTCCCACGCAGCACATTGATATCGCTGAAAAAGGCGACAGCGGCCTTATCGGCGGGAGCGTTGTAGATATTGTAAGGCGCGCCGCGCTGCACAATGCGCCCGTCGCGCATCAGCGCGATCTCGTCGGCCATGCGCATCGCCTCTTCGGGCTCATGCGTGACCAGCAGCACCGAGGCGCCTTCCTCTTTCAGAAGCGCCAGCGTCTCGTCGCGGATGCCGTCGCGCAGCCGATTGTCGAGCCCCGAGAACGGCTCGTCCATCAGCATGATCTTGGGGCGCGGCGCGAGCGCCCGGGCCAGCGCCACGCGCTGCTGCTCGCCGCCAGACAGCTGGTGCGGATATTCGTCGATGTAATGCGCGAGCCCCACCCGTTCGAGCAGCTCCTGAGCGCGGGCGCGTTTTTCCGCCTTCGGCCCCTTCAGCCCGAAGGCCACGTTCTCGCCCACCGAAAGATGCGGGAAGAGCGCGAAATCCTGGAACATCAGCCCGATCTGGCGCCGCTCCGGCGGCACGCGGAACACCGTGTCGCAGATCAGGTTGCCATCCACATGGATGGTGCCCTCGTCCTGCATGTCCACCCCGGCGATCATCCGCAGCGTCGTCGACTTGCCGCAGCCCGACGGCCCCAGCAGGCAGGTGACATGGCCGGGCTGGATCGTCAGCGAAACGTGATCGACCACGCTGCGCCCTTCGAAGCGGCGCACGAGATCGCGAATTTCCAGCCGTGGTGTCTGCAAGCGGAGCTGCCCTCTGCGCTTTCCGATTAAAAATATCGGATTATCGCAAGCGGATTACCAGCCCCCATGCCGCCCCGCAACCCTGCGGCGACGGGGCTGGCACAGGGCTTACAGATCCTGCGGCCCGTGCCAGGCGCGCAGGGGCCCGAGCCGTGGCGACTTCTTGGAGTAATGCCGGTCCATGCGGCGCAGGATGCGGCTGAGAAACGCCACTGCCTCTGCCGCGTGCGGGCCCTTGTTCAGCATGACACATTCGGCGCGCTGCGCCATCGCCGCATCGGTCGCCTCGGCGCGGCTGGCGCTGCCGAGCTTGGCCAGCCCCTCGAGCACCTGCGTCGCCCAGACCACCGGCACGCCGGCGGCCTCGCAGATCCACAGGATTTCCTCCTGGATCTCGGCCAGCCGGATCAGCCCGATCTCCACCGCCAGATCGCCGCGCGCAATCATCACCGCCACCGGCCCGGCGCTGCCCGCCTGCACGATCAGCCGCGGCAGGTTGCGCACCGCGCGCTCGGTCTCAATCTTGAGGATCACTGCTGGGCGGGCCGCACCTTCGGGCAGCCGCGCATCGAGCGCCGCATGCAGGGCGCGGATATCCTCGGGCGTCTGAACGAAGGAAAAGCCGATGGCATCCGCCAGCGTCACCACCGTGTCGAGCGCCGCCAGATCGGCCTCGGCCAGCGCCGGGATGTCGATATCGATCCCCGGCAGGTTCACGCCCTTCTCGGGCGCCAGCCGCGTGCCGGTGTCGGCGGCGGTCTCGACCTCCAGCAGCGCGCCCTCGCCATCACGCGCCACAACCCGGGCGGAAAGCTTGCCATCGTCGAACCAGAGCCGCGCACCGACAGCGGCGCTGTCGAGCAGCTCGGGGTGGCTGAGGCTGGCCTCCGGCAGATCGCCCGCCCCGCTCACCGCCCGGACGAGGCGCAGGCGGTCGCCTCTCATCAGCTTCGGCCCGGCGGCGCGCGGGTCGATCCCCGCCTCTTCCAGCTTTTTCAGGCGCTTCTTCTTTTCGCGCTTGAGGAAGGCCTTGGGCATCCGGATATCCAGCGTGCGCACCTTGGGGCCGGCCAGATCCATCACCACCTTCACATCCCGGCCAAGCTGCGCGGCGGCGTCGCGGGCGTATTGCGCCATGCGCGCCCAGGCCTCGGGTGTGTCATGGGCGCAGTTGATCCGCACGCAGGTGGCGCCGGCGGCGATGAGCGAGGCGACCAGCGCCGGGTCGTCCGCCGCCGCGCTCGGCAGGGTGATCATGATGCGGGTCTCAGGGCCGGCGGGATCGGCGCCGAAGATCAGGTCGCGGTCGCGCAGCACATGCGCCGTGAGCGCCGCGCCCGGGCGCAGCGCACGATCGGTTGCCGGCGCGTCGCCCGCCAGCGCCTGAAGCGTCGCGATCACCGAGTCGAGCGTGGCGATCACATGCGCCTCCGCCCGACCCAGCGAGGACAGCCCCAGCGCCGAGAGCGCCGCCTGCGCATCGGTCAGGTCGCGCTTGCGCAGGGCGAGATATTGCGCGAGGTTCTCGGCGCGGTCTGCGAAGGCAGTGTCGTGCAGCGCCGGCGCCCAGCCCGCGAGCGTGCCCTCCGCCTCGGCGATGACCGAGGCGCGCAGCTCGGAGAGCCGCCCCTCAAGCTCCGCCGCAAGCGCCGCGGCGCCAATCCCGTTGCCGATGAGATCCTTCATTTTCCGTTTGTCCCGAATGCCTTGACAGGCGCTCAGCATAACGCGGGCGGATGACAGATCTGCGACGTTGCGGCGCTACATATCGCCGCGCTCGGGTCTGCCCGTTCAGGCGCCGGCCTCCAACGCCTTGCCCAGACGCGGCAGGCGGGCCTTTTTCAGCAGGCGGCGCATGGTCCAGTCCTCGCCCGAAAGCCGCCGCGCCTCGTCCAGCACCGCCTCGCAGGCCTCGCGCACCAGCCCCGGCTGCGCCTCGTAGAGCCCGCGCAGGAAGCCGTCGGCATCGACCCGCGACAGGCCCTCCTCGGCAAGGATGCCGCGCGGGAAATCCTTGGCGTTCTCGGTGATGATGACATCGGCACTGCCGGCGATGGCGGCGGCCAGAACGTGCAGATCCGCCGGATCGGGCAGCCAGAGCCGCGCCTCCAGCGAGGGTTTCCAGCTCACCTCGGCGGCCGGCCATTTGGCGCGCACCTGCGCGATCTCGCCGCGCGCCTGCACCTCGCCCATGGGGCCGAGCTTGCGCGCCGCCCGTGCCCATTCCTCAAGGATGCGCTCCGACCAGAGCGGGGTATAGGCCCCCGCAGCCGCCACGCCCAGCAGCACCTCGCGCATCACCGTGGGGTAGAGCACGCAGGTGTCGAGCAGCACCTTCACAGCCGGAAGACCAGCGCCTTGAGATAGCCCGACTCCGCCAGTTGCGGCAGCAGCGGGTGGTCGGGACCGGCAAAGCCGATGTGGAGGAGCTGCGCGCGACGCCCGGCGCGACCGATGCCACGCAGGCAGGCGCCGGTGAAGCTCGACAGATCGGCGGCATGCGAGCAGGAGCAGAGCACCAGATAGCCGCCCTCCTCGACCAGCGGCGCCGAGAGCCGCGCCACCCGCTCATAAGCGCGCAGCCCGGCATCGAGCGCCGGTTTCGACGGCGCAAAGGCCGGCGGGTCGCAGATCACCAGACCGAAGCGCGCGCCCTCATCGCCGAGATCGGTCAGCATGTCGAAGGCGTCGCCCTGACGGGTGCTGAACCGCGCGCCGGCGCCCATGCGCTGCGCGCCCTCTTCGGCCAGCGCCAGCGCGGGCGCCGAGCCGTCCACCGCCAGCGCCGAAGCGGCACCGCCGGCCAGCGCGGCCAGGGCAAAGCCGCCCACATGGGAAAACACATCCAGCACCGCCTGCCCCCCGGCCAGCCGCGCGGCAAAGGCGTGGTTCGGGCGCTGGTCGTAGAAGAGCCCGGTCTTCTGCCCGCCGGTCAGATCGGCCATGTAGGTGGCGCCGTTCATCTCCACCGGAAGCGGCGCGTCCGGCGCCTGGCCCAGCAGCACCGCATTGGTGTCATCCAGCCCTTCGAGCTGGCGCCCGCGCGAGCCGGCGTTCTTGAGGATATTGCGCACGCCGGTGACCTCGGCCAGCGCCTCGGCGAGCGGGGTCAGCAGCATCTCGGCCCAGGCGGCATTGGGCTGGATCACGGCGGTGTCGCCAAAGCGGTCGATGATCACCCCGGGCAGCCCGTCGGCCTCGGCGTGGACCAGCCGGTAATAGGGCGTCGGATAGAGCCGCTCGCGCAGCGCCAGCGCCCGCACCAGCCGCGCTGTCAGCCAGTCGCGGTCGATGCCGGTTTTCACGTCGCGGTCGAGCATGCGCGCGGCGATCTTCGAGGCCGGGGTCACCCCCACCAGCCCGACCGGCATGCGGGCGGAATCCTCCAGCACCGCGACGGTGCCGGGGGCCAGCGCCTTGGTGCGGCGGTCGAGCACCATCTCGTTGGCATAGATCCAGGGAAAGCCGCGGCGGATGGCGCGGACATTGGCTTTGGGCGTCAGGCGGACGACTGGCAATTCGGCTGTCATGATGCTCCCATAGCGCGGCGCCCGGAGCGAGAAAAGTACGGAAATGAGTCAGCTTGTGCGCGCTACCGCGACGTCCGCGATTGCCCGGAAACAGGGCAGATCCCCCGCGCCCGGCCCGCCGGCCGCCGTCACGATCCGTCCGTGCACGGCTTAACGCTTTACTGATAGCGCTAACCGATTTACATGCTGGGGCAAGCGATGCCCCGCCGCGCAAGCGGGGCGGCCAGAGAAAGGACCCCCGCCATGCCCCTCGACGCCACGATCGCCAAGGTCACAGACGCAATCGAAGCACGCTCGGAGACCCGCCGCGCCACCTATCTCGACCGCATGCGCCGCGCCGCCGACGAAGGCCCGCGCCGGGCGCATCTGACCTGCGGCAACCAGGCCCATGCCTATGCGGCGATGGGTGTGGACCAGAGCGCCCTGGCCGAGGGGCGCGTGCCCAATCTCGGCATCGTCTCGGCCTATAACGACATGCTCTCGGCGCATCAGCCCTTTGAGCGCTTTCCGCAGATCATCCGCGACGCGGCGCGTGATGCCGGCGGCACCGCGCAGGTGGCCGGCGGCGTGCCCGCCATGTGCGACGGCGTCACCCAGGGCCAGGTCGGCATGGAGCTGTCGCTCTTCTCGCGCGATGTGATCGCGCTGGCGGCGGGGGTGGCGCTCTCGCATAACACCTTCGACGCGGCGGTCTATCTCGGCGTCTGCGACAAGATCGTGCCGGGGCTGGTGATCGCGGCGGCGACCTTCGGCTATATCCCGGGCATCTTCCTGCCCGCCGGCCCGATGACCAGCGGGCTGCCCAATGACGAAAAGGCCAAGGTGCGCCAGCAATACGCCGCCGGCGAGGTCGGGCGCGACAAGCTCATGGAGGCGGAGATGGCCTCTTATCACGGGCCGGGCACCTGCACCTTCTACGGCACCGCCAATTCCAACCAGATGCTGATGGAGATCATGGGGCTGCACTTGCCGGGCGCGTCCTTCGTGAACCCCAACACGCCGCTGCGCGACGCGCTGACCACGGTGGGCGCGACGCGGGCGCTGGAGATCACCCGGCTCGGCAATGATTACCGCCCGGTCTGCGATATCCTCGACGCCAAGGCATTCGTGAACGGCATCGTCGGGCTGATGGCCACCGGCGGCTCGACCAACCTCGTGCTACACCTGCCCGCCATGGCGCGCGCCGCGGGGATCGAGCTGACGCTGGAGGATTTCGACGCGATTTCCTCGGTCACGCCGCTGATGGCCAAGGTCTATCCCAACGGGCTTGCCGACGTGAACCATTTCCACGCCGCCGGCGGGCTGCAATTCCTCATCGGCGAGCTGCTGGACGCAGGCCTGCTGCATGAGGATGTGAAAACCGTCGCCGGCGACGGGCTGTCGCTCTACACGCAGGAGCCCAAGCTGCGGGACGGCGTGGTGAGCTATGAAGAGGCGCCGAAGGGCAGCCAGAACGACAAGATCCTGCGCCCGGCCGGAGAGGCGTTCCAGCCCACCGGCGGGCTCAAGCAGCTTTACGGCAATCTCGGCCATGGCATGATGAAGATCTCCGCCGTGGCGCCCGAGCGCCATGTGATCGAGGCGAAGGCGCGGATTTTCCACGATCAGGCGGAGGTGAAGGAGGCCTTCAAGGCGGGCGAGTTCACCGAGGACACGATTGTGGTGGTGCGCTTTCAGGGGCCGAAATCCAACGGCATGCCCGAGCTGCACTCGCTGACGCCGACGCTGGCGGTGTTGCAGGATCGCGGGCTCAAGGTGGCGCTGGTCACCGACGGGCGCATGTCGGGCGCGTCGGGCAAGGTGCCCTCGGCGATCCATATCTGCCCCGAGGCCGCCGATGGCGGGCCGCTGGCCAGGCTGCGCGACGGCGATCTGGTACGGGTCGACGCGGTTGCGGGCACGCTGAGCTGTCTGGAAGAGGGCTTCGAGGCGCGCGAACCGGTCAAGGCGGATCTCACGGGCAACGGTCACGGCGTGGGGCGCGAGCTGTTCGAGGCGTTCCGGCAGAATGTGGGGCTGGCGTCGAACGGGGCAGCGGTGGTGGTCTAAGCGGTAATCCCGCACAACATACACAACGGTAGCCGGGCCCGGCGGCGGCCCGTGGGCTGACGCTCTGCCCGCTGAATCCCTTGATTTATCCCGGCCAGATCCGAAGGACCTCCCAGCTCAGCGCATGCGTCACCAAAGCGGCAGCCCGCCGGAACGGGCCGCCGCTGGGCCCGGCGGCTTCGCCTTGATTCCGGGCCAGAGGTGCGGGGATTGAGCTAGGGTTCTTTGCCTTTATAGCGCTCCCTCCCCCAAAACCGAAAAAGCGGGCCAAAGGGCCCGCTTTTCCAATCCTAACCAGCATCCCCGATCAGTTCGGGATCAGGTCCGGAATGATCGTCACGATCCCCGGCGCGAACCACAAAAGCGCCAGACCCGCCACCTGGATCGCCACGAAGGGCAGCACTCCGCGATAGATATGGCCCGTGGTCACGCTCGCCGGCGCCACCCCGCGCAGATAGAACAGCGCGAAACCGAACGGTGGCGTCAGGAACGAGGTTTGCAGGTTCACCGCGATCATGATCGTCACCCATTTCGGATCGAAGGAGCCGCCATAGATCACCGGCCCGACGATGGGCACCACGATGTAGATGATCTCGAGGAAATCCAGCACGAAGCCCAGAATGAACAGCACCAGCATGACGATCAGGAACACCTTGTGCTCGTCGTCGAAGCTTTGCAGGAACTGCTGGATATAGTGCTCGCCGCCGAAGGAGATCACCACGAGGTTCAAGAGCTGCGAGGCCACGAGGATGGTGAAGACCATCGAGGTCACCTTGGCGGTCTCGCGCACCGCCGGCCCCAGAACCCCGACCTTGAGCAGCACCCAGCAGGCAAAAAGCAGCCCGAACAGCGCATAGAGATAGGCCGCCTGCGCCACGAGGAAGGCGATCCAGCTCTCGGCGCTCACCGACTCCGCATTCACCCGCAGGTCGAAATTGACGCCGACGAGGATCATCACCACCACCGCGAATGTCGACCACAGGATCACCTTGGGCGAGCGGTCCTGTTCGCGCAGCTTGCGGTAGGCGGCCAGCATGATCGCCCCCGCCGCGCCGAGCGCCGCCGCCGGCGTCGGGTTGGTGATGCCGCCGAGGATCGAGCCCAGCACCGCCACGATCAGCACCAGCGGCGGGAAGACCACCCGGATCAGATCGTTCTGCGACAGGCGTTGCGCCGCGTGTTTGGCGCCATACAGCGCCAGGATCCACGGCACCGCCATCAGCGCCACGGTGGTACCGGCAGACATCTGCGGCCCGATGAAGAGCGCATCCACAATGAGCCCCAGCGCCAGCCCCGCGCCGCCAATGAGCAGCGGCAGCGGCTCGGAGCTGGGCGAGACCGCCCTGCCCCAGGCCAGCACGATGCCGAGCAGCACCGTGATCACCGCGATACCGGTGCCGATGGGCGCGGCATTGTCGATCTTCGCCTGAAGCGCCGCCGCCTGCTCTTCTTCGGTCAGGCGGTGGCCCTGATCGACACCGCCGGCGGCGTCGATCTCGGCCTGCTGCGCGACGGCCTCGTCCCAGGCCGACTGGCCGTGCAGCTCGATCATCGCTTCCTGGCACTGCTCGCCGACATTGGTGCGCAGGCTGGCGGTCTGACCGACATCGGAGAAGCTCGACACGGTCAGCGACTGCGTCCCGACCATATTGACCTGGCTGAGGCCGATGGTCGCCACGATCAGCAGAAGCGGCACGCCGAGATACCAGGTGAAGGCCTCGCCGCGCGTCACCGGCTCGCCCATGGCGGCCTCGCCCCGCACCGGCGGCGCCTTGGACGGGTTGAACATGGCAAAGCCGAAGGCATAGGCGGCATAGAGCCCGGCCAGCAGGATCCCCGGCAGCAGCGCCGCCTGGAAGAGCGTGCCCACCGAAACAACCGCCGGCTCACCGAGATAGGTCAGCGCGTCGGTGCAGCCCATGGACTGCGCCCGGGCCTCCTGCGCGGTCGAATAGAGATCGCCCGCGAGCGTCCCCAAGAGCACGATCACGATGGAGGGCGGAATGATCTGCCCCAGCGTGCCCGAGGCCGCGATGACGCCCGTCGCCAGCTCGGGCGAATAGTTGTTGCGCAGCATGGTGGGCAGGGCCAGCAGGCCCATGGTCACCACGGTGGCGCCGACGATACCGGTAGAGGCGGCGAGGAACGCGCCCACCACCACGATGGAG
This sequence comes from Salipiger abyssi, assembly GCF_001975705.1. NCBI lineage: Bacteria > Pseudomonadati > Pseudomonadota > Alphaproteobacteria > Rhodobacterales > Roseobacteraceae > Salipiger > Salipiger abyssi. The sequence goes on from NZ_CP015093.1 coordinate 4,005,064, forward strand.
ACCGCCAGACCGCCGGGCAGCGGGCCGAACACCCGCGCCATGGTCTTGAGCAGATCGTCGGCGATCTTGGAGCGCTCCAGCACGATGCCCATCATCACGAACATCAGCACCGCGAGCAGCGTCTCGATGCTCTGGCCCGCGATCACCCGCTCGTTGATGCGGTTGACGATAAACGAGACATTGCGGTCGAGCGCGGTTTCCCAGCCCCGGTCAAAGACCGGCATCGCGTAGCGCGGCAGCTCCGGGTATCGGAAGATCGAGATCGCGTCTTCCTTCACCCCGCTGGCGATGAGCGCGTTATAGGCCTCCGATCCGGTGTCGATGGCTTGGTGCACCAGCAGCCCCGCGCTGTCGAGCGCGGCGATGATGCCGAATGAGATCACCCCGGCGCCGCCGATGGCAAAGGCCACCGGGAAGCCGGAGAGAATGGCGGAAAAGAGCGTGAGAAAGACGATGATCAGACCGATCTCGACGCCGTCCAGGCCGAATAGCATGTGTCAGATCCCTCTCAGAATTCCGCGTGGTCGTAGGCTTCTTCGCCCGTCTCGACCCGGTCGTGATCGTGATATTTGCCCTCGCTCTCCTCGCCTTCCTTCCATTCCAGGTAGGAGCGCCAGAAGAAGGTCACACCCTGGAGGAAGATGAAGCCGCACATCAGGACGATGAGGATCTTGAAGAGGAAATAGGCGGAAAAGCCGTTGGGGCTGAAGCCGATGGTCTCGACATTCCAGCGCAGCGCGCGCGATTTCATCAGCAGCCGGTCGAGCCCTTCGGAGGCCGAGGGCTTGGGCACGATGAGATGGCGCCACAGGAAGAACCAGGAATAGAGCCACATCAGCGTGGCCATGGGCAGCATGAAGAACAGGCTGCCGAACATGTCGATGATCTTTTTGGTGCGGTATTTCACCGGCGCATAGACCAGATCGACGCGCACATGGCCGCCCTGGATGAAGGTATAGGCCAGACACAGCGCCACGACGATGGCGTTGTAGAGCTTGAGCTCTTCCGACCACCAGCTCACATCAAAGGTCACCGGCACGCCGAAACCGAAGGACAGGTCGGGCCGGGCAAAGATGCGCTGCACGAAGATGATCACCACCTGTTGCAGCACCATGATCAGCCCCGCCCAGGCGGCGACGCGGCCCACGGTATTGCCAAAGGCTTCGAGCCCCCGGACCATGCCCCACATGACGTTGTTGCGCCAGATCCCGATGACGGTCAGCACCAGCACCGTCGTGAACACAACAAAGAACAGCTCCGGCGATGCGCCGTAATACACGAAGCGCATGACCGCTTCGCTGTCCGACCAGTTCAGCCAGCTTGACGGATGCGTCAGCGCGTAGCCGAGATTGTAGAAGGACATGGCAATATTGCTGAAGAACCAGACCAAGCCGTTCAGGATTGCGCCGAACGCTCCGCCCGTGGCTGCGTCTTCCATGACCTGAGCCCCTGTTTGCGGTGTGTCGTCCCGGGTCGTGCTCCGCCCCGCTTTCGGGCGGGCCGCCGCAGGATCTTGTTAGAAAGCAGATACGCCCCCGCGGGATGCGGGGGCGTCAACTGCGCGATATGTCGGGTCAGAGCCCCATGACGCGGTTCCGCTGCGCCGAGAAGGCGCCTTCGGAGCGGCTGATCCACTGCGCCGAGGAGGTCAGCGACGCCATGTAGCTGTCATAGCAGCGCTTGTAGAGATCGTCGCCCATCGGCTCTTCGACCACTTCCTTGGCCGCCGCGCCGAACGCGTCCCAGACGCTGTCGGGGAATTCCATGATCTTCACGCCGCCGGACTGGAGACGCTGAAGCGCCGCCGAGTTGTTGGCCATGAAGAGCGACATCGTCCAGAGGTTGCCGGCACGGGCGACCTGCGCGACGATTTCCTGCTGCGCGGGCGTCAGGCTCTCGTAAACCTCGAGGTTCATCGTCAGGTTGAGGTTCGGCCCCGGCTCGTGGAAACCGGCGGTGTAATAGGTCTTGGTGATCTCCTGGAAGCCGGCCTTCTCGTCGGCCCAGGGGCCGATCCATTCGGTGCCGTCGATCGCGCCCGAGCTGAGCGCCTGATACACTTCCGCGCCCGGCAGGTTCTGCACCGATGCGCCGAGCTTGCCCAGCACCTGTCCACCCTGCCCCGGCATGCGGAACTTGAGGCCCTGGAAATCCTCCGGCGAGGTGATCTCCTTGGAGAACCAGCCACCCGATTGCGGGCCGGTATTGCCAGACGGGAAGGCCTTGAGGCCGAAGATCGAGTAGAGCTCGTCCGACAGCTCCGAACCGCCGTCATGGTAGAACCAGTTGGAGAACTCCATGAAGTTCATGCCGAACGGGATCTGGCTGAAGAAGCTGATCGCCGGGTGCTGGCCGAGGAAGTAGTAATCCACCCCGTGATACATGTCGGCCTGACCGGCGGAGACGGCGTCGAACACCTCGAAGGCGCCCACGAGCTCGCCGGCGGCCTTGAGCTCGACGGTGAGCTGGCCGTCGGTCGCGGCGGTGATCTGGTCGGCGCAGTATTGCGCGCTGTCATGCACCCCGGCGAGGCCGCGGCCCCAGGTGGTGACAAGGGTGAGGGTGCGGCGGCCCTGCGCATAGGCAGGCGCGGCAAGCGAAGTCGCGGCGGCAGCAGCGCCACCGGCCGTGGTGGCCCTCAGAAAAGAACGGCGATCCATAGATGTCCTCCCGAATTGACGTGCGCAATACCGCTCCTCCGGACTGCGCGGATCTTCGTGTTCCGGCAGCGTAATGAGAGCGCAATCAAAGGAAAATACCCACTGCTACGTAGACGGGCAGCATTCTTGCGCGAAAGCGCTGGAATAAAGCGTTCTGAAAACCGCATGCCGTTGGGGAATGGGCGGGTTTCATGGTTTGATCGGGCGCGAATCAACCGATATCCGAGGTCATGCCCGCGATTCTCGACCGTCTGCACCTGAGTTACGGCCAGAAGCTCTTTCTTCTGGCCTCGGTGCCGCTGATCGTCGCGGCGGCGGCGATCTCGGTCGTGGTGGCCTCGCAATCGCGCGCCATGGCGGAAAGCGAGATCCGCACGCTTGAAGCCCAGCTCATCGCAACCAAGAAGCAGGAATTGCGCAATTACGTCACCCAGGCGCGCAATGGCTTTTACTTCATCTACGGTGTCGCCGCCCCCGATGACGAAGAGGCCAAGACACGGGTGGCGCAGATCCTCGCGGCAATGATCTATGGCGAGGACGGCTCGTTCTTTGTCTACGATTACGACGGCACCAATCTGGTCTCTCCGCGCCGCACCGAGATGATCGGGCGCGACTGGTCCGGGCTGGAGGACAGCGAGGGCACGCCGATCACCGACCGGCTGATCGAGATCGCACGCCAGGGCTCGGGCTATCACACCTATCTCTGGCCCAAGCCATCGACCGGCGAAGAGGCGCGGATGATCTCCTTTGTGCTGGGCTTTCAGGACTGGCAATGGGCGGTGGGCACCGGCGTCTGGATCGACGATATCGTCGAGCAGGTGGCTGCGGCGCGCGCCGGCGTCGAGGAACGGGTGCGGCACACCTTCCTTTATATCGGCGGCATCACCCTTTCGGCGCTGCTGACCGTGTTCCTGTCGGGGCTGATCCTCAATATCCGCGAGCGGCGGCTGGCGGATGCCAAGCTCAAGGAGCTGACCCAGCGGGTGTTTGACGCTCAAGAGGAAGAGCGCGGTCGCGTGGCGCGCGAGCTGCATGACGGCATCAGCCAGATCCTCGTGGGCGTAAAATACGCGCTGGAGATTGCGCGGCGGCGGCTGATCACCGGCGATGCCCGCGCCGGCCAGGCGCTGGAGCGCGGGCAGGAGAACCTGCTGGGTGCCATTCAGGAGGTCCGCCGCATCAGCCGCGACCTGCGCCCCGGCACGCTCGACGATCTCGGGCTCGGGCCGGCGCTGAAGGCGCTGACCGACGATTTCCACGCCCGCACCGGGATCGAGACGGTGTTCGAGACGGTGGTGTTCCGCAACCGCATCGACCAGGAGGGGCGCATCGCGCTCTACCGCATCGCGCAGGAGGCGCTGACCAATATCGAGCGCCATTCCGGCGCCACCCGGGTCGATATGGACCTGCGCGGCCACCGCAAGGGCGCGACGCTGCGGGTCTCCGACAACGGGCATGGCATCGACGCGGAGACCGGCAAGGGACACCGCGGCATCGGGCTGCGCAACATGCAGGAGCGCATGGACCAGCTCGGCGGCACGCTGCGCGTCTTGTCCTCGCGCTCCGGCACCGTTATCGAAGCGCAAATTCCCCTGTCCCACCTGCTGCCGCCAGAGGATGGCAGCGCGCAATCTCCGAGGGCCCGCGCATGACCCGCCCCACCCGTGTTGCCATTGTCGACGATCATCCGCTCGTGGCGGAGGGGATCGAGGCGATCCTGGACAGCTATGACGAGATCGACGTGGTGGGCACGCTTTCCGGCGGGCAGGAGATGATCGACGCGCTGGAGGATCTGGCGCCCGACGTGATCCTGATGGATCTCAACATGCCCGGCCTGAACGGGCTGTCGGCCACAGAGATGATCCTCGAACAACGCCCGGAGACGCGGATCCTGGTGCTGTCGATGCATGACACGCCGGAATATATCTCGACCGCGCTGGGGCATGGCGCGGTGGGCTATGTGCTGAAGGATGTGCCCACAGACGAGATCAAGCGCGCCATCGACACGGTCATGGCGGGCGGGCGCTATCTCTGCACCGGCGCCGAGGGCGCGCTGCGCCCGGTGATGACCGGCGGGCGCGAACAGCTCACCAACCGCGAACAGATGGTGCTGTTGCAGCTTGCGCAGGGCAAGTCCAACAAGGAAGTGGCGCTGGCGCTGGACATCTCGGTACGCACGGTCGAGACCCACCGCAAGAACATCAAGCGCAAGCTCGGCATCAGCTCCACCGCCGGCCTCACCCGCTATGCGCTGGAACATGGCGTCTTGCAGGGCACCGGCGTCAACGTCTGAACGCAACCGCGCAAACCGATCGCCTAGATCAACGGCCCCGCGCTCTGGCTCTCACCGCAGCGTTCGACCAGCACCCGCAGCACCTGGGGGTGGGTCATGGCATCCTGGGCGATCTCGCCCCCCGCATCCCGCACCGATCCCAGGAGCTGCGCCAGCACCAGAAGCGCCACGAGCAGCGCCGCCTTCATCATGGTGAAGTCGCGGGCGGTTTTGTGGAACGTGCGATAGATGGCCATGTCATCCTCCCTCAGCGGATACTGAACCGATAAGTTCAGATTGCCGCAAAATCATGTTTCAAGCAAATCACGAAGCCGCGCGCGGGTCTTGTCCCCGCCAAATCCAGCCGCTGGGCGGCAGGCAGCAAAATGCGTCTGTCTCCCTGCCCCATTACGAAAGCGGTCGAAATTCTTTCCAAAAATGTCGCCCAACACCCCCGCCTGGAAACTTTCGAAAAAACAAAGCCGCGCGGAATGTGATTTTTCGCGGATTCCAAGGTTGACGCCCCTGCCCCATCCTCCTAATGTCCGCCCCGCGCAACCAAGGAGTCCACCCCGTGGAACGGCTCGTACTGATTGTAGGAAAATGGCGCATGGGCCGGTAACTCGGAACCATAACGGATCCCCATGCGCCCCCGAAATTCTCGGGGGCTTTTTTTATTGCGCAGCGCAAAAATGAATGACGTCGTAAACGGAGACACGCGATGACACGTCAGATGACCGGAGCGAAAATGGTGGTTCAGGCCCTGAGGGATCAGGGTGTGGACACGGTATTCGGCTATCCCGGCGGCGCCGTTCTACCGATTTACGACGAGATCTTTCAGCAGAACGATATCCGCCACATCCTCGTTCGCCACGAACAGGGCGCGGTGCACGCTGCCGAAGGCTATGCGCGCTCGACCGGCAAGGTCGGCGTGGCGCTCGTCACCTCGGGCCCCGGTGCCACCAACGCGGTCACCGGGCTCACCGATGCGCTGATGGATTCCGTTCCGATCATCGTGCTTTCGGGTCAGGTGCCCACCTTCATGATCGGCTCGGACGCGTTTCAGGAGGCCGACACCGTCGGCATCACCCGCCCCTGCACCAAGCATAACTGGCTGGTGAAGGACACGGCCAACCTGTCCTCGGTGATCCATCAGGCCTTTCACGTGGCGGCCTCGGGCCGGCCCGGCCCGGTGCTGGTCGACATCCCCAAGGACGTGCAGTTCGCCAGCGCGGAGTACACGCCCAAGCCCAAGGCGCCGGTCGGCCATTACCAGCCACAGGTCAAGGGCGACATGGAGACCATCACCCAGCTGGTCGAGGCGCTGGAAAACGCCGAGCGCCCGGTCTTTTACACCGGCGGCGGCGTGATCAATTCCGGCCCGGCGGCGAGCCAGCTGCTGCGCGAGCTGGTCGATGCCACCGGCATTCCGATCACCTCGACCCTGATGGGGCTCGGCGCCTACCCGGCCAGCGGCAAGCACTGGCTGGGCATGCTGGGCATGCACGGGCTCTACGAGGCCAACCTCGCGATGCATGGCTGCGATCTGATGATCAATATCGGGGCCCGCTTCGACGACCGGATCACCGGCCGCATCGACGCGTTCTCGCCGAAGTCGAAAAAGGCGCATATCGACGTTGATCCCAGCTCGATCAACAAGGTAATCAAGACCGACATCCCGATCGTCGGCGACGTGGCGCATGTGCTCGAGGACATGCTCAAGGTCTGGAAGGCGCGCGGCCGCAAGGTCAACCGCGAGGCGCTGGCGAAATGGTGGCGGCAGATCGAGGAGTGGAAACAGGTCGAGTGCCTGAAATACAAACCCTCCGAAACCACCATCAAGCCGCAATATGCGCTGGAACGGCTGGAAGCGCTGACCAAGGGCATGGATCGCTATATCTGCACCGAGGTCGGCCAGCACCAGATGTGGGCGGCGCAGTTCCTGGGCTTTGAGGATCCCAACCGCTGGATGACCTCCGGGGGTCTGGGCACCATGGGCTACGGCACCCCCGCCTCCATCGGCGTGCAGGTGGCGCATCCCGACGCGCTGGTGGTCAATGTCGCGGGCGAGGCCTCGTGGCTGATGAACATGCAGGAGATGGGCACCGCGGTGCAGTATCACCTGCCGGTCAAGCAGTTCATCCTCAACAACGAGCGGCTGGGCATGGTGCGCCAGTGGCAGCAGCTGCTGCATGGCGAACGCTATTCGTCGAGCTGGTCCGAGGCGCTGCCCGATTTCGTCAAGCTCGCCGAGGCCTTCGGGGCCAAGGGCATCCTCTGCAAGGATCCGAAGGATCTGGACGATGCGATCATGGAGATGCTGAACTACGACGGGCCGGTGATCTTCGACTGCCTGGTCGAGAAGCACGAGAACTGCTTCCCGATGATCCCGTCGGGCGAGCCGCATAACAAGATGCTGCTTGGCGACGCCAAGGCGACCAACGCCATCGCCGGCAAGGGAGCGGTGCTTGTCTAGCAGCGCGAAAGACCGGCCTGCGCCCGATGCGGCGCAGGCCCTCGCGCAGGCAAACGCGCTGATCTCGGCGCAGCGCAAGCCCGAGGCCGCGGCGCTTTTGCGCGGGCTTCTGGCACGCAGCAGCGACAACGCCGAGGCGCGGCGGCGTCTCGCCGCGCTCGGGGCGGCGGCCCACCCTGCCCCGCGTCTGACAGCGGCGGAAACCCGCGAGCGCAAGGCCATCGGCACGGCGCTCCGGGCCCGCGACTGGCAGGCGGTGCTGCCCCGCGCCCAGGCGCTGCTGAAACGCCAGCCGCTGCTCGGCGATGTCGCCAATGCGCTGGGGCTGGCCCTGCGCGCCACCGGGCGCAACAACGACGCGCTGCGCGCCTTCGACCACGCCATACGGACCGATCCCGCCCTTCCAGACAGCTATGTAAACATGTCGATGCTGCTCCGTTCCCTCTCGCAACCCGCCGCCGCCCGCGACGCCGCCCTCGCCGGGCTGGACGTCGCGCCCGGCAATGCCGGGGTGCGGATGGCGGCGGGGCTGGCGCTGCTCGAACTGGAGGATGCGGATCGCGCCATCATACATCTGCGCGAGGCCACGCGGTCTGCCCCCGGCGATGTGCTCGCCTGGGACGCATTGCTGCGGGCGCTGGATCTGGCCAACAGGAATGACGAGGCCGCCGACGCGCTGGACGCCGCCGAGGCCGCCTGCCCCGGCGCACCGATGATCGCGCTGCACAGGGCTGCGAGGGATCTGCGCGAGGACCGCGCCGAAGACGCGCTGACGCTGCTCGACGCACAAGACCCCACCGCACTGCCGCCCGAGACGCGCGGCGTGCGCGAACAGCTGCGCGGACGCGCGCTCGACAAGCTGGACCGGCCCGCCGAGGCCTTCGCGGCCTTCGACGAGATGAACGCCCACCGGCTGCGCGCCCGGCCCGCCGTTGGCGGACCGCAGTTTCATGGCGCCATTCAACACAAGCTCGCCGGGCTCGACGCGCTGCCCGCAGGCAGCTGGCCCGCCGATGCGGCGGAGACCGATGGCTGGCAACCGGTCTTCATGGTGGGCTTTCCCCGCTCGGGCACCACACTGGCCGACACTTTCCTGCGTGGCCATCCCGACATCCTGCTGACCGAAGAACGGCCGTTTTCGCAAACCCTCACACGCGGCATCGACCCCGCGCGGGAGGCGCACGATCTCGCCACCCTCGGCACCGAGGAGCGCGCCGCCCGCCGCGCCGCCTATCGCGTGCGCTTCGAGACCGATCTTGGCCAGCAGGTGGGCAACCGCAGCGCCATCGACCGGCTGCCCTTCAACATGCTGAACGCCGCCGCCATCGCCCGCATGTTCCCTGGCGCGAAATTCATTCTCGTGCTGCGCCACCCCTGCGACGTGGTGCTGAGCTGCTTCATGCAGAATTTCACCGCCAACGAGGCGATGGACCGCTTCCTCGATCTCTCCGAAGCGGCAGAGACCTATGACCGCAGCTTCACGCTCTGGCAGCGCTACCGCGACCGGCTGGAACTCGACGTGACCGAGCTGCGCTATGAGGACATGATCGCCGATCCTGCCCGCGCCTTTGCGCCGGTGATGGCGGCGCTGGGGCGCGACTGGCGCACCGACATGGCCGATCATCGCCGCGCCGCCCAGAGCCGCGCGGTGATCCAGACAGCGAGCTATGCGCAGGTGACGCGCGGGCTATACCGCGATGCAGAGAACCGCTGGCAGCGTTACCGCGACCAGCTGGCGCCGGTCATGGACCGGCTGACACCATGGATGGAGACGCTCGGCTATTCCGGTCGGGCGCAGTGACAGGAGCGCCGCCAGCCGGCGGCAAGGAAGGGAAGAAAGGAACGGAAATGTCCGCGCTACAGATCAAGAAGGGCTCGTCCAAACATTCGGCCTACAACCTGCGCCCGACCTTCTCGGATGTGCAGGAATCGCACACGATCACCGTGCTGGTGGAGAACGAGCCCGGCGTGCTGGCGCGCGTCATCGGCCTGTTCTCGGGCCGGGGCTACAATATCGACAGCCTGACCGTGGCCGAGGTCGATCACGAAGGCCATCTCTCGCGCATCACCATCGTCACCACCGGCACGCCGCAGGTGATCGAGCAGATCAAGGCGCAGCTCGGCCGTATCGTGTCTGTGCGCGATGTGCACGACCTCACCGCCGAGGGCAGTTCGGTCGAACGCGAACTGGCGCTGATGAAGGTGATCGGCAGCGGCGACAAGCGCGTCGAGGCGCTGCGGCTGGCCGATATCTTCCGCGCCAATGTGGTGGATTCGACGCTGGAAAGCTTCATCTTCCAGCTGACCGGCGCGCCGGACAAGATCGACGCCTTCGCGGATCTGATGCGACCGCTGGGCCTGGTTCAGGTGGCCCGCACCGGCGTCGCCGCTCTGGCCCGCGGCCAGGACTGAGCGACGCCGGGAACCTCCTCCTCAGGATGCCTTGAGCGTCTCCGCCAGAAAACGCCGGTCGGGAAACGCCACGACTTTCCCGGCCGGACGCGCCGCAGCACGGGCCTGCGCCGCGCCACCCCCCGCCATCGGCGAGGCGCCGCGCAGATTTTGCGCGAGCTCCGGATATTGCTTCTGAACCAGACGTTTGGGATTACAGGCAAAGCGCAGATTTTCCGCCTGCATCAGATCGAACTGAATCAGATCCCCGGCGTCAAGCGACACACCGTCATGCGGGCTGGCCACGGAATCATGGTAGAACGCAAGATCGCCGTGGTCCTCACACCAGATTACAGCTTTATGATCTCCGGGGTCTGCCCATAGCACCACCCCATACATCTTTTGTGACATTGTCACACCCTTACCGCTCCGTCTGATACAGGGTTACGCATTTCCTGCCGCACGCCCATGCGAAGAAACGTGTCTCTGGGTTGCATTTTGTGACAGTTTCGATATCAATTGGCGCGGATGGGCATCAAGTGTGACGCTACTTCGCATCAAGTTCCGGTAACCCGTAGAAAATAAGGCCCAAAAATGACGGCGCGCTGTCGTCTAAGCCCCGCTGCGGGAAAGAAACGGAATGTCAACAGATCTAACCCGAGACGATAATCAACCCAGCCCGGCCGAATTGCGTGGCGTATTCGGAGCCAATCTACGCAGGCTCGGACGCAATGCGCCATCTATTTCGGCCCTGTGCCGCGATCTTGGCATCAATCGCACGCAATTCAATCGCTACCTTGCGGGCGAAAGCTTTCCGCGCCCAGATGTGCTGCACCGGATCTGCCGCTTTTTCGGAGTCGATGCCCGTATTCTGCTGGAACCGGTCGACCAGATCCGATCCGAACCGCGCAGCCTGTTGAGCCACAGCTTTATTTCGGATTTCATCGGCGCCGGGGTCACGCATTTGTCGGAAGAGGAATTTCCCTCGGGTTTCTTCCGCTTCTCCCGCGCCGCCTTTACCGAAGAAGACCGCTTCGTCGTCGGGCTTGTGCACATCACCCGCAAAGAGGGCTTCACCTTCCTGCGTGGCTTCGAGCCCAAGGAAGCGCTGTCCATGCACGACATGCCTACCGATCCGCGCACGCGCGAATTTCGCGGCATGGTGATGCCGCAGGCCGAGGGGCTGGCGATGCTGGTCAGCCGGCGCGGCGCGGTCACCACCTCGTTCAACTATCTCGCCCGGGTGCCGGCGCTCGCAAAAACCTACTGGGTTGGCTACACCGTGCGCACCACGCCGGAGAATCCGACCGGGCGGCGCGCTGCCCGGCTGGTCTATGAGTATCTCGGCCGCGACACCCAGCTCATCCTCAATGCCGCACGCACCGCGGGCTATGCCTCGGCAGAGGAACTGGTGCCGTTCCACCGCAAGCAACTGCGCATCGACGAACCCTTCGTCTGATCCGCCCGTCTGAGCCCTTCGGGGCTCAGACCGTCACTGGCCGACCCGCCGTCCCCGCCGCCGCGCCGGTCTTCAGCAGATCGTAGAGATGCCAGGTGGCGTGGCCCAGCACCGGCAGTGTCAGGAACAGCCCGAGAAAGCCCGGCAGCATCGAGACCAGCGTGACCGCCGCGATAAAGAACGCCCAGGCGAACATCACCACCGGATGCGCCGCAACATACTGGAACGAGGTGATCATCGCGGTGACGAAATCGATTTCGCGGTCCAGCAGCAGCGGCAGCGCCAGCACCGTGATCATGTAGAGCAGCGCCGCAAAGCCCGCCCCCACCGCCGAGCCCACCGCCAGCATCGTCAGCCCGTTCGCGGTGAGGAACACCCCATAGCTCGACGAGACATTGGTCATCACCGAGAGGCCCATGAACAGCGCAAAGATCATATGCGCGAGGAAGAACCAGAACAGGAAAACGATCACGATCACCGCGCAGATCGACGGCAGTTGCCGTTTCGACTGCCGCAGGATGACGCTGAAGATCTGCATCCAGTCGAGCGGCAGGCCAAGCTCCAGCCGCCGGCTGACATCGTAGAAACCGACGGCGGCAAAGGGCGCCAGCAGCGGAAAGCCGATCGCCGCGAGCACCAGCCAATAGCTCTGCCCGGTCGCCCAGGTGATCCAGCTCATCAGCAACCCGGCGAACACATAGACCCCGGCAAAGACCAGCGCAAATCCCGGCGCGCGCTTCAAATCGGCCACGCCCCGGCGCAGCGCCTCTTTCAGCGTGGCAAAACGCACCTCTGCCAGCGGGGGCACCCCCGGCTCCGGCGTCACGGTCATCCCTGCCCTCCCTTTTACCCAACTCACTCCTCTTGGAGGAGAGTGTAACCCGGAAAGCGACCACGGGCGCAAGATCTTTGCGCCCGTTCGGAGGATCAGGCGCTCATCGCCTCGGCCAGCGCCGCCGTGTCCTCGTAGAAGTGATAGAGCACCAGCTTGCCGCCCTGCCACTCGGTGACCAGCGCCCAATCGGAGGCAAATGTCTTGCCGGTGGCCCGCACAATGTGGCGCAGCCGTCCGAACAGGCAGGCGCGGCGGGCGTCGCCGACCCCGGCGGCGATGTCGAACCGCTCCGGCGTGAAGAGATCGCCGAAGCGGCCAAAGAACAGCGCCGCCCCCTCCGGCCCGGAATAGGTGCCAAAAAGCGGGTTGGCCGCCGAAGCCTCGCGGCGCGCGGGAATGAACACGGCATCGGGTGCGACCATGTCGAGCACCTGCCCCATGTCCCCGGCGAAAAGCGCCTCTAGAAAGCGGCGTGTCAGCATCTCCGCCGGCGCGGCGGTGTCGGGTTTGTCCAGCATGGGATTTCCTTTCTCTGCGAACTGCCGCAAAGATATCTGTGCGGAAATTCCCGGGAAGCCGGAAGAAATGCCCCATAAATGTGAGAAAACACCCCGATGAACTGGCACGACCTGACCGTTTTTCTCGCGCTCATGCGACAGGGATCGCTGTCGGGCGCGGCGCGGGCGCTCGGCGTCGAACACGCCACCGTCGCGCGGCGGATCGACCGGCTGGAGCGCGCGCTGGCGCTGAAACTCTTCGACCGGCTGCCGCGCGGCTGGCGCCCGACGGCAGAGGCCGATGCGCTGCTGCCCGAGGCCGAGGCGATGGAAGAGGCCGCGCAGGCCCTGGCCCGCCGGGCGCGCGGCGCCGATGCCGGCGGGCCGGTGCGAATCTCGGCGCCGCCGGTATTTCAGGCGCGGATTCTGGTGCCGCTGCTGGGCGGGCTGCTGGCCGATCACCCGGATCTCTCGATCCGCCTCGACGGGCTGGCGGCGCGCGCCGATCTGCAAAGCGGCGAGATCGACATCGCGCTCAGGGTGGGCGCGCCGGAGGGTCAGACGATCCGCGCCCGCAAGCTCGCCGAGGTCGCCTATCGCCCCTATCGCGCGCCGGATGCGGTGACAGAGGCGGTGATCCGTCCCGAGAGCAGCGGCGGCGAGGTCTTTGCCTGGGCGCGGAACTGGGCGGGCAATCGCGCCGTGGCGCTCTACTCCGGCGATCCGCCGAGCATGCTGGCTGCGGCGCACCAGGGGCTGGGCATCGCGGTGCTGCCGGTATTTCTCGGGCGCCCGGCGGGGCTTGTGCCGGTGGACGACGCGGTGCTCTTGCGCCCGCTCTACCTGGCGCTGCACGAGGACAAGGCGCGCAGCCCGCGCATCCGGCGCGTAGCCGACGCCCTGGCCGAACGTCTGCGAGCGATCCGCACCGAGCTGGTCTGAGGCGCTAGTCGCCGAGCCCCAGCCGCTTCATCCGGCGATAGAGCGTCGCGCGGCCGATCCCCAGCGCGCGCGCCGCCTGCGAGACATTGCCGTCGGCGCGGGTCAGCGCCCGCACCACCGCCGCGCGCTCGGCCTTCTCGAACCCGGTGGGGCCGTCGCCCTGACCGAAGAGATCGGCGGCAGGCCGCGGCTTCAGCGCGCCCTTGGCCTCCAGCCGGAAGGCCTTGCGCGCACCGCGCGTGGCGCCGACCACCAGATCGTCGGAATCGACCGCCACCAGCACCGAGGCCTCGCTCTCGTCGCCATCGCCCACCACGATGCGTGCATCGGGAAAGGAGGCACGGAAGAAATCCGCCTCGATGGCGCGCGCGGTCTGCGCCACCGTCGCGGCAATCAGCCGGTTGAAGCCCTCGGTCTGGTCGGCCCGCGCCGACGACACGTCGAGCGCCGCCAGCACGCTGCCATCGGGGCCGAAGATCGGCGCGTCCATGCAGCTCATGCCGATATTGCGCGCAAGGAAATGATCGCCGCGATGGATCGTCACCCGGCGCTGTTCGGCCAGGCAGGTGCCGATGCCGTTGGTGCCCTCGGCGGCCTCGCTCCAGTCGCTGCCGGGCCAAAGCCCCCAGTCGCGGAACACCGCGCTGTCGGCATCGGCGCAGCGCTGATCCAGCACCAGCCCCGCGTCATCGGTCAGCAGCACGCCGCAGCCGGAGCTGCCCACGAGCCCGAAAAGCTGATCGAGCTTCGGCCCGGCCACCAGCAGAAACCGCTCCACCCGCAGCCGCCGCTCGTGCAGCGCGCGCTGGTCGAGCCGCTCGGGCGCGCGACGCTCGGACGGATCGAGCCCGTGATGCCGCATCGACCGCCGCCAGGACGCCGCCAGCGACGACATCGCAGCCGCCCGGTCCGAGCCCACGGTCTTCACGACTCTGTCGATATGATCGGTCACGGGGGTAATCGGCACTCTCCTCCATCGGCGTTTGCGGCGCTAACACCGCGCAGATGGCCAGATTATAGCCCCCGCTGTCAATCGCGCCATGCGACCAAGGCAGCAGGCCCCGTTACTGAAAGCGGCCGCTGCGCTCCAGCACCTCGATCTGATAGCCATCGGGATCGGCGACAAAGAAGAACCGCCCCACCAGCTTGCCGTCGGGGGCGAATTCCACCAGCTTGCGCGGATTGAGGCCTTCGGCCTCGAAACGCGCATGCTCGGCGTCGAGATCGGCCACCGACACCGCCAGATGGCCGTAACCGTCGCCGAGATCGTAGGGCTCCGTCCGGTCCTTGTTCACCGTCAGCTCGACCTCGAACCCGGTCTCGGCATTGCTGAGATAGATCAGCGTGAAGTCGCTGAAATCGAGCCGGTCGGCGATCTCCAGCCCGAAGGCAGTGCGATAGAACGCGACAGAGCGGTCCTCGTCGAGAACCCGGATCATGCTGTGAATGGCTTTGGCCACGATATCCCCCTCAGGTCTTGCTGTGCTGAGGCGCAGCCTAGAGCGCGGCGGCGGGGCGCGGGTAGTAGCGGAATACTACCCCCGCCCAACGTCACTCCGCCTGCGCGTCGGCGCGCGACTTGCCCGAGGCCTGCTGCGCCAGCGTCGCCGCCATGAACGGGTCGAGATCGCCGTCGAGCACGCCCTGCGTGTCGCTGGTCTCGTGGCTGGTGCGCAGATCCTTCACCATCTGGTAGGGCTGAAGCACGTAAGAGCGGATCTGGTTGCCCCAGCCGGCATCGCCCTTGGCCTCGTGCTGGGCGTTGATCTCGGCATTCCGGCGGTCCAGCTCCATCTGATAGAGCCGCGATTTCAGTGCCTTCATGGCGATATCGCGGTTCTGGTGCTGGGATTTCTCCGACGAGGTCACCACGATGCCGGTGGGCATGTGGGTGATCCGCACCGCCGAGTCGGTGGTGTTGACGTGCTGACCGCCGGCACCGGACGACCGGTAGGTATCGACGCGGATCTCGGAGGGGTTCACGTCGATCTCGATATTGTCGTCGACCACCGGATAGACCCAGACGCTGGCAAAGGAGGTCTCGCGCGTGCCCTTGCCAAAGGGCGAGATCCGCACCAGCCGGTGCACACCCGATTCCGATTTCAGCCAGCCATAGGCGTTGGGGCCGGAAATCTTGTAGGCCACCGATTTGATCCCCGCCTCGGTGCCCGGCTCCTCCGATTGCAACTCCACGTCATAGCCGCGCTTTTCGGCCCAGCGGACATACATGCGCTGGAGCATCTGCGCCCAGTCGCAGGCCTCGGTGCCGCCGGCGCCGGCATTGATCTCGAGAAAGGTGTCGTTGCCGTCCGCCTCGCCGTCGAGCAGCGCCTCCAGCTCCTTCTGGCCGGCCTTCTCGGCGAGCGCTGCTATGGCGGCCTCGGCCTCGGAGACGACCTCCTCGTCCTCCTCCATCTCGCCCATCTCGATCAGCTCGACATTGTCGGAGAGCTCCTGCTTGATCGAGTTGTAGGTCTCCATCGCGTCGACCAGCATCTGCCGGTCGCGCATGAGCTTCTGCGCCGCCTGCGGATCGTCCCAGAGGTTGGGGTCCTCGACGCGGGCGTTGAACTCCTCGAGCCGGTGCGGCGCGGTCTCCCAGTCGAGCCGCTGGCCCAGCAGGTCCAGCGATTTCTCGATCTTGTCGACGGATTTCTGGGTCTCGGCGCGCATGGCTGGCTCTCTTCGGGAAATCTGTTGGTCAGGGGGACATAAACCAGCGCCGCCTGCCCTTCAAGCGCCGCGCGTCACAGGCCCCCCCCGGTCGACGCCGGAGCGCCGGCCCGCCCCTTCATCTTTCCGACAAATACTCAACCGACCCCGGCCAGACCGCGCACCGCACGCCCTTTCGCGCCACCGCCGCACCCCCCTCAGGGTGGGTTTTCACCCGCCTGCCCGGATCAATAAAGCCCGCCCGAGCTCAGCGTGCCGAAGCTCGCCTTGGGGCCCACCACGGCTTTCTTGCCGGTGGAGGTGGTCACCTGGCGGGCGCGGGTCGAGCCGTCGGGCTGGATCACGTCGAAATTGCCGGTCATCGCCCAGCCACCATCGAGCTGGATGCCAAAGATCGGCTCTTCGCCACGGCGGAAACACTCGGCCACCACATTCGGGCCGGAGGCCGCATCGCCCAGACGCGCCCCGGTGAAGCGGTCGATCTTGATGAACTCGCAGGCCTCGGGCACCTTGAACGGCCCGCCGCCGTATTTCTTCACCGCCTGGGTCATGAAGCGCTGGAACACCGGCCCGCACATGGAGGCGCCATACGCCCCCCGGCCCAGCGGGCGCGGCGTGTCGTAGCCGATATAGCAGCCCGCCACCACGTTCGAGGTAAAGCCGATGAACCACACGTCCTTGGCGTCGTTGGTGGTGCCGGTCTTGCCGGCGGTGGGCACCGGCAGGTTGACCACACCCGAGGCGGTGCCGCGCTGTACCACGCCCTGCATCATCGAGGTGAGCTGATAGGCGGTCACCCCGTCCATGATCCGCTCGCGGTTGTTGCGGATGGTCGGGCCGCGCCCCGGCGGCAGGTTCGGATCGGCGCAATCCTCGCAGACCCGTTCATTGCCCTTGGCGCTTTCGTGGTTGTAGATCGTGCGCCCGTAACGGTCCTGCACCCGGTCGACCAGCGTCGGCTCCACCCGCTCGCCGCCATTGGCGAACATCGCATAGGCCGAGATCATCTTGTAAAGCGTGGTCTCGTCGGCCCCGAGCGCATTGGCCAGCACCCGGCCCATCTGGTCGTAGACCCCGAATTTCTCCGCATAGCGCGCCACCGTGTCCATGCCGATCTCCTGCGCGAGACGGATGGTCATCAGGTTGCGCGACTGCTCGATCCCGGTGCGCAGCGGCGTCGGGCCGTAATAGGTGTTCGACGAGTTCTTGGGCCGCCAGACGCCCTGCGGCGTGTCGATCTCGATCGGGGCGTCGATGATGATGGTCGAGGGCGCGAAACCGGAATCCAGCGCCGAGGCGTAGACGAAGGGCTTGAAGGAAGAGCCCGGCTGGCGCTGCGCCTGGGTGGCGCGGTTGAAGACCGAATCCTGATAGGAGAAGCCGCCCTGCATGGCGATCACCCGGCCGGTATTGACGTCCATCGCCATGAAGGCGCCCTGCACCTTCGGCACCTGGCGCAGGGTCCAGCGGATAAAGCTGCCGTCGCCATCCTCGATCATCGCGCGCACATGCACCACGTCGCCGCGTTCGAAATTGTCGCGGAAGCTGCCGCGCATCCAGGCGATGTCGTTGCGCGGCACGGAATTGCCGCGCGGGTCGTCGGTGGCGACGCCCTCGATGCCCAGCCGCATGGCCTGATCGCCGACCTCCAGCACCACCGCCGGCAGCCATTGGCTTTCCAGGTCGATGTCGCGGGCGACAGAGGTGCCGGCCAGCGCCGCGCGCCAAGCCTCTTCGCTGCCGAGCGAGTCCTCGGGCAGCGTCTTGCCGGTGCCATGCCAGCGCCCGAGTCCGCGGTCGTATTGCTCCAGCGCGATGCGCAGCGATTCCGCCGCCTCCACCTGCATCTCGGGATCGAGCGTGGCGCGCACGCTGAGACCGCCGGAAAAGAACTCGCCCTCGCCGAAATCGCTGGTCAGCTGGCGGCGAATCTCGTCGGTGAAGTAATCGCGCGGCGGCAGCGAATCCTGATAGGGCTCGTAATCGCCGTTCTGCACCGAGAGCAGCGGCGTGGCGACCTCCGTCTCATAGGTCGGCTCGTCGATATAGCCGTTCTCCATCATCTCGCGCAGCACGTAGTTGCGGCGCGAGAGCAGCCGGTCCTTGTTGCGCACGGGATGGAAATCCGACGGTGCCTTGGGCATCGAGGCGAGGAAGGCGGCCTCGTTCGGCGCCAGCTCCGACAGGCTCTTGTTGAAATAGGTCTGCGCGGCGGCGGTGACGCCATAGGAATTCTGCCCGAGGAAGATCTCGTTCAGGTAAAGCTCGAGGATCTTGTCCTTGCTGAGAGCGCCTTCGACTCGGCTGGCGAGGATGATTTCCTTGATCTTGCGCTCGGCGCGGCGGTCGCCGGAGAGCAGGAAGTTCTTCATCACCTGCTGGGTGATGGTGGAGGCGCCGCGCACGTCGCGGCCACGCGATTTCACCGCGTCGATGGCGGCGGCGGCGATGCCGCGCGGGTCATAGCCCTGATGGGTGTAGAAATTCTTGTCTTCCGCCGAGATGAAGGCCTGCTTCACCAGGTCGGGGATCTGGTCGGCGGGGGTAAACAGGCGCCGCTCCTGGGCGAATTCGTCGATCACCCGGCCCTGCTGCGAATAGATCCGGCTGATCGTCGGCGGGGTGTATTGCGCGAGGCTCTCATGGCTCGGAAGGTCCTGGCCATACATCCAGAACACCGCGCCGATGGTCAGCGCGATCATCATCAAGCCCAGCGTCAGAACGCTGAAAATGCCGCCGAAGAAGGAGAAGATAAACCGAGTCACGCAGGGAGCCCCCAAGATTTGCGCCCCCTTTATAGCGTGCCGGGGCCGCGGTCAAAACACACGCGCTTGTGAGAGCGGCGCGCCGCCTGTTGCCGCGGCGTCCTACTGCCGCCGCAGGCGGGCGAGCGCGGCGTCCTCGATGGCCCAGGCTTCGATTCCGTCGCGAATGCCCGCCGCCATGCCGGCGCGCCAGGCCGAATCCTGGAGGTTCCTGAGATCCTGCGCGGTCGAGAGGAACCCGACCTCGATCAGCACCGAGGGGATGTCGGCGGCCTTCAGCACCGAAAACCCGGCGCGGCGCAGCGGGCGCTTGTGCACCCGCCCCACGGCGTTCTCGATGCCATCCACGAGGTGGCGCGCCAGCGACAGGCTGCGCGGCGTATTGTCGAGCCGCGCAAGATCGAGCAGCACATTGGCGACGCGGTCGTCGGAGCCCGAAAGATCGAGCCCGGCAAGGATATCGTCGCGGTCATGGCGTTCGGCCAGCGCGGCGGAGGCGGCGTCGGAAGCGTCTTCGGCCAATGTGTAGACGGTGGCACCATGGGCGATGCCCTCTTCGATGGCATCCGCATGCAGTGACACAAAGAGATCGGCGCGCGCGTCATGCGCCAGCGCCACGCGGCCCTCGAGCGACACGAAGTGATCGGCGTCACGGGTCAGCACCGCCTCGAAGCCCGCGCGGCGCAGCACGTCGCGCAGCTCGCGGGCGAAGGTCAGCATGAGATCGGCCTCATTGATGCCGTCACGCTCGGCGCCCGGGTCGATGCCGCCATGGCCCGGATCGAGCATGATGCGCAGCGGTGCATCCGCCGCGCGCGGCGCCGGCGCCACGACCGAGGGCGCGGGCAGATCCCAGCGCGGATCCTGCGGCGCGCCGGAGGCCGCCTGCATCTCCTCGGCGCTCGCCGGCAGCAGGCGCAGGCGCAGCTCGGCGCTGCCCGAGCCCTCGGCCACGGTCATGCCCGCCTCGCCGATCACCATGGGCGCCTCGAGCGCCGCCACCAGCCGCGACCAGCCGGAGCGGAAACCGCCCATGCGCAGCGCGGTGACCGCTTCGGAGCGATCCATCTCTTCGGCATCGGCGCCGGTCCAGTCGACCTCGCGGAAATCCACCACCAGCCGGGCGGGATCGGTCAGCGTGAAGGCCCGCCACGGCACGCCCTGGCTGAGCGAGAGCGACAGATCCGCCGCCCCGCCCCAGCGCGCATCGGTGACGCGGCCCCCGGTAAAGAGCGCCCGCCCGCCCAGATCCTGCGCGGCTGCGCTGGCGGCGATGAAAAGCGCCGCGATACAAAGGAAGATCCTGCTCATCCGCCCGTTCGATTATGGTTTTTCCGACCCTACCACGCCGCGCCCGGGATTCGCACCCCGCGCGACGCTCACAAGATTTTTCGTACGAAAAATCTGGGCTCAGCCGCGGGTTTCCATGAAACGGCGCAGACGGTCGAGCCCTTCCTCGATCTCCGCCGTGCCCTGGGCGTAGGAGAACCGCAGCGTGCCGCCGCCGCGCTCTGGATCGAAATCGAACCCCGGCGTCACCGCCACCCCGGCCTTGTCGAGGATCTCGGCGGCAAAGGCGCGGCTGTCATGGGTCAGGTGGCTGACATCGGCATAGACATAGAACGCGCCGTCCGGCGGCGCGATACGGTCGAACCCGGCCTTCGGCAGCCCCTCCAGCATCAGCTGGCGGTTGCGCGCATAGACCTTGCGGTTCTCCTCAAGTTCCTCGGTTGCATCCATCGCGGCCAGCGCGGCCACCTGCGCCGCGTGCGGCGGGCAGATGAACAGATTTTGCGCCAGCCGCTCGACCTGTCGCAGCTGCGGCTCGGGCACCACCAGCCAGCCGACGCGCCAGCCGGTCATGCAGTAATACTTCGAGAAGGAGTTGATCACGCAGACATCGTCGGAGATCTCCAGCGCCGAGACCGAGCGGCGCTCATGCTCGATGCCGTGATAGATCTCGTCCGAGAGAAAGGCCGCGTCGCGCTCCTGACAGAGCCCGATCATCTTGCCCAGCCCCTCGCTGTTGAGCATCGTGCCCGTGGGGTTGGCGGGCGAGGCCATCATGAGCCCCTGAAACTCGACGCCCTCAAGATCCTCCGGCGCCAGCAGGTAGCCGTTCTTCTCCGAGGCCGGGATCTCCAGCGGCCTGATATCCAGCGCCTTCATGATCTGCCGGTAGGAGGGATAGCCGGGCCGTCCGACCACGACATTGTCGCCGGCATCGAACAGCGCGGTGAAGGCCAGCACGAATCCCCCCGACGAGCCCGGCGTAACCACCACGCGGGCCGGGTCGAGGTCGACATCGTACCATTCTCCGTAATGCCGCGCGATGCGGGCGCGCAGCTCCGGCAACCCCAGCGACATGGTATAGCCCAGAGGGTCCGTCTTCATTGTCTCCGCCAGCACATTGCGGGCATGGGCCGGCGCGCCCGAAGACGGCTGTCCCACTTCCATATGGACGATGTGGCGCCCGGCCTCTTCGGCAGCCCGCGCCGCCTCCATCACTTCCATCACAATGAAGGCATCGACCGCCCCCCGGCTTGAGTTTCGCATCTCGCTCTCCCATGGTGGCTCGGGTTCCCGCTTACGGGCGATGTGAGGGAGGGTCAATGTCCGCTGCCGCCGCAAGACCGCTGGCCGCGCTGCTGATCGCCGCGGCGCTGATACTCTCGGCAGTGCCGGCGCGCG
The DNA here is from genome assembly GCF_001975705.1 of Salipiger abyssi. Taxonomy (NCBI): domain Bacteria; kingdom Pseudomonadati; phylum Pseudomonadota; class Alphaproteobacteria; order Rhodobacterales; family Roseobacteraceae; genus Salipiger; species Salipiger abyssi. The sequence continues at coordinate 4,026,725 of NZ_CP015093.1, forward strand.
CGGTGACGCTGCTGCGCGATGCCGATATCGAATATGCGCTGGCCGAGCTCGCCGCGCCGGTGCTGCGCGCCGCCGGCCTCAGCCCGTCGCAGGTGGGCATTATCGTGGTCGACGACAACAGCCTGAATGCCTTCATCATCGACACCCGGAACATCTTCATCCATTCCGGCCTGATCCTGAAACTGGAAAGCCCCGAGGCCCTGCAGGCGGTGATCGCGCATGAGGCGGCGCATATCACCAACGGCCATATCGCCCGCCGGCTCGGCAATATGCGCAGCGCCCGCACCGCCGCCGCCCTCGGCGCGGCGCTGGCGGCGGCCACCGGTGTCGCCACCGGCAGCGGCGACGCGCTGGCCGGCGTCATGCTCGGCACCCAGAGCGCCGCGATGCGCAATTTCCTCGCCCATACGCGCGCCGAGGAAAGCTCTGCCGATATCAGCTCGATCCGCACGCTGGTGCGCGCCGGGATCGACCCGCGCGGCGCACTGGAAGTGCAGGAGATCTTTCGCGGGCAGGAGGCGCTCTCCGCCCGCCGTCAGGATCCGTATATGCAGACCCATCCGCTGACCCGCGACCGTTTGCGCGCGCTTCAGGGGCTGGTCGCCTCCGCCGGCGCCAAGGCCGCCGAGAATCCGGAGGCGGACTACTGGTACGCCCGCAGCCGCGCCAAGCTCTCGGCCTTCCAGCGCGCGCCGAACTGGACGCTGCGGCGGCTCGACCGGGCGCCGAGCCGCGATATCGCCCTGATGAGCGAGGCGGTGGCACGGCACCGGCAATCGGACCTGCCGCGCGCGCTCAAGGCCATCGACGCCGCCATCGCGCTGCGCCCGCGTGATCCGTTCCTCTACGATCTCAAGGGCGAGATCCTGCTCGAATCCCGCCGCGCCGGCCCGGCCATTCAGGTCTATTCGCAGGCCCGGCAACTGGCGCCGCGCAACGCCCAGATCCTTGCCGGGCTCGGCCGGGCGCAGCTCGCGGCGGGGCAGTACGGCGCCGCGCTGAAGACGCTGGAAGAGGCGCGTGGCCGCGACTGGCGCGACAGCCGCGTGCTGCGCGACCTTGCCGTGGCCTATGCCAAGGCGGGCAATGCCGGCATGGCCTCCGAGGCCACGGCGCAGCGCTATGCGCTGCAAGGCCGTCTGGAGGATGCCGGCATCCACGCCACCCGCGCGCTCGGCCTGCTGCCGCGCGGTTCCGCCCCATGGCGCCGCGCGCAGGACGTGCTAGACGCGGCGCAACGTGCCGAAAAAAACCGCTGACAGCGGACAAAACAGAAAACGGAGATCCGATGCTGACCCGACTGACCCGCCCCGCCACCGCGCTCGCGCTCGCCGCCGGGATCGCCGCCGCCGCCCCTGCCCCGTCCCGGGCGCAGGAGGTCGACTTTTCCGCCATGACGCCGGAACAGCGCCAGGCCTTCGGCGAGCAGGTCCGCGCCTATCTGATGGAGAACCCGCAGGTCATCATGGAAGCGGTGAGCGTGCTCGAAGCGCAGCAGGCCGAACAGCAGGCCGCCGCCGACGAGCAGATCGTGGCGGACAATGCCGATGCGCTCTATCGCGACGGCTATTCCTGGGTCGGCGGCAATCCGGATGGCGACATCACCATCGTGGAATTCTCCGATTACCGTTGCGGCTATTGCCGCAAGGCGTTCCCCGAGGTCGAGGAGCTGATCGAGAGCGACGGCAATATCCGCTTTATCATGAAGGAATTCCCGATCCTCGGCGAAGCCTCGGTGACCTCCTCGCGCTTTGCCATCGCGACGCTGATGGAGGCCGGCCCCGAGGCCTATAAATCGGTGCATGACGCGCTGATGACACTGGAGGGCGAGCCCTCGGAGCCGGTGCTGCGCCGCCTTGCCGGCACGCTGGGTCTGGATGTCGACGCGATCATCGCGCGCATGTCGGACGAAGAGATCACCCGCCGCATCCAGGAAACCCGCGCGCTGGCCGCGCGGCTCAAGATCAACGGCACGCCGAGCTTTGTGTTTGGCGGCGAGATGCTGCGCGGATATGTGCCGCTCGACAGCATGCGCGAGATCGCGGCGCAGATCCGCTCCGATCGCTGATATTGCGGGGCGCGCCTCAGGGGCGCGCCTCTCCACTCCCCGATGCGCCGGAGCCGGGCGCCGCTGACGCCTGCGCCATGGGCAGGTCGAGCCAGATCTGCATGCCTCCGCCCTCGCGCGGCTCAACCGTCATCTTGCCATTGGACTGCTCGACAAACCCGCGCACCATGGGCAGCCCCAGCCCGGAGCCCTGCCCGCGCGGTTTGGTGGTGAAATACGGCTCGAACACCTTGTCGCGCAGATGCTCGGGGATGCCGCTGCCCTCATCCGCGATACCGAAGCGCAGCGCGCTGCCATCGCCATGCGGGCACGGCTTCGCGGTCAGGACGATCTCGCCGCCCGAAGGCATCGCGTCGCGGGCATTGCCGATCAGCTCGAGCAGCGCCGAATGCAGCTTTTCCGGATCCGCATAGACCGGTCTCAGCCCCGGCGCGACTCGCAGCGTCACCCGGTGCCACGGGCCGAGCAGCTCGCGCCGCGCACGTCCGGCCACCGTTTCGAGCAGCGACGCGGGAAGCTGCGCCACCGGGCTGAGGCGCGCATTGCGCGACAGCGCCAGCAGCTGTGTGGTCAATTCGGCACCGCGCCGGGCCGCACGCTCGGCCTCGGTCATCAGCGCATCGCGCTCGTCCGGCGCCACGCTCAGCCGCGCCAGCTCCATATTGCCCAGCACCACCGTCAGCAGATTGTTGAAATCATGCGCCACACCGCCGGTGAACTGGCTAAGCGCGCGTTGCCGTTCGCGCGCGTCGCGCTCGGCGATATGAGCCTGCAACTGTGCGTGCATGCCCCGCAGGTCGAACGCCGCCTTCATAAAGACGCCGTAGAGCGCCAGCATCGCCACCGCCAGCATCCAGCTGTCCGGCGCGTAAGGTGCCTGCCAGAGCAGCCAGCCGACGCGCACCAGCACCGCCCCCGTGATCACCGCAAGGTCGATGCGCAGCGCCGCCCGGAGATGCGCGCGCATCGCCAGGGCGTTGAGCCCGCCCGCCGTCAGAAACAGCAGGGAATAAAGCCACGCCTGCATGTCTCCCGCGATCCAGAGAGAGAGGCCGGGCAGGCAGAACAGCAGGCTGTTGAGCGTCTGCATGATCAGCACGCGCCGCATCAGAAGCGGCGGCCCGCTTTCCGGAAGGCCGCGCAGCACCAGCGCATAGGCGAACTGCGCGAGCATGAAAACCGCGAACCAAAGCGGCAGAAGTGCACTGCCGTAGGTGCGCCAGAACAGCAGGCAGCACAGGCCGAGGATCACATGACGCAGATAGCGCCGATTGGCAAAGGGCGCCTCGAAGCGGCGGATCTGCGCATAATCGACCGGAGGCGACACGGCGGCACCGGTGCCCGGCAGTTTCCCGGCACCGTCCGCCACGGCCTTACTCCGCGGCCTGGGCGCTGGAGGCCTCGGCCTCGATCTCGGCGGCCTTCTTCTCGACCTCCTCGACGATATGGTCGATCATCTGCGCGTTCGACATCTTGTGACTGGCCTTGCCGGCCAGATAGACCATGCCGCTGCCGGCGCCGCCGCCGGTAAAGCCGACATCGGTCATCAGCGCCTCGCCCGGCCCGTTCACCACGCAGCCGATGATCGAGAGGCTCATCGGCGTCTTGATATGCTCCAGCCGCTCCTCCAGCGCCTCGACGGTCTTGATCACGTCAAAGCCCTGCCGCGCGCAGGACGGGCAGGAGATGATGTTCACACCGCGATGGCGCAGCCCCAGCGATTTCAGGATCTCGTAGCCGACCTTGATCTCCTCCACCGGATCGGCGGAGAGCGAGACGCGCAGCGTGTCGCCGATGCCCATCCAGAGCAGGTTGCCGAGCCCGATGGCGGATTTGATCGTGCCCGAGGTCAGCCCGCCGGCCTCGGTGATGCCGAGATGGATGGGCTTGTCGGTGACCTCGGCCAGCCCCTGATAGGCTGCGGCGGAGAGGAAGACGTCGGACGCCTTCACCGAGATCTTGAACTCGTGGAAATCGTTGTCTTCTAGAATGCGGATATGATCGAGCGCGCTTTCCACCATCGCCTCGGGGCACGGCTCGCCGTATTTCTCCAGCAGGTGCTTTTCGAGGCTGCCGCCATTGACGCCGATACGCATGGAGCAGCCGTGATCGCGGGCGGCGGCGATCACCTCGCGCACGCGCTCGGGGCTGCCGATATTGCCGGGGTTGATGCGCAGGCAGGCGGCACCGGCTTCGGCGCTCTCGATGCCGCGCTTATAGTGGAAATGGATATCCGCGACGATCGGCACCGGGCTTTCGCGCACGATCTCCTTCAGTGCCTTCGAGCTGGCCTCGTCGGGCACCGAGACGCGCACGATATCGGCACCCGCCTCGGCGGCGCGCTGCACCTGCTCCACCGTCGCCCTGACATCGGTGGTCGCGGTGTTGGTCATGGTCTGCACGCTGATCGGGGCGTCACCGCCCACGGGCACATTGCCCACCATGATCCGGCGCGACTTGCGCCGCTCGATGCTGCGCCAGGGACGGATGGGATTGTGGCTCATGCCGCGAAGCTCCTCTTGAGCGCCTTCGAATTTCGCGCCCACCGTACTCTTTCAAGCATTCAAACGCCAGTCTCGGCCCGGGCGCCATTGGTCAAATCCGCGTGGCATAAGCCCGCAGACGAAATGGCCCGGAGTTTGGCAACCTCAGTCGGTGACGGCGCTGTTCAGCTCGGCGACCACGCGTTCGAGATCGGCGTCGCGCGAGGCGTCGGCGACCGCGTAGGTCTGCGTCAGGTTGTCGACCGAGAGCGCGAGATTGGCGGTGACCGCGCCACGATCGCCGGCGGGGCCGTAGGTCTGACCGTTCACCGCGAAATAGATCGCGCCGGATTCGCCGACGCGCAGCGTGGCGGGATCCTCGGTGGCGGGAAGCTTGAACGTGTCGCCGGCATTCATGATCGACTCGTAGATCACCGAGCCGTCGGCGGCGCGCACCCGCACCCAGGCCGGGCGCACGGCGATCATCATCACGCCGGGCGCGCCGTCTTCGAGCACTTTGGGATTGCCGGGCACGCCCTGCCCCGCGTTGCCGTTGAACTGGCCCATATCCGCCAGCACGCGCTGGAGATCGCCATCGCGCTGCGGATCGGCGGGCGTATAGGCGGCGTTGAGCAACTCCGGCACCAGCGGCAGATCGCTGGTCACCGACCCGCTGGGGCCGGCAGGGCCGTAGGTCCGGCCGTTCATGGCGAAATAGATCGCACCGGATTCGCCGACATTGAGCCGCGCCTCGGCCTCGTCGCGCGGCACGGTCCAGGTCTCGCCCGCGTCCATCACACGCTCAAAGATCACATTGCCGGTGGTGCCGCGCACCCGCACCCAGGCCGGGCGCACCGCCACCAGCGTCACAGCACCGGGCAGCGTCGCCGAGGCAGAAATGCGCTGCGGCTGCTGCGCCTGCGCGAATTGCCGCTCCGAGCCGTCCGGCGCCATGACCGGCGACGGCGGGGTCATGCCACGCTGGGCAAAGGCGCCCACGGTGGCGGGATCGAGCGAGGAAATCGGCGCGTCGCGCGCCACCAGAACCGGCACGTCAAGCGCCTGCGGACGGTAGAGCCGGTCCATCGCCTCCGACGCCGGCGGCGAGAACGCGCCCACACCATCGGCACGCGCGACCGACTCTCCGGCCACGTCATCCGTCTCGGGGATGCCGGCAGCCTCGACCGGATCAAGCTCGCTCAGAACCACCGGGGTCTGATCGACCGGCGCCAGCTGCACGCGCTGCACCTCGCGCAGGACCGCCCAGCCGCCATAGCCGATGCCGCCGATCAGCGCGACCAGCACTAGCAGCGAGCCGATGGCGCCGGGCTCGATGCGCGACAGGAAGGAATCGCCCGAGGGCGCAAAGGGCATGCGCGGCTCTTCGAACGGATCGCGCGCGGCGGGGCGCGGCGTTTCGCCGGGCTGCGCCTTGCGGATCGTCGAGGCCTTGTCGGACATGCCATGCGCCACGGCAAAGCCGCTCTCGGCACAGAAATGCTGGAAGCACTCGTCGGGATCCATGCCCAGATAGCGCGCATAGGAGCGCACATAGCCGGCGATGAACCCGGGCGTGTCAAATGCGGAAGGGTCGCAATTCTCGATCGCGGCAATGTAGCTCGCCTTGATGCGCAGCTCGCGCTGCACATCCAGCAGCGATTTGCCCATTGTCGCACGCTCGCCGCGCATGACGTCACCGAGCCGTAGCGCGAAGTCGTCAAACCCGCGCGGGCCGTCCTCGGCCACCTCTTCCGGCTTACGTAGGGATTTCCGCCCGATCATGCGTTTGACCCAGTCACCGCTGTCCCAAAAATCTGCCTGTCCACTCACGCTTTCGCGATTCGCGCTGCGTGTTTTATTGAGACTACGTTAGCACATCACAACCTGTTTTACAGGCTTTCCACAGCCCATGAGCGTGGATCTGCGCAAGCCGCCCGGCCACAGGGCGGCCACACTCCGTCACAACGTCGCCACAGAAGCCATTCTGATCTAGAGAGGAATCCGGCCTGCCCCGCCCCTCTCCGCCAGCTCTGCACCGCAGCGGTGCGACAGAGCCGCCGCAAGCAAAAAACCTCCCGCGCAATGCGCGGGAGGCCACTTGATAAGCACTCTGCCAGTTGATTGCGCCTGACCGGATCAGGCGCTCAGCTCCTGCCGATTCAGCGCGCAATGCGACCACAGCGCGTCGAGCGCGCGGATCAGCGTGTCCATCTCGTCGGGGCCGTGCACCGGCGAGGGCGTAAAGCGCAGACGCTCGGTGCCGCGCGGCACGGTGGGGAAGTTGATCGGCTGCACATAGATGCCGTAGCCGTCGAGCAGCATGTCCGAAAGCTGCTTGGTATGCACCGGATCGCCGACGATCACCGGCACGATATGGCTGCCATGGTCGATGATCGGCAGGCCCATGCCCTTGAGCCGGGTCTTGAGGATGCGGGCCTGGGTCTGGTGCTGGTCGCGCAGCGCCTGATCGGTCTTGAGATGCGCGATGGAGGCCGCCGCCCCCGCCGCAACCGCCGGCGGGATCGAGGTGGTAAAGATAAAGCCCGGCGCATAAGAGCGGATCGCGTCGCACATCTTGTCGCTGGCGGCGATATAGCCGCCGAACACGCCGAAGGCCTTGCCCAGCGTGCCGTTGATGATGTCGATGCGATGCGCCAGCCGGTCGCGCTCGGCCACGCCGCCGCCGCGCGGGCCATACATGCCGACCGCGTGCACCTCGTCGAGATAGGTCAGCGCGTTGAACTCGTCGGCGAGATCGCAGATCTCGGCAATCGGGCCGAAATCGCCATCCATCGAATAGACCGATTCAAAGGCGATGAGCTTGGGCGTCGCCGGATCGTCGGCCTCCAGCAGCTCGCGCAGATGCGCCAGATCGTTGTGCCGGAAGATGCGCTTGGCGCCGCCATTGCGCTTGATCCCCTCGATCATCGAGGCGTGGTTCAGCTCGTCGGAATAGATGATGAGCCCGGGGAACAGCTTGGGCAGGGTCGAGAGCGTCGCGTCGTTGGCGATATAGGCCGAGGAAAAGACCAGCGCCGCATCCTTGCCGTGCAGATCGGCGAGCTCCGCCTCCAGCCGCTTGTGATAGACCGTGGTGCCCGAGATGTTGCGCGTGCCGCCCGAGCCGGCGCCGGTGGCGTCGATGGCCTCGTGCATCGCGGCGAGCACCGCCGGGTGCTGGCCCATGCCGAGGTAATCATTGCCACACCAGACGGTGATCGGCTGTTCGCTGCCATCCGCCTTGCGCCAGGTGGCGTGGGGAAACTGACCGTTCTTCCGCTCGATGTCGATAAAGGTGCGGTAACGCCCCTCTTCATGCAGGCGGTTCAGGGCGTCGTCGAGCTTCGCGGTGTAGTCCACCGTGGTCTCCTCCTTCATCTTAGGGCCACGTCGTTATCCATGCTGCGCGGCCTCTTTGCGGCTGTACACAACCGCATTCAGGTTCGTGAATGGATAACGTTCACATCTCTTTCTGTCCACGGTTTAGAAAGAGACTAAGAGTCGCGGCCTTGATTTGTATCAAGACTTTTGGGTCATAAGCGCGGGTCGGGTTTCCCATACTCGTCAGACGCCGCCGATAGGCGCATCGTCCCACCATTGCTTTTTTCCATTCCGGCCGCCGCGTTCGGGCGGCCCTGCTTTCGCGTTTTATCAGGTTGTCCGGATGTCGGCATTCATCGTCTCACTGCCCCCCGCCCCGTTTCTCGTTCTCGGCACCGCCGCCGGCTACGCGCTTGCCACCATCGGCATGAAATTTGCCTCGCAAGGCCAGAGCCTGCCGGGTATCGTATTGACCGCGCTCGGCTTTCTCATCGCCTTTCTGTCCGAAATCTGGCTGATGCGCCAGGCCGAACTGCCGGTGATCTACATCGCGATCATCGCGGTGGAAACCCTCATGGTGCTGCTCTACGCCGCCTGGATCGGCGAGGGGCCGAGCCTGAAACAGGCGCTTGGCGCGGGCATAGTGCTGGCCGGGCTGGTGGTGGCCGGCTGACGCCCGGGCGGTCTGGACAGCGGGGCGCGCGCTGCTAGGGTCGCGGCAGATTTTCCCGCTACAGGAGCCCGCCCATGTCTCTCGACGCCGTTCTCGCCCGTATCGACACCGATCTGCCCGCCGCGACCGACCGGCTGCTCGAGCTGCTGCGAATCCCCTCGATCTCGACCGACCCCGCCTACAAGGCCGAATGCGACCGCGCCGCCGACTGGCTGGTGGCGGATCTGCAATCGCTGGGCGTGACGGTCGAAAAGCGCCCCACCCCCGGCCATCCGATGGTGGTGGGCCATGTGGACGGCGACGGCCCGCATATCCTGTTCTACGGCCATTATGACGTCCAGCCGGTCGATCCGCTGGAGCTCTGGAACCGCGACCCGTTCGATCCCGCCATCGAGGAGACGCCCAAGGGCAAGGTGATCCGCGGCCGCGGCGCGGCGGATGACAAGGGCCAGCTCATGACCTTCATCGAGGCCTGCCGGGCGTGGAAGGCCGAATATGGCGGCCTGCCCTGCAAGATCACCTTCTTCCTTGAGGGCGAGGAGGAAAGCGGCTCGCCCTCGCTGGTGCCCTTCATGAAGGAGAACGCCGAAGAGCTGAAAGCCGATCTCGCGCTGATCTGCGACACCGGTCTGTTTCAGTCCAGGACGCCGGCGATCATGACCATGCTGCGTGGTCTGCTGGGCGAAGAGCTGACGATCACCGGCCCCGACAAGGATCTGCATTCGGGCATGTATGGCGGCATCGCCATCAACCCCGCCCGCGTGCTGACGCGCATCCTCGGCAATCTCTTCGACGATCACGGCGTCATTCAGGTGCCAGAACTTTACGAGGGCGTGCCGGAGCTCTCGCCCGAGCTGAAGGCGCAATGGCAGGGGCTGGGCTTTGACTCCGAGGCCTTCCTGAAGGATGTCGGCCTCTCGGTGCCGGCGGGCGAGGACAGCGTCACGCCGCTGGAGATGATCTGGGCGCGGCCCACCGCCGAGATCAACGGCATCTGGGGCGGCTATACCGGCGACGGGTTCAAGACCGTGCTGCCCAGCCAGGCCCATGCCAAGATCAGCTTCCGCCTCGTGGGCACGCAGGATCCGGAAGCGATCCGCAGGAACTTCCGCGCCTGGGTCGAGGCCCAGCTGCCCGCCGACTGCAAGATCGCGTGGAAGGATCACAGCTGCTCGCCCGCCTCGCAGATGTCGACCGAGCATCCGGTGTTCGAGGCGGCGCGCATGGCGCTATCTGACGAATGGCCGGACCCGGCGGCCTATGCCGGCTGCGGCGGCTCGATCCCCATCGCGGGCTATTTCAAGTCGATCCTGGGCATGGACGCGATGCTCGTGGGCTGGGGCAAGGATGACGACCAGATCCACTCGCCCAACGAGAAATACGACATGGAAAGCTATCACAAGGGCATCCGCAGCTGGGCGCGCATCCTTTCCGCGATGACCGCCTGAGCGCAGAGGCTGATCCGGGACGGTCACGGCATGCACGCAGCGCGTGTGCCGTGACCGCCCAAGTCAGATATGCCGCGCAAACCGCGCTTGCGCCCCTGCTCCCGCACTGGCGCCAAAAGCGCCGCGCAGCCCCTGCGCGTCACCGGCACGACAGGTTTTCCACATGCGAAAGGTGACCCAACGTCATAGTTTTTCAGACTTTTCAATCCGTCCTTCCGTGAGCGGATTTTCCGCCCAAAAATTAGGATTTCGCTCAAATTACCCCTCTGAAGCCGCTGCCAAGACGCATTCGCCACATGAATTCGCCACATTCCGCCGTTAACACTTTTTGTATGACAAACGGGAATAGCCAAACCGAACGGTCGGCCCTAGCGATCTCGCGATGCAACCAGAAGCCGTAACGGTCAGGGACTGAGGCAATGAGGAAATACGCTTTCCGCAAGATGACGCGGGACGATTTCAACACCCGCGTGAAGCGGCTCGACCCCCAGTATTTCCAGCATGGCGATACCAAGCCGGTAGCGACCTGCAGGGCAACCGCGCACCCTTATCTGTGCCTGCTGCTGGGCTTCGGCTGGGCCTATCTGATCTTTGCCATCGCAGGCAAACGCAGCCTCATCGAGACCAGCCTGATGCGCGGCAGCATCCCCGTTCAGTATCATGACTATATCTTCTACGCGCTGGCGGCGCTGCTGGCGGTTTCCGCCGTGATGCTGGCCATACACGTTCTGCGCTATGTCTGCCTGCGCCGGGGCCGCCCGGGGCGGAGCAATTCCGGCGGACTGCTGGTTGGTGCGGCGGCCGCGGCAGCGCTCGCCTACATGCCCTCCAGCGTGCTCGAGGCCGGGTTCGGCCTGCTCGACGACAACTCCAAGACCTTCATCATGGCGACCTCGCAAGGCGTGCGCGAGGCGATGCCCGCCGAGCTGACCTCCGTCGCCTTCATCGTCACCGACTGAATCGCGCCGCTTGACGCCCCCGGCGCGCCGCGCTTCCCTGCCCGGCATGAGCCAGACGCATGACACGCCCCTCAGGGCCGATATCAATGACACGCCCCTCAGGGCCGATATCAACGGACAGAGCATCGCCTACGAGATCGCGGGCCGCGGCCCGCCGCTCCTGCTGCTGCACGGCTATCCGCAATGCCGCGCGCTCTGGCGCCCGCTGATCCCGGCGCTTTCCGACGCCTTCACCGTGATCGCCGCCGATCTGCGCGGCTATGGCGACAGCTCCATGCCCGAGACGATGGAGGCGATGAGCTTTCGCAATATGGGCGCCGACATGCTGGCGCTGATGGATCATCTGGGCTTTGACCGGTTTCACCTCGCCGGGCACGACCGTGGCGCGCGGGTGAGCCACCGGCTGGCGCTGGATGCGCCGGAACGCCTGCTCGCGGTGACCCTGATGGATATCGTGCCCACGCATCACCTGCTCTCGCATTGCACGCAGGAGGTGGCGCGGGCCTATTACCACTGGTTCTTTCTCGCCCAGCCCGCGCCCTTCCCCGAAACCCTGATCGGCCACGATCCGCAGACCTATTTCGAGCGCTGCCTGCTGGGGTTCGGCAAGGCGGCGCTGACGGATTTCGCGCCCGGGCCGCTGGCGGAATACCGCCGCGCCTGGGCGCAGCCCGGGGCGATCCGCGCCGGCTGCAACGATTACCGCGCCGCCATCGACGTGGATTTTCACCACGACGCCGCCGACCTGCACCGCCGCGTGGCATGCCCCGCCCAGGTACTCTACGGTGCCGAGGGCGCCATGGCGCGGCTGATGGATGTGCCCGCGACCTGGGCCGAGCGGCTGGAACATATGCAGGCGCGCGCGATCCCAGGCGGGCATTTCTTTCCCGACCAGTCGCCGAAAGAGACCGCGCAGGCGCTGCGGAGCTTCCATCTCGCCCACGCCGGCTAGACCCGCCGCTTGTGCCGCGCCGCGCCGCGTCCTATCTCTGCGCCCACGGCAAGGAGAGCGAGAAGTGGCGAAGGGCGAGGAGAAGGCACGGGGCGGCTGGGGCGACTGGATCTCGGACCGGGTGCTGCGCGGGCTGATCCGGCTGGCGCTCGCCCTGCCCCATCGCACGCGGCTGCGCCTGATGGGCTGGGCGGTGCGCCGGGTCATCGCGCCGCTGGCGGGCTACCGCAAGCGCGCCATGGACAACCTCGCCCATGTCTGGCCCGAGATGCCCGAGGCCGAGCGCCGCGCCATCGCCGACCGCGTGGCCGAGAATGCCGGGCGCACGATGATCGAGAATTACGACGTCAAAGGCCTGCTGGCGCGGATGCAACACGCGCCGGTCACCGGCGACGGCCTGCCCGAGATCGAGCGCGCCCGCGCCGAGGGCCGCCCGGTGCTTTTCGTCACCGGCCATTACGGCAATTTCGAAGCTCCGCGCGCCGCGCTGGTGGCGCGCGGCTGGCGCATCGGCGGGCTTTACCGGCCCATGGCCAACCCGTTCTTCAACGAGCATTACGCCGCCAATATGCATGCGCTCTCCGACCCGGTCTTCGAACAGGGGCGGCGCGGCACCATGGGGCTTTTGAAGCATATCCGCGGCGGCGGCATGGGCGTGCTGCTCTTCGATGTCTACAGCAGCGATGGCGCCCCCATCGACTTTCTCGGTCAGCCCGCACCGACCCTGACATCGGCCGCCGAGATCGCGCTCAAGACAGATGCGCTCTTCGTGCCCTTCTTCGGCATCCGCCGCGCCGATGGCGTCTCCTTCGACGCGGTGTTCGAGGCGCCGATCCCGCATGGCGATCCGGTAGAGATGATGAAGGAGGCGACGCGGCGGCTGGAGGCGCGCATCGCCGAGGATCCCGGCCAGTGGTTCTGGATTCACCGCCGCTGGAAACCCAGGCGGCAGGCCCGGCGTCAGCGCAAGCGCGCGGCGGCGAGGATGGGGCCGTAACCCTCTTCCTGAAGCATCACCACAACCGGATCATCGCCCTCGACCGGCACATCCATTTCGAGTGGTTCGGCGCCGTCCCAGCGGCCCAGGAACTCCCAGCCATGGGCGATATGGGTATAGGTGACCGAACGGCCCGCATTCTCGCCGTCGAGGATCTCGACCCGGGTCTGCGGCGTGTAGCGCACCAGATGCACCAGCGTCGCCGGCAGCGCCGCCAGCGGCTCCGCCCGGATCTCCAGCGTATCGCCCTCGCGCAGCAGGCTCAGCCGCGCCAGCGCCGGTTTGGCGGCCGCGTGGTTGATCGCGTCAACCACCTTCATCGGGCGCGAGCCCACCACATCGTAGCGCCCGCCGATCACCATCTGCGGCGTGTAGATCGAGCGCCGCCCGGCGGCACGGGCATAGCCCTTCTGCCGCTTGGTGAAATCCGGATCGGCAAAGGCGTCGGGCCAGCCGATATAATCCCAGTAATCCACATGCAGCGCCAGCGGGATCACGTTGGCATGCTCGCCGAGCTCGGCCAGCACCGCGTCCGCCGGCGGGCAGGACGAACAGCCCTGCGAGGTGAAGAGCTCCACCACAACCGGTGCGTCCTCTGCCCGCGCTGCCGCGCCGGAAAGCGCGATACTCAGCCCTGCGATCCAGTAGGTGAGTCGGTTCATGTGCGGTGAAATCCCTGTCTGTGTCCCCTTTCCGGGGTAGCGAAGCGCGCCTGAAATAACCAATCAAGGTTTTGCGAGAGGCGGTGAAGCTTTGCAGATGCGGCATAAGCGCCATTTTTTGTATTCTACGGTATACAAAACCGCGCATCCCCCTTGCACGAGCGCGGCCCATGGGGCAGAACGCGAGGCAAGCGAACCCTTTTCTCCAGTCCTTGCAAGGGAGCCAACCATGCCCATCACAGTCGGTCAGGACACATCCAAGACGCGCAAGACGCTCGAGGTGAACGGCAAGACCTACGCCTATTACTCCATCCCCGCCGCAGAGGAAGCCGGGCTCGGTGCCTTCTCGCACCTGCCCGCAGCGCTCAAGGTGGTGCTGGAAAACATGCTGCGCTTCGAGGACGGCAAGACCGTCTCGGTGGACGACATCAAGGCCTTCTCGGAATGGGGCGCGCTCGGCGGCAAGAACCCGCGCGAGATCGCCTATCGCCCGGCCCGCGTGCTGATGCAGGACTTCACCGGCGTTCCCGCAGTGGTCGACCTCGCCGCCATGCGTGACGGCATCAAGGCCCTGGGCGGCGACGCGCAGAAGATCAACCCGCTGAACCCGGTGGATCTGGTCATCGACCACTCGGTGATGATCGACGAGTTCGGCAACCCGCGCGCGTTCCAGATGAACGTGGACCGCGAATACGAGCGCAATATCGAGCGCTATGAATTCCTGAAATGGGGCCAGTCGGCCTTCAACAACTTCCGCGTCGTGCCCCCGGGCACCGGCATCTGCCACCAGGTGAACCTGGAATATCTGGCCCAGACCGTCTGGACCGATGCGGATCAGGACGACATGGAAGTCGCCTATCCCGACACGCTGGTCGGCACCGACAGCCACACCACCATGGTCAACGGCGCCGCCGTTCTGGGCTGGGGCGTGGGCGGCATCGAGGCCGAGGCCGCGATGCTCGGCCAGCCGATCTCGATGCTGATCCCCGAAGTGGTCGGCTTCAAGCTGACCGGCGAGATGATCGAAGGCACCACCGGCACCGACCTCGTGCTGAAGGTCGTCGAGATGCTGCGCGCCAAGGGCGTGGTCGGCAAGTTCGTCGAATTCTACGGCGACGGGCTCGACAACCTGCCGCTGGCGCAGCGCGCCACCATCGCCAACATGGCCCCGGAATACGGCGCAACCTGCGGCTTCTTCCCGATCGACGACGAGACGCTCCGTTACCTGCGCCAGACCGGTCGTGACGAGGACCGCATCGCGCTGGTCGAAGCCTATGCCAAGGAAAACGGCTTCTGGCGCGGCGCGGATTACGATCCGATCTACACCGACACGCTGGAGCTCGACATGGGCACCATCGTGCCCGCCATCTCCGGCCCGAAACGTCCGCAGGATTACCTGAAGCTGACCGAAGCCGCCTCCGCCTTCACCAAGGTGGTCGCCGATTATCGCGGCATCGACATCTCGGACGACGCCAAGGACATGGCCGACGAAGGCCCGGTGGCCACGAAGCCGGTCAACATCCACAAGACGGCCAAGGTCGACGGCGAGGAATACGAGCTGAAGGACGGCTCGGTGGTGATCGCCTCGATCACCTCCTGCACCAACACCTCGAACCCCTATGTGCTGATCGGCGCCGGGCTCGTGGCACGCAAGGCGCGTGAGCTGGGCCTCAACCGCAAGCCCTGGGTGAAGACCTCGCTCGCTCCCGGTTCGCAGGTGGTGACCGAATATCTCGACGCCGCCGGCCTCACCGAAGACCTCGACGCGGTGGGCTTCAACCTCGTGGGTTATGGCTGCACCACCTGCATCGGCAACTCCGGCCCGCTTCAGCCGGAAATCTCGAAGGCGATCAACGACAACGACCTGATCGCGACCTCGGTGCTCTCGGGCAACCGGAACTTCGAAGGCCGGATCTCGCCCGATGTGCGCGCCAACTACCTGGCCTCGCCGCCGCTGGTGGTGGCCTATGCGCTGGCCGGCGACATGAATATCGACATCGCCAACGATCCCATCGCCCAGACGGCGGACGGCAAGGACGTCTATCTGAAAGACATCTGGCCCTCCAACCAGGAGATCGCCGAGCTGGTCGAGAAGGTCGTCACCCGCGAGGCGTTCCAGGCGAAATATGCCGACGTCTTCAAGGGCGACGAGAAATGGCAGGGCGTGGAAGTCAAGGGCGGCGAAACCTATGACTGGCCGCCGACCTCGACCTATGTGCAGAACCCGCCCTACTTCCAGGGCATGAGCTCCGAGCCGGGCGAGATCACCAATATCTCGGGCGCGCGCATCCTTGCCGTGCTGGGCGACATGATCACCACCGACCACATCTCGCCGGCGGGCTCCTTCAAGGAAAGCACCCCCGCAGGCCAGTATCTGGTCGAGCATCAGGTGCCCGTGCGGGAGTTCAACTCCTACGGCTCGCGTCGCGGCAACCACGAAGTGATGATGCGCGGCACCTTCGCCAATATCCGCATCAAGAACGAGATGCTGGACGGCGTCGAAGGCGGCTACACCAAGGGCCCCGATGGCGAGCAGACCTCGATCTACGACGCCTCGATGGCCTATCAGGAGGCCGGCACCCCGCTGGTGATCTTCGGCGGCGAGCTCTACGGCGCGGGGTCCTCGCGTGACTGGGCGGCCAAAGGTACGGCGCTTCTGGGTGTGAAGGCCGTGATCGCCGAGAGCTTCGAGCGTATCCACCGCTCGAACCTGGTGGGCATGGGCGTCATCCCCTTCGAGTTCACCGGCGACGACACCCGCAAGACGCTGGGCCTGACCGGCGAGGAAACGGTGGCCATCGACGGACTCGACAGCGTGACCCCGCTGGCCGAGGTGCCCTGCACCATCACCTTTGCCGACGGCTCGACCAAGACCATCCAGCTCAAGTGCCGCATCGATACGGCCATCGAGAAGGAATATGTCGAGCATGGCGGCGTGCTGCACTACGTGCTGCGCAACCTCGCCAAGTCCTGATCGGCACAGATATGAGCGCCGCCCGCGACCCAGCGGGCGGCGGAACAGACAGAAAAGCCTGCCGGATAGTCCGGCAGGCTTTTTTATGTCTATGTCTCTTTCGCGAGCACGTCGCCGAAAGGTCCGGCGTGTTCCTGCCCGCAGTCAGCAAAGCGCGCCCGGGCGTGGCTTGCCCCGCATGGCGAGGCAATCCCGCGCGCCGACCGAGAGCCGGAACTCACCCTCCCCCGAACAGCCGCTCCGCCTCTTCCGCGCTGTAGCGCCCCAGACGCACATCCTCCTCCACCAGCGCCCTGTCGCGCGCCGCCGGATCGCCGTAGCCGCCGCCGCCCGGCGTCTTCACACGCACGCGGTCGCCGGCACTTAACGCGATGTCCTGCGCCTTCGAGAGATGCTCCGGCGTGAAGGTCTCGTCATCACGGGTCACCGCGACCTCGTTCACCGCGCCATCGCCGCCGCCCAGCACCCCCTGCGGGCCAAAGCGCCCGTGATCCATCACGAAACTCGCCCGCGCCGTGCCCCTGAGGATCTCCACCTCGTAATCGAGCCCGAACCCGCCGCGATGCGCCCCCGCGCCGCCCGAGCCCTCGCGCAGCGCATAGCGGTGATAGAGCACCGGGAATTGCTGCTCCATGATCTCCACCGGCGGCGCCTTGGAGATGCCGATGGTCGAGCAGCCGTTGGAGATTCCGTCGCCCCCCGCATAGCCGCCATAACCGCCGCCCGAGATCTGATACATCACATAGCTCTGCCCGGTCTCGGCCACCTCGCCGCCCAGTGCGAAATTGCCCGACGAGCCCGCCGGCGCCGCGCTCACCCTGTCGGGCAGCGCCGCGACCAGCGCGGCAAACACCGCCTCGGCGATGCGCTGGCTGACCTCCGCCGCGCAGCCCGAGACCGGGCGCGGGTATTGCGCATCGAGGAATGTGCCCTCGGGGCGGAGGATCTCCAGCGGCTCGAAGGCCCCGGCGCTGATCGGCACATCGGGAAAGATGTGGCGCATGGCGAGGTAGACCGAGCTGTGCGTGGTCGCCAGAACCGAGTTCATCGGCCCGGCGCAGGGCGCGCTGGAGCCGGCGAAATCGAAGGTCAGCTTTTCCCCGTCAGCGGTGATCGCGAGCTTGATCTCCAGCGGCTCGTTCACCACCCCGTCGCTGTCGATATAGGCAATCGAGCGATAGACCCCGGGCGCAATCGCCGCGATCTGCGCCCGCATCTGCTCGGCGGCACGGCGGCGCAGCTCGGCGATGGCCTCGCGCACGGTGTCGTCGCCATAGCGATCGAGCAGCCGCGTCAGCCGCGCCTGCCCCACGTAAAGCGCCGCCGCCTGCGCCTTCACATCGCCGATGCGCTGATCGGCGACGCGGATATTGGAGCAGATGATGGCATAGATCTCGGGATCGAGCTCGCCCTGTTTGAAAAGCCGCACCGGCGGCAGCCGCAGCCCCTCCTGCTCCACCGCGGTGGCGCTGGCGGAGAACCCGCCCGGCACCGCGCCGCCGGTATCCGGCCAGTGGCCGGTATTGCTGAGCCAGCAGAAAATCTCGCCCCCGCGCCAGACCGGCATGGCAAAGCGCACATCCATGAGATGCGTGCCGCCGAGATAGGGGTCGTTGACGATATAGATATCGCCCGGCTGCGGCGCGGCGACCCGGCCCTCGGCGATCATCTCGATGATCTTGCGGGTGGAATGCTGCATGACCCCGACAAAGACCGGCAAGCCTTGCGAGCCCTGCGCGATCAGGCTGCCATCCTCGGCGGCATAGATCCCGTCGGAACGGTCATTGGCCTCGGCGATCACCGGAGAGAACGCCGCGCGGGAAAAGCTCAGATCCATCTCGTCGCAGACCTGTTGCAGCCCGGACTGGATGACGGTGAGGGTGATGGGATCGAGACTCATGACCGTTCCTCCTGTGGCACATGCATGCCTGCCTCCGGCGGGAGTATTTCCGGAAAGATGAAAGCACAGCGCCGCGCCCGGCTTTCATCTTTCTTCAAATACTCCACCGCTGCCATTGCCGCCCGCGCCACGCCGCTCATGAGCGCCCCGCGACGGTGACGATCAGATTGCCGTCGCCATCCTGGGCGGCGCGGTCGCCCGGTTCCAGCACCAGCGTGCAATCCATCTGCTCGACAATCGCCGGGCCGGTGAGGATGGCCTCGGGCGGCAGGTGATCGCGCCAATAGACCGGCGTGTCGGTCCAGCCCTCGAAATAGACCCTGCGCGTGCCGGTCTGCGCCTCGGCCAGCCTGGCCTTGCGGCCCGCCGCGTCGATCAGCGCAGAGAGGTCGATCTCGGGGCGGCGACCGATCACCGAGGTGTTGAGATTGACCAGCGCCGGGCGGATCTCGGGCAGGCGCACCTGGAAGCGGCGGAAATAGGCGTCTTCGAAAAGCGCTTGCAGATCGGCGCGCGAGGGCGTCGCGGAGGCGAGCGGCACGCGCAGCAGATGGGTCTGGCCGATGAAGCGCATCTCGACCGAATGGGTCACCCGCAGCTCGGCGATCTCCACCCGCTCGCGGGCGATGGCGGCGCGGCCCTCCTCGGTCTGGCGGGCGAAGATCGCATGCACCTCGCCCATGTCGCAGGTATCGAGCGGCCTGTTCACCGTGGCGACGTAATCGTGGCGCAGATCGGCGACGATGCAGCCCAGAGCGTTGGTGATGCCCGGGCGCGCGGGCACCAGCACGCGTGGCACACCCAGCTCGCGGGCGATGGCGCAGGCATGCAGCGGCCCGGCGCCGCCGAAGGCGAAGAGCGCAAAATCGCGCGGGTCTTCGCCGAGCGAGACCGAGACCATGCGCACCGCATCGGCCATCTTCGCCGTGGCGATGCGCAGCACCGCCGCCGCCGACTCTGTCGCATCGAGCCCCAGCCGGTCGCCGAGCGTTTCGGCAAAGGCGGCGCGGATCGTCTCCAGCGACACCCCATCCGCGCCGGTGTTCAGCCGCTCCGGGTTCATCCGTCCCAGCAACATATTGGCATCCGAGATTGTCGGTTCCGTGCCGCCCTTGCCGTAGCAGATCGGCCCGGGCACCGAGCCGGCGCTCTCCGGCCCGACCTGCAACAGCCCCGCCGCATCGACCCGCGCAATGGAGCCGCCGCCGGCACCCACGGTGCGCACATCGACCATGGGCACATGGATCGGCATGGCGTATTCGATCTCGATCTCATGGCTCACCGCCGGGTCGGCGCCGCGGATCATCGCCACATCGGTGGAGGTGCCGCCCATGTCATAGGTCAGCAGATCGGGGATGCCCGCGCGCCGCCCGGTATAGGCCGCCGCCATCACACCCGAGGCGGGGCCGGACATCACCGTCTTGGCGGCCTCCTCGGCCACCACCCGTGCCGAGACCATGCCGCCATTGCCGTTCATCACCAGCAGGTCGCGCCCGTAACCGCGCTCCGACAGCCGGTCGGCCAGCCGCTCCACATAGCGGCGCAGCAGCGGCTGGACCGAGGCGTTGACCGCCGCCGTCACCCCGCGCTCGTATTCGCGACTCTCGGAGATCAGCGCGTGCCCGAGGGTGATATTGCCGTTGGGCCAGATCTCGCGGGCGATCTCTCCGGCGCGGATCTCATGCGCGGGGTTGGCATAGGCGTGCAGAAAATGGATCACCAGCGCCTCGCAGCCCTTTTCCACGAGTTCAGACAAGGCCACGCGCAGGGCGTCCTCGTCGAGCGGCAGATAGACGCTGCCATCGGCCAGCAGCCGCTCGGGGATCTCCAGCCGCAGATCGCGCGGGATGATCGGACGGAACTGGCCGGTCATGCCATAGGCATGCGGCCTTGTGCGGCGACCGAGCTCCAGCACGTCGCGGAACCCTTGGGTGGTGATCAGCCCGGTCTTGCAGAGCCGCCGCTCCAGCACCGCGTTGGTGGTGGTGGTGGTGCCGTGCACGATGAGATCCAGCGCGGCGGCATCGACCGAGGCCGCATCCAGCGCCGCCAGCACCCCCGTCGCCTGATTGTCCAGCGTGGTCGGCACCTTGGCGAGTTTCACCGCCGAGGCGCGGCTGTCATAGAACACCAGATCGGTGAAGGTGCCGCCCACGTCGATCCCGGCAAAGGCGCCGGTCAGTTCGTCTGTCATGTGGTCCCCGACAGGATGGCCGCGCGGATCTTGTCCGGGGTCGCGGGCAGATGGTGGATGCGCGCGCCCGTGGCATGGGCGATGGCGTTCAGCACGGCGGGCGCGGTGGGGATCAGGCAATGCTCGCCCAGCCCCTTGGCGCCGTACGGCCCGTGCGCATCGCCGCTCTCGACGATCAGCGTGTCGATAGGGGGCACGTCGCCGATGGTGGGGATGAGGTAATCGTGCAGGTTCTCGGTGCGGCCCGGCAGGAATTCCTCCATCAGCGCCATGCCGATGCCCTGCGCCACGCCGCCCTCGATCTGGCCCTCGACCAGCAGAGGGTTGATCGCCTTGCCGACGTCATGCGCCGCCACGATGCGCCGCAGTTGCACGGTGCCGAGCGCCAGATCGACCTCCAGTTCGCAGATCTGCGCGGCGGTGCCGAAGACCGCATAAGGGTCGCCCTGCCCGTTCGGATCGAGCGGCGTGGTCGGCGGGTCGTAGCTTTCGATAGCCTCCAGCGCATAAGGCTCCCCCGGCGGCAGCTCGACCCTCACCGTTGTACCCGCATCAGTAAGCAGGATGCCCTCGCCGGAGAAGGCGATCTCGGCGGCGTCCGAGACATTGCCCAGCCGCAGGATCTGCGCCCGGAGCGCCGCGCCGCAAAGCCGGGCGGCATTGCCGGAAATATAGGTCTGGCGGCTGGCGGAGGTCTTGCCCGCATCGGGGGTGATGTCGGTATCCGGCCCCACCCGCGTCACGGCAGTAACCGGCACGCCCAGGGCTTCGGCAAAGATCTGGGTGATCACGGTGTTGGAGCCCTGCCCGATATCCACCGCGCCCTGATGCAGCATCAGCGTCCCCTCGGGGGTGACGCCCGCGCGGATCGTCGAGGGGTTCGACATCGAGGTGTTGCCGCAGCCGTACCAGCCCGCCGCCACGCCGATGCCGCGCTTGCGGTCCTCGTGGCTGGCGTTGAACGCCGCCACCTCGGCTTGCGCCCTGTCCCAATGCGGTTTCAGCGCGTCGAGACAGGCGTCGATCCCCATGCCGGTCTCGAACACCTGCCCGGTCACCGTCGGGTCGCCGTTCACCAGGCAGTTGCGGCGACGGAACTCCAGCCGGTCGAGCCCCAGCCTCTCGGCCAGCATGTCATAGAGCTGTTCCTGCGCCACTGCCGATTGCGGCACGCCGAAGCCGCGAAAGGCCCCGGCGGGCGCGGTATTGGTATGAATCCCCGCGCTTTTCGCCTGATAGTTCGGCGTCCGGTACGGCCCGCTGGCGTGGATCGGCACGCGGTTCGCCACGGTCGGCCCCCAGCTCGCATAGGCGCCGGTGTTGAACACCCCGTCAAAGCGCGCCCCCACGATACGGCCATCGGCATCGGCGCCGATCTCCATCACCATGTCCGAGGGGTGGCGTTTGGTCGAGGTCGAGATCGACTCGCTGCGGGTATAGGTGATGCGCGCCGGGCGGTTCAGATGCCAGGCGGCCAGCGCCACATAGGGCTGCGCGGTGAGGTCCAGCTTGGAGCCGAAGCCGCCGCCCACCGCCGTGGGCAGGATGCGCACCGCGTCGGGCGGCAGCCCCATGATCGTCGCGAGACCGTCGCGGTTCATATAGGGCGCCTGGGTGCAGCAGGAAATCTCGATGCGGTCGCCGACCCGGCGGGCCGAGGCCGCCTCGGGTTCGATATAGCCATGCTCGATGAAGCCGGTGGAGAAGCGGCCCGAGACCACATGCGCGGCGCCTTTCAGCGCCGCATCGGCATCGCCGCGTGCCACATAGCCCCGGCACATGACGTTTTCGGCGCGGCTCTCGTGCAGTTGCGCGGCGCTCTCGGCGCCCTCCGGGGTGAGGATCGCGGGCCGTTCCTCCCACGCGACCGGAAACGCCGCCATGGCGTCGAGCGCCTCCTGGGTGCCGACCACCGCCGCCACCGCCTCGCCCTTGAACCGCGCCTCGCCCTCGGCAAAGACCGGCTGGTCCTCGAAGCCGGGGATGACGCCGAAACGGTTCTCGCCGGGGATGTCGGCGGCGGTTAGGATCAGGTCGAGCCCGTTGGCCGCGCGAAACGCCTCAAGATCGCCGAAGCGGAACGCCGCCCGGTGATAGGGCGAGCGGATCACCCGGACCACCAGCGCATCAGTGGGCGCCACATCGTCGCCGAAGCGCTCTTCGCCCGAGAGTTTCGGCCCGCCGTCGAGCCGGGCGATGGGTGCGCCCACGCCGCCCTCGGTCAGCGGTTCGGTGCCGGACGCATCGAGTACCGCGGCAACGATCTTGCGATACCCCGTACAGCGGCAGAGCACGCCGCCGAGCGCATCCGCGACGCTCTCTTCGCTCAGCGCCGCGCCGGAGCGCAGCAGCGCCACCGCCGAGACCATCATGCCCGGCGTGCAGATTCCACATTGCGCCGCCTGATGGCGCTGAAAGCTGCGCACGAGACGGCGCGCATGCGGATCCTCCGCCGCGAGACCGGATTGCGTTTCCACGATATGGCCCTGCACCTGCCCGGCGGCCATCAGGCAGGCACAGACCGGCGCGCCGTCGATCAGAACCGTGCAGGCGCCGCAATCGCCGGCGTTGCAGCCGATCTTGACATCCTTCGCCCCGGCCACCTCGCGCAGCACCTCCGAGAGCCGGGCCGTGCTGTCGGCGGGCACGGTGATCTCGGCGCCGTTGAGGGTGAAGCCGATATGACCCTGCGGCGCATCAAGCGACATGAGCGGCCTCCTGTTCCATGGCTGTGGTAATGGCGCGGGCGACGAGCGTGCGCACGGCGTCGTCACGATACACCGCAGGCGCCCGGACATCGCCAATGGGCGTCAGCTCTGAAAACGGGTATTCACTCACGATTTCAGTTAGTTGAAAAACATTCTTCCCGTAAAGCATTGACTCGAGAGCAGGCAATCGCTGCGCCACCGGTGCGCAGGCGCCCACGGCGATGCGGGCGCGGGTGATGCGGCTCGCCTCGGCCTCGATCACCGCCGCGACCATGGCGATGGAGATCACAAGATATTTCCTCGCACCCAACTTGAGGAATGCGCTGCATCCTCCTGCATTCGTGATAAAAATCTCCGCCAGGATCTCCCCTGCCTCCAGCAGCGTCGCGCGCGGACCGGTGATGAATTCCGCAAGCGGCAGGCGCCTTGTGCCCGCCGCAGAGGCCAGCCCGACCTCGGCATCAAGCGCCAGCAGCGTCGGCACGCCATCCGCCGCCGGAGAGGCGTTGCAGAGATTGCCCGCCACCGTGCCCGCGTTCTGGATCTGCACCGATCCGACCTCGCGCGCGGCGGCTTTCAGCCCATCGAAAAGCGGCGGCAGATCGGCGCGCAGCAGCGCGCTCCATGTGGTCGCCCCGCCGATGCGCCAGCCCTCCGCCTCGCGCGTCACGCCGACGAGTTCCGCCACCCCGGTCAGGTCGACCAGCTCGGCCGGCGGCACCCCGTCGCGCAGCGCCGGATAGAGATCCGTCCCCCGCCCAGCGCCTGCGCGCCGCCCCTGCCCATCAGCGCCAGAGCGGCGTCGAGCGTGTCGGGTCGGTGCAGGGGCATGGCGTCTCTCCTGAGGTCGCTGGCTCTGATGATTTCATTCGCACACAAACGAAGATGCAGGCAGCCTAGGGCGGCTTTGCGATTTCTGTCAATCCGCATCCGGGGACTGCCAGACCACACGTAACGGATTGCTGAAAAACTCATCACAGGTCTCGACACACCCCATCTGCCATATCGCGCCGCTTGACAGAAGAGCGGATGGCATGCGTTCGTATACAAACGAACTTGCCGCAGATCAGCCAGCAGCCGGAGCCCGCGACTTGAGCACACCGACGTCCCCCGCGAAACGCAGCCCCTCGGACCGCCCCGACAAGATCCGCTGCGATGCCTGCCCGGTGATGTGCTACATCGCCGAGGGCCGCGCCGGCGCCTGCGACCGCTATGCCAACGAGGGCGGCGAACTGGTCCGGCTCGACCCGCTGACCATTCTGGAAAACCGCGAGGACGTGGCGCTGGTGCCCTTTCTCGACCGCGAATGGGACGGCGATATCGTCTCGGGCGACGAGGCTTTCATCACCGCCGTGGGCTCCGGCACGACCTATCCCGATTACAAGCCCGCGCCGTTCATCGTCGCCTCCAAAGCGGCGGATGCCGACATGATCACCGTGGTGACCGAGGGGATCTTTTCCTATTGCGGCGCCAAGGTGAAGATCGACACCGACCGGCATCTGGGCAGCGAATGCGCCTGGGTGCGCGCCGAGGGTGAGGTGATCGGCCATGTCACCACCTCGGAATACGGCAGCCAGATGCTGAGCCTCGGCGGGGTCAACCACCTCACCGGCGGCTCCAAGAAGGAGGGGCGCGCGACCTGCTCGGCCCTGCTGGCGCTGTGTAATGGCGAAAGCGTCGCGCTGAGCATCGACAATGGCGCCGAGCTGGAGATCGCCGCCGGACAGGCGCCTGTGGTCAATGGCCAGCGCGAGGAGCGCATGCGCGTCGGCTGCGGCTCGGCCACGGTGGGCATGTTCGCGGCGCAGTGGCAGGGGCTGGTCGACGAGGTTGTCGTGGTCGACGATCATATCACCGGCGTGATGTCGGAACATCAGGCGGGCAAGGTCATCGGCTGGCCCGCCACCGGGATCAAGATCAACGGGCGGCGCTCGACGCCGGGGCGCTATTTCCAGGTGGCCGAGCCCGGCACCGGCTGGGGCGGCACCGATCTCTCCGATCCGCTGGAGATTCTCGGCGCGTGGAAACCCGGCATCGCCTGGCCCGGACTGTCGCTGCTCATGGTCTCGACCACCGGCGAGCACGCCGCCTATTTCGAGCTGAACGAGGATCTCGTGCCGGTCGAGAAAGAGATGCCCGAGCGGCTGCTGCCTTCGGTCCGGCGGATCGAGGATAATTGCGAGCCGTCGCTCGCCTCGGTGCTGTTCATGGCGGGCGCCGGCGGCTCGCTGCGCTCGGGCGTGACCGAGAACCCGGTGAGCCTCACGCGCTCGGTGCAGTCGCGGCTGACCCGGGTGACCTGCGGCGGCGCGCCGGTGATGATCTGGCCCGGCGGCGGCATCACCTTCATGTCGGACGTGACGCAGATGCCGAAAAACGCCTTTGGCTACGTGCCCACCCCGGCGCTTGTGGCACCCATCGAGTTCACCATGCGGCGCGAGGATTATCAGGCGCTTGGCGGGCATATGGACTATGTGATGCCGCTGGAGGAGGCGCTGAAGGGCGTCACCGGGCGGCAGAGCGATCACCGGCTCTCGGGCCGCCGCGCCGAGACTCGCAAATCGGGCAGCCCCTGGCCTGTCAGCCGGGAGCCCGCAAAATGAGCTTTCGCGAGGCCCCCATCGTGCGGATGGCCCGTGACGGGCGGATGCGGCTGACCCATGGCCCGATCGACGTGATCGTGACGGCAGAAGGCCCCGAAAGCGCGGCCAAAGCCGCCCTGCGGCGCGCGCATGAGGCCTTTGAACCGGTGCTCCACGATCTCTGCGCCGAGCTGCCCCGGCTGCGCGCGGCGCATGGTCCCGCGCCGCGTGGCGCCGTGGCGCTGCGGATGCAGAGCGCCACCGATCTCTTCGCGCCCGCCTTCGTGACACCGATGGCGGCAGTGGCGGGATCGGTGGCCGATCATATCCTGGCGGCGACGCTGGTGCCCGGTCACGGACTCGCCCGCGCGCACGTGAACAATGGTGGCGACATCGCGCTCTGGACCGGATCCGCGCCGCTGCGGCTGGCGATCTGCGAAGACCCGCAGACCGGCGCGCCCGGCGCCCGCGCCAGCATCGCGCCCGGCGATGGCATCGGCGGCGTGGCTACCAGCGGCTGGCGCGGGCGTTCGCACTCGCTGGGCATTGCCGACGCGGTCACCGTGCTGGCGCCCGACGCCGCGCGGGCCGATGCCGCCGCCACGCTGATCGCCAACGTGGTGGACCTGCCCGGCCACCCCGCCATCACCCGGATGCCCGCAAGCACCCTCGCCCCCGACAGCGATCTGGGCGACCGGCCTGTGACCACCGGCGTGGGCGCGCTCACCGCCCGCGAGGCGCGGCGCGCGCTGGACGCGGGCCGCGTGCTGGCCGAAGACTATATCCGCCGGGGCCTGATCCGCGCCGCCTGCCTTGCGCTGGCGGGCGAGCGGGTGGCCCTCGGCACCGCCATTGCCAAGGAGGAGCCCGCCCATGCCTGAGGTCAAGATCCGCAAGACGCTGGTCCAGGTCGAAACCGTCTATCACGAGGGCGGCCCCGCCCCCGAAACGCCGCAAAAACGCGCCGCCGCGCTGGCGGTGATCGAGAACCCCTATGCCGGGCGCTATGTGGACGACATCGCCCCCTTCATGAAAGACCTCGAACCGCTGGGGGCGCAGATGGCGCAGCAGCTCATCGACGCGCTTGGCGGCGATGCGGCGGCGGTCGAGGGCTATGGCAAGGGCGCCATTGTCGGCGTGAACGGCGAGATCGAGCATGGCGCGCTCTGGCATGTGCCGGGCGGCTACGCGATGCGCGACGCCATCGAGAAGAGCAAGGCCATCGTGCCCTCGGCCAAGAAGGTCGGCGCGGCGGGCACGCGGCTCGACGTGCCGGTGACCCATACCAACGCCTCTTACGTGCGCTCGCATTACGATGCGGTGGAGGTGGGTATTCCCGACGCGCCGCGCCCGGACGAGATCGTGCTGGTGCTGGTGATGACCACCGGCGGGCGCATCCACGCCCGCATGGGCGGTCTGACGAAAGAAGACGTCAAGGGCGAGGACGGGTTGCGGTGAAGCTGCGCAAGATCATCACGCAGGTCGAGGAGACCCGCTCGGAGATGGGCCGGACGGTCACGCCGCCCGCCCGCCGGGCGCTCGCGGCGGCGGTGATCGAAAATCCCTTTGCCGGGCGCTACGAGGACGACCTGTCGGAACTGATCGAGACCGGCGCCGCGCTTGGAACCTTGCTGGGCGAGGAAGCGCTGGCGGCGCTCGGCTGCGGCGCGCAGGCGGTCGAGGGCTATGGCAAGGCCGCGCTGGTGGGCGAGCTGGGCGAGTTGGAACACGCCGCAGCACTCCTGCACCCCAGGCTCGGCGCGCCGCTGCGCGCGGTGATCGGCGGCGGCAAGGCGCTGGTGCCCTCCTCCAAGGCCATCGGGCGTGCAGGCGAGAGTCTCGACATTCCGCTGGGCCACAAGGATGCCGCCTATGTGCGCAGTCATTTCGACGGCATGCGCCTGCGCATCGCCGACGTCCCGCGCCCGCGCGAGATCGTTGTGGCGGTGGCGTTGCAGCAGACCGGCCGCCCGCTGCCCCGCGTCGGCGGCTTGCAGCATCGCGAGGTGACGGGCGAGGACGGGTTGCGATGACCCTGACCGCGCCGCATAGCGCTCCGCGACAGGCCGGAGGGGCGCCTTCGGGTCCGGCCCGTCTTGCCTGTCCGGTAACAATCCCCCAATCTCGAGACGACAGACCGTTCCCGGCCCGCGTCGCCGCCCGCCCGGCGGCGATTGCAGATCCAGACACCCGGCGCAAAGACCGGATCACATCGGGGGCCGCAGCGCCCCTCAGCCAACAGGAGAGTGACACGCGATGAACCTGATGAGACGCACCGTGCTGGCCACGGCCGCCGCCCTTGCCCTGACCCCTGCCACAGCTTTTGCGCAGGAGACGATCAAGGTCGGCGAGATCAACCATTACAAGCGCCTCGCCGCCTTTGCCGAGCCCTACAGGAAGGGCATCGAACTGGCGCTGAGCGAGATCAACGCCGATGGCGGCGTGCTGGGCAAGGATCTGGAATTCATCTTCCGCGACGATCAGGGCGACCCGGCCGAGGCGGTGAAGATCGCCGAAGAGCTGATGACCCGCGACGGCGCGGTGATGTTCACCGGCTCGATCCTTTCGAATGTCGGGCTGGCGCTGTCGAGCTTCGCCAACGAGAAGAAATATCTCTACCTCGCCGCCGAGCCGCTGGCCGACACGCTGGTGTGGACATCCGGCAACCCCTATACCTTCCGCCTGCGCGTCTCGACCTGGGTGCAGGCCGCCATGCTGGCCGAGGAGGCCGCCAAGACCGACGCAATCAAATACGCCACCATCGCGCCGAACTATGCCTATGGCACCGATGCGGTCGAGGCCTTCAAGACCAACCTCAAGATGCTGAAACCCGAGGTGGAATTTGTCGCCGAGCAATGGCCGGCGCTGTTCAAGATCGACGCCGGCGCCGAGGTGCAGGCCATCGAACGCGCCAAGCCCGATGCGATCTACAACGTCACCTTCGGCACCGACCTCGCCAAATTCGTGCGTCAGGGCACCGACCGGGGGCTCTTCGAAGGCCGTCCTGTCTATGGGCTGCTGACCGGCGAGCCGGAATATCTCGAACCGCTGGAGGACGAGGCGCCTGAAGGCTGGTTCGTCACCGGCTTCCCCTGGTACGGGTTCGAGGACGGCACGCCGGGCAAGACCTTTGTCGATGCCTATGAGGACTTCACCGGCGAGACGCCGAAAATCGGCTCGCTGGTGGGCTACATGACCGCGCAGAGCATCGCCGCCGCCATCACCAAGGCCGGCGCCACCGATACCGAGGCGCTGCGGATGGCCTTCGAAGGGCTTGAGGTCGAGGGCACGCCCATCGGCACGCTGCATTACCGCGAGATCGACAACCAGTCGACGCTGGGCGCCTGGACCGGCACCACGGCGGTGGAGGACGGCAAGGGCGTGATGGTCGACTGGACCTATAACGACCCCGCGCCCTACATGCCCTCCGACGAGGAGATCATGGAGATGCGCCCGGCGGAATGAGCCCGGCCCAGCCATGAGGCCCCGGACCACGTCCGGGGCGGGTTGGGACGGCTCCGACCGATGCCCCCCGCCCCGGGCCTGACCCGGGCCTCCACCGGAGCCGCCCGCGCGGCGGCCCCGCAAGCCTCTCTCCCGATACCAGCCAGAGGACCGTCATGGCCTTCTTCTTCGCCCAGTTCCTCACCGGGCTTGCCAATGCCGCCGCGCTGTTCCTCGTGGCCTCCGGCCTGTCGCTGATCTTCGGCGTCACCCGGATCGTGAATTTCGCGCATGGCTCCTTCTACATGCTCGGCGCCTTCATCGGTGTCGTGCTGATGGATCTGCTGCCCGGCCATGTCGGGTTCTGGGGCGCCATCCTGCTCACCGGACTTGCGGTGGGCCTCATCGGCGCCGTGGTCGAGATGGTGGTGCTGCGCCCGATCTACCGCGCGCCGGAGCTGTTCCAGCTTGTCGCCACCTTCGGGGTGATCCTCGTCATCCAGGATCTGGCGCTGATGATCTGGGGCGCCGAAGACCGTCTTGGCCCCCGCGCCCCCGGCCTGCGCGGCGTCTGGCGGATCTTTGACGAGCCGGTGCCGAAATACGATATCGTGCTGATCGCCATCACGCCGGTCATCCTCTTCGCGCTCTGGTATCTCATCGCCCGCACAAGGCTGGGCGTGCTGGTACGCGCCGCCACGCAGGACCGCGAGATGGTCGGCGCGCTCGGCGTCAATCAGGCCTGGCTCTTCACCGGGGTCTTTGCGCTCGGCTCGGCGCTGGCCGGGCTTGGCGGCGCGCTGCAACTGCCCAAGGGCGGCGCCGATCTGCTGATGGATTTCAATATCATCGGCGCGGTCTTTGTCGTGGTGGTCATCGGCGGCATGGGCTCCCTGCCCGGGGCCTTCATCGCCTCGGTGCTGATCTCGGTGCTGAACGTGTTCGGTGTCACCTACCTGCCGCAATCGACGCTGGTGCTGATGTATGTGGTCATGGCGGTGGTGCTGATCGTGCGCCCCTACGGGCTTCTGGGCCGCGAGGAGGTGGCGGGCGAACATGGTCAGGTCGGCGCGCCGGAAACCCCGATCCGCCCCTACGGGCGCAAGGGCATGGCACTGGTCGCGGTGCTGCTCGCCCTGCTGGCGCTGCTGCCCGTCTTTGCCGAGCCCTTCGTGCTGACGCTGGTGGTCGACATGGTGGTCTTTGCGCTTTTCGCCGCCAGTCTGCATTTCATCCTCGGCTCCGGCGGGCTGGTCAGCTTTGGCCATGCGGCGTTTTTCGGCGGCGGCGCCTATGCAGCGGCGCTGCTGGTCTATCACACCGGCACGCCGATGGAGCTCGCCTTTCTCTTCGCGCCGCTCGCCGCCGGGCTGCTGGCGCTGGGGATCGGCTGGTTCTGCATCCGCCTCACCGGCGTCTATTTCGCCATGCTGACGCTGGCCTTTTCGCAGCTCGTCTGGAGCCTCGCCTTCCAGTGGCGCTCGGTCACCCGTGGCGATGACGGGCTGGTCAATATCTGGCCCGCCGAGTGGCTCTCGGGCGACATAGCCTATTACTATTTCGCGCTGGCCTTCGGCATCGGCGGAATTCTCGTCCTGCGCCATGTCATCCACGCACCCTTCGGCTATGCGCTGCGCGCCGGGCGCGACAGCCCGCGCCAGGCCGAGGCCACCGGCATCGACGTCAAGCGCGTGCAATTCGCGGCCTTCGCGCTGGCGGGCGCCATGGCGGGGCTTGCGGGCGGGATCTTCGTCTTTTCCAAGGGCTCGGTCTTCCCGACGGAGCTGGAGATCGCCAAGAGCTTCGACGCGCTGATCGTGGTGTTTCTCGGCGGGGTGAAGACGCTGGCGGGGGGCGTCGTGGGCGCCAGCTTCATGACCGTGGTCGAGGACTGGCTGGTGCGGCTGGAATACTGGCGGCTGCTGCTGGGGCTGGTGATCATCGCGGTGGTGATCGTGATGCCCGAAGGCATCGTCGGCACGCTGCGCACGCTCTGGCGGCGCCTGCGCCATAGCGATGAGGAGGCGGTCTGATGTCCGAGATCCTGCGTGTCGAGAACCTCAAGAAAAGCTATGACGGCTTTCTCGCTGTCAACGATGTGTCCTTCGCCGTGGCAAAGGGCGAGCTGAAGGCGCTGATCGGCCCCAATGGCGCCGGCAAGTCCACCTGTTTCAACATGCTCATGGGGCAGCTCAGACCCACCGCCGGGGAAGTCTATCTCGACGGCGAGCGCATCACCGGCAAGCGCCCGCGCGAGATCTGGCGGCGCGGCGTCGGGCGTACCTTCCAGATCACCGGCACCTATCAGTCGATGAGCGTGATCGAGAATGTGCAGATGGCGCTGATGAGCCACCACAAGCGGATCTTTTCCATCGCGCCGCGCGCCTGGAAGCTCTACCGCGACGAGGCGATGGGCTTTCTCGACACGGTGTCGATGGCCGATCAGGCCGACCGGCCCTGTTCGGTGCTGGCCTATGGCGATCTCAAGCGGCTGGAGCTGGCGATTGCGCTCTGTCACCGCCCGCGGCTCTTGCTGATGGACGAGCCCACGGCGGGCATGGCGCCCTCGGCGCGGATCGAACTCATGCAGCTCGTGGCCGATATCGTGCGGGATCAGGGCGTCTCGGTGCTCTTTACCGAGCATGACATGGACGTGGTCTTTGCCCATGCCCATCACATCATGGTGCTGAACCGGGGCGAGCTGATCGCCGACGGCTCTGCGACCGAGGTGCGCAACAACCCGCAGGTGCAAGAGGTCTATCTGGGCGGCGGCACGCTCTTCAAGGAGGACGCAAATGCTTAGCGTCGAGCGCATCCACAGCTATTACGGCAAGGCGCATATCCTCAACGATCTCAGCTTCGAGGTGCGGCGCGGCGAGGTGGTCGCGCTTCTGGGCCGCAATGGCGCCGGCAAATCCACCACGATGAAATCGGTGATGCAGCTTGTGCGCCCGCGTCAGGGACAGGTGACGTTTCAGGGCCGCGATCTGGTGGGCGAGCCCGCCTTCCGCGTCGCAAAATGCGGCATCGGCTACGTGCCCGAGGACCGGCGCATCTTCACCGATCTCACGGTCTTGGAAAACCTTGAGGTCGGTCGCCAGCCAAAGCGCGAGGACGCGCCGTTCTGGACCCAGGAGCAGCTTTTCGAGATCTTCCCCAACCTCTACGAGCGCCGCGCCAACCGGGGCAAGCACATGTCGGGCGGCGAGCAGCAGATGCTGACCATCGCGCGCACGCTGATGGGCAACCCGGCGCTGCTGCTGCTCGACGAGCCTTCGGAGGGCATCGCGCCGGTGATCGTCGAGCAGATGGCCGAGACCATCAAGACGCTGAAGCAAGAGGGGCTGACGGTGATGATCTCCGAGCAGAACCTGCATTTCGCCCGTGCGGTGGCGGATCGCGCGATCATCATCGAGGGCGGGGAGAAGAAGTTCGACGGCAGTTTCGCCGAGCTGGAGGCGCATCCGGAGATCCGCGATGCCTATCTGTCGGTCTGACAGCCCGGCGGCATCGCCCGGCCACGGGGCTGTGTCGGAGTATTTGGGAGAAAGATGAAAGGGCGCGGGCCGCGCTCTGCCCGCAAGGCGGCACTGGCGATGCCGCATTGCCTTTCGCAGGAAATGACGTTACGTCCGTTCCCCGGAAAAGGAGAGCCTTGCCTTTGGACGATATCCGCAAAGCCCGCACCAGCGCCGAACACGGCTATCTGCTGGACGAACAGATCGGATTCCTGTTGCGCAAGGCCTATCAGCGCAATTCCACGCTTTTTGCCGAGCTGGTGCCGGGCAAGCTGACGCCGACGCAGTTCTCGGTGATGCACCGGCTGGCCGAGGACGGCCCGATGTCGCAGAACCGGCTGGGCCGCTCGGTGGCGATGGACGGGGCGACGACCAAGGGCGTGGTCGACCGGCTGATCGCGCGCGGGCTGCTCAGCACCGCCCCCGACCCGGACGACCGGCGGCGGCATCTGGTCTCGCTGACGGCAGAGGGCGTGACGCTGATCGACGAGGCGGTGGAGGCGGCGATCGAGGTCAGCGCCGAAACGCTGGCGCCTTTGCGCGAACGCGAGCGGGAGACGCTGCTGCGGCTTTTGAAGAAGCTGGGATAGCGGCCTCAGAGATAGCCGCGCCAGAGCAGCAGCCCCATCAGCAGCGCAAAGACCAGCAGCAGGTTCAGCATCACCGCAGCGAGCAGCGACAGCCGCCTGCCGCGCCGCCGGTCCGCCACGTCGATGCGCTTGAGATGCGCCTCGACCCGCTCCGCCGCGGCCCCGACGGCGGTGGCGTCGATCATCCGCGCCAGACGCGGATGCCCGGCCATGCGGCGCGCCTCGACCACCTTCGCCAGATCGCCGCGCAGCGCGCGCGGCAGCGCCCGGCGGGCGCGGGCCGCGCGGGTCTCGAACCCGCCACGGCGCAGCGACAGCTTTTCCTCGAAAAGCCGCTCCAGCCGCGTCACCGCGCCGCCGATCTCCGGATCCACCATCATCGCCATGCCCGCCAGATCTGCGCAAATCCGCGCCCGATGCAAGCCCCTCGCGCACGCCGGCGCAAAAACCGCGACGGGAGCGCCCTGCCCCATTCCCTTCGCCGCGCGCATCTCCTAGACAGAGCCCATGCTGAACACGATCCTGCATGGCACGCCCGGTGCCGAACCGCCGCTTCTCATCGTCCACGGCCTCTTCGGCTCCGCCCGCAACTGGGGCGTGATCGCCAAGCGGCTGTCCGACGAGCGCCAGGTCATCGCCGTCGACCAGCGCAATCATGGCGAGTCGGCCTGGACCGAGACACACAGCTATCCCGACATGGCGGCGGATCTCGCCGAGGTGATCGACGCCCATGGCGGGCGCGCCGACGTGCTCGGCCATTCCATGGGCGGCAAGGCGGCGATGGTGCTGGCGCTGACCCGGCCCGAGATGGTGGGCCGGCTGATCCTCGCCGATATCGCGCCGGTGACCTACGAGCATTCGCAGATGCAATATGTCGATGCCATGCGCGCGGTCGATCTGTCGCGGGTCGAGAAACGCTCGGATGCCAGCGAGCAGCTCGCCCGCACCGTACCCGACCCGACGCTTCAGGCCTTCTTCACCCAGTCGCTCGACGTCAAGGAGAAGCGCTGGAAACTCAATCTCGACCTGCTGGCCAGGGAAATGCCCAAGATCCTCTCCTTCCCCGAGATCGACGGCCGGTTCGACGGCCCCACCCTGTTCCTCTCCGGCGCCGAGAGCGACTACGTCAAACGCGAATACCGCGAGCGGATCCTGACGCTGTTTCCCGCCGCGCGCTTTGCCAAGATCCCCGGCGCGGGGCACTGGCTGCACGCGGAAAAGCCGCGCGAATTCGAGGCGGCGGTGCGCGCCTGCCTCGCCGCCGAGCGCTGACAGTTTCACGATTTCCGAAACTGGGCGCTACTCGCCCGCCAAAACCCGCAGCTCGCCTTCGAGCCAGGGAAGCTGGCGCAGCGCCGGGTCGATGACCAGTTCCGAGACCAGCTTGCGCATGGTGCGCGCCACATCGCGCGGCACCCGGTCGCTCCAGTCCGAAGCCGCAAACAGCGAGATCGTGCGCGCAAAAGGCTGCACCGGCAGGGGATGCGCCTCCATCCGGTCATGCAGACGGCCCGCGCGCATATAGCCCAGCGGCGTGGTGATGCCCCAGCCCACCCCGCGCGCCACCAGCGTCATCAGCGACAGATGCGCGCCGATCTCGAAGCGTTCGGGGAATTCCAGCTGCTGCCGCGCCAGATGTGCCTCGATCTGCCGCCCGATGAGCTGCTCGCGGTCATAGCGCAGCATCGGCAGCGCGCGCATCAGCGCCTCTGCCCCGCCCGCCTCGGCCAGCGCGCCGCGCGCGCAGACCAGCATGAAGGGATCGCGCACCAGCGGGTATTCCACCACCCCGTCCAGCACCGCGCCGGAGCTTGCCGCGATGGCGATATGCAGCTTGCGCTCGCGCATCGCCTGGGCGATCTCGTGGCTCGGCGCGGTGACCAGCTTGAAGCGGCAGCGGGTCATGTTCTCGGCCAGAATCGTCACGAGCTGCGGCGTCAGATCGTTGTCGAAATCGTCGATCACGCCAAGGTTCAGCGTGCTGAGATGGGTGAGATCCATCACCGTCAGCTCGTTCTGCGCCAGCCGCAACTGGCCCAGCACGCTCTGGGTGCGCATCAGGAAGGAGCGCCCGGCGGGGGTGAGCTGCATCGGCCGGCGGCCGTGATCGACCAGCTCCGCCCCCAGCGCCGCCTCGAGATTGCGCATCTGCTGGCTGACGGCGGGCTGGCTGAGCCCGGTCAGGTCGGCGGCCTGTGCCACCGAGCCGCTCGCGGCCAGCGCCTCGAACACTTCGAGCCCGCGCAGGGTCACCCCTTTCATCAGCATGGCCATCCTCCGCCGCGCCGCCCGTGTCAGAGGGGCGACTTTCACCTTTTGTGAAACTCCGCGCGGTCGGGGTCAAGCGCGCAGGCGGCAGACCCGCCCGCGCCGTGCGGGGCTCAGACGCCCTTGCACATACGCTCGGCGCGGTCGACGAAGGCGCTGTAGCGCTTCCAGAAGGCCTCGTGGCTGGCGCGGTCGGACTGGCGGATCTCCTGCGCGCGATGCGGATCGCGGTAGAACCCCACGGCCATGCGCTGATCGCCATTGCTCAGTTCGACATTGGCGGCGGCCTGGATGCAGCCGCAGAGCTGCGGGCTGCGCGCCTTGCGGTCGGACGAGATACAGGCATCGCTGATCGGCCCGCTCGCCATGCGCGTCACCCGGTAATCGCTGCGCGAGCCGCCGCCGCCGCATCCCGCGACCACGGCCAGCACCACTACAAAGGAAATCGCTCTCATCCGCCTGCCATCCTTGCGCCTGCTCGTCCCCTCGAGGGCTTTGCGCCCTGCTCTGTGGGGAGGTTTTGACACAAAATGCCCCAAAACGCGGCGGGGTTCAATTCACCAGAGTGTCAGCTGGGCGGCGGCAAGCACTGTGATCTCCGGTCAGGTCGGCGGCTCGCCCTCGTCAAAGAACCAACCGGCAATCCGCCTCCCCAGATCGAGCAACCACTTTGCAGCCTTGTCTGCCTTCTGCCCTTGATCCAGCCAGCGTCCGAGCACCGTTACCCGATTGACAAGCACCGCGCGCCATGCACGCGGCGGCTTTTCGGCCTCTACGACAATCTCGACAGCTTCTTCTATCTCCGCTTTTGCACGTGGTGTGAGCGGAGCGTTTTTCTCAAGCACTCCGGGCAACTGACGCAGATCCGCGCGTTCCTGCGCTGTCGGGTATCGCCGCGTCTCAAGCGCAGCCAGTCGTGCGATCCGAGCGCGAACCACATCGCTTTCCCCGCAGATCTCCTCGACCGAAGTGTAAAGAACATTATTCAGCGCGATCAATGCACCGTCTTCCGGGTATTCATCGCCGATCTTACGTTGAAGACTCATACAGGCATTCCAGAACGAGACAGCGACAAGACTCGGCTCTGCACGGTGAGGCCCCAGCGCCCGACGGAGCAAAATCGCCTCGAATGAGCTGTGCTGAAGTCCATTCCCACCAGAAGATGCAATCGCGGAATCCAGCGAAATCTCCACCTGCCCACACGCAAAATCGAGCGCGCTTTGTGGAATAATGACATCATCCCCGACATCCCATTGACCGCTTTCGCGCCTGACAAGCGGCGGAGTGATCGAAGACTTCTGGCTTCTCTCAATCTCGCGGATCCACTCAGCCACCCGACGCGGAGCATCCTCCCCGGTCCAGATCTCATCGGGGATCTCGGTGGCGATGCGGTATTGCAGATCGAAATCGAGCGGTTCGCCGCGGTCGGCGGCCTCGTACCAGCGGATCCAGAAATCAAAATCCGCATCGAGCGCCGAGAACGGTCTGGATTGTTTCAGGATGTCGGACAGAAAGTCGGGACGTTTGTCGCCCCAAAGCAGCCTCGTCCTCAACGCCTCCAAGGAATGATCCGCGTCACTATGGACGGCAGAGCGGACGGCGGCGGCGGCGGCGTCGCCCACGGCGTGGGCGTCGGCGGCGGCGGCGCCCACGGCGTGGGCGGCGTCGGCGGCGGCGTCGCCCACGGCGTCGGCGGCGGCGGCGTGGGCGGCGTGGGCGGCGAAGGCGGCGTCGGCGGCGCCCACGGCGTCGGCGGCGGCGGCGTGGGCGGCGAAGGCGGAGGAGCGGGCAGCGGAGCGGGCGGCGTCGGCGACGAAGGTGAAGGCGGAGGAGCGGGCGGCGGCGTGGGCGGCGACGGCGGCGACCTTTTTGATTTCGGGGGGTGGCGAAGCAGCCGCAACCCCCGAAATCAGCATCGCACGTCCTGTCAAGAGCGCAAGTCTTCGATGCGCATCGGTGAGGCTGTTGCCGTCCGGAAGCCAGGCGATCGCCCACCAGACCCGCATCGCCGCCCGCGTCGCGATCATGACGCAGATCTCTTGCGGCTGCGTCTTCAGCCACGCCTCGAATTCGTCGTCGCCCCTAAACTCCACGCCTACCCGCGCCCCATCTCACACAGCACCTTGACCGAACCCGCAAACCCCATCATATCCACGAAATCATGACCGACCTCGCGCATATCCGCAACTTCTCCATCGTTGCCCATATCGACCACGGGAAATCCACCCTGGCCGACCGGCTGATCCAATCCACCAACACCGTCACCGAGCGGGAGATGAAGGAGCAGTTGCTCGATGCCATGGACATCGAGCGCGAACGCGGCATCACCATCAAGGCCAACACCGTCCGCATCGAGTACATCGCCGAGGACGGCGAAAAATACGTGCTGAACCTCATCGACACGCCCGGCCATGTGGACTTTGCCTACGAGGTCTCGCGCTCGATGCGCGCGGTCGAGGGCTCGCTTCTGGTGGTGGACAGCACGCAGGGCGTCGAGGCGCAGACGCTGGCCAATGTCTATCAGGCCATCGACGCCGATCACGAGATCGTCCCGGTGCTGAACAAGATCGACCTGCCCGCCTCGGAACCCGAGCGCGTCAAGGAACAGATCGAGGACGTGATCGGCATCGACGCCTCCGAGGCGCTGCTGGTCTCGGCCAAGTCCGGCATCGGCATCAAGGAGACGCTGGAGGCGATCATCCACCGCCTGCCCGCCCCCAAGGGCGACCGCGACGCGCCGCTCAAGGCGATGCTGGTGGATTCGTGGTACGACCCCTATCTCGGCGTGGTCGTGCTGGTGCGGATCATGGACGGCGTGCTGAAAAAGGGCGACCAGATCAAGATGATGCAGACCGGGGCGAAATACCCGGTCGACCGCATCGGCGTCTTCCGCCCGGCGATGCAGACTGTCGACGAGCTCGGCCCCGGCGAGATCGGCTTTCTCACCGCGCAGATCAAGCAGGTGCGCGACACCAAGGTGGGTGACACGATCACCCATGAGAAGAAGGGCTGCGAGTCGCCCCTGCCCGGCTTCAAGCCTTCGGTGCCGGTGGTGTTCTGCGGGCTCTTCCCGGTGGATTCCGCCCAGTTCGAGGATCTGCGCGACGCCATTGAGAAGCTGGCGCTCAACGACGCCTCCTTCAGCTTCGAGATGGAGACCTCCGCCGCGCTCGGCTTCGGCTTCCGCTGCGGTTTCCTCGGGCTCCTGCATCTCGAGGTGATCCGCGACCGGCTGGAGCGCGAATACAATATCGACCTGATCACCACCGCGCCCTCGGTCATCTACAATGTCTTCATGAAGGACGGCGAGCTGATCGAGCTGCACAACCCCGCCGACATGCCCGACATGTCGAAGGTGGCGCATGTGGAGGAGCCGCGGATCAAGGCGACGATCCTGGTGCCCGACGACTATCTCGGCGATGTGCTGAAGCTCTGCCAGGACCGGCGCGGCATCCAGCTCGACCTGACCTATGCGGGCAACCGCGCCATGGTGGTTTATGACCTGCCGCTCAACGAGGTGGTGTTCGATTTCTACGACCGGCTGAAATCGGTGACCAAGGGCTATGCCAGCTTCGATTACCAGTGGATCGGCTATCGCGAGGACAATCTCGTGAAGATGCAGGTGCTGGTGAATGATGAGCCGGTGGATGCGCTGTCGATGATGGTGCATCGCGACCGCGCCGAGATGCGTGGCCGGGCGATGTGCGAGAAGCTCAAGGACCTGATCCCGCGCCACATGTTCAAGATCCCGATCCAGGCGGCCATCGGCGGCAAGGTGATCGCGCGCGAGACGCTCTCGGCGCTGCGCAAGGACGTGACGGCGAAGTGTTATGGCGGGGATGCGTCGCGGAAGAAGAAGCTGCTGGAGAAGCAGAAGGCCGGCAAGAAGAAGATGCGCCAGTTCGGCAAGGTCGACATCCCGCAGGAAGCGTTTATTTCCGCCCTCAAGATGGACAGCTAAGTCCATCTGGAGGGCGCGCGGGCGACAGCGGGTTTGGCTATGCCAAATCCCGCGTGCCCGCACGGCTGAGGGGCGCACACCCCCACCGCACTCCCCACCCGTCCCGGCCCCCGCGCCGGGACCTCTCCCTCTCCGTGGATGACAGGCCCGGCAAGGCGCGCTAAGCTTCCGCCATGCCGGCGGCCTTTCGCCATGACGGGTTCCGGTTCTTTTTCTATTCCAACGAGGGCATCTCTTGTGAGACGCACATCGCGCTAGAAAATATCCACCGCCACCAAATCAAGATTAGGCATACTTTAGAAAGTGAACATCTTAGGTTAAAAATGTTAACGACGCGAAGCAGGCAACCACTTGCCCATCTGCATATTAAAGGAATCCCTCACCTAATTGACAATTCGAACTTCTCCAAAAACAGCTCAGCCGCGTCGATACCTTGGCGTGCGGTCATTAGTGTCGTTGCCTCTGGCTCCCCATGAGCCAAATTATGACGGCATGTAAGTAAATTAGAATAATATGTTGCATATTGATCCGGCACAGACGAATTGAACAGCTCCTTACACTCCTCACCAAATCTCTTCGCCAAATCAGCAATATCTGACTTCTTTATTCTCCCTTGATTTTTCCCGTATGTTTGAGAAATAAAGTGAGACACTTTTCGGTCGCCTATTCCTCCGAATCGATCGGATAAAATCGCCTCAACCTTTTTTTCAACCTCAGAATACACCATCGCAGAAACATAGCCAGAAAGAGCCTGCTCAAGAAACGCACGATCACCAGGGTTCGCGCGGTCAGCTCGATCAACAATCTCATCTACAAGCTCTAACACAGCTCTCGACTTGATAAGCATCTTAAAAATACCTGATCAAGTCAGGAACTCATCGGCTTTTTCGATTCTAGTATGAACTTCGTGGCGGTCGCTCGTATTTGCAGATGTCGCCGCCACAAATCCTGTGTCAGAAAAGAGCATATCAAGAGAATCTTCAGACGGATTTCCTCCAGAATTTACTAACGAGCAAAGAACTGCATCTAGAGCGCCATAGTTTAGCTTCCCTCTAAGATGAAATGGCTTTTCTGGCTTGACATTTAAAACTGCCCTACACGCATGTAAGAACTGATTCCGCAGCACATCGAGATTATCGGAATCCTTCATTTTCGCGGTATAGTTACTCAAAAAACCCTTCATTGGCTTTTCATACTCCAGCCATGAATCTGATAGAGCAAGAACACGAAGAAGAAGCTCAACATCCCTAAACCTCTTGTCTGGCTTGGGACGCGCAAGA
The DNA here is from genome assembly GCF_001975705.1 of Salipiger abyssi. NCBI lineage: Bacteria > Pseudomonadati > Pseudomonadota > Alphaproteobacteria > Rhodobacterales > Roseobacteraceae > Salipiger > Salipiger abyssi. Next base: position 4,067,707 of record NZ_CP015093.1, read on the forward strand.
ATTTTTCGCCACTCAGTCGACTCGTTCATCTCATCCAAGAAAGAAATGAACTTACCATGATAGACACATCGGCGAACCTCCATCGGGTTTAAGTTCATACCTCCTGTATTCAATCTCTCAAAAATCAGGTAGATACTTCTATCATCCAAAGGATCCAGCTGCTGAATAATAGTCGCCCTCATCACCGCCTGCTCAAGCTTGAATTGATCTGATTCACTCAAGTCATCAAAAGATTTCCCATTCCACCGAGCCGAGACCCCCTTAAGCCGAAATTTATTCTCACCCATAACTCCAGACAAATAAGCGGTAACCGATGTAATACGCTGGTGACCATCAATAACTTGATATCCCTTGCCCGCCCGAGGTTTATACAAAAAGACACCCGGAACCGGCAATCCAATCAAAAAAGATTCAATCAACTTAGATGCCTTTACTTGATCCCAAACAAATTGTCTTTGAAAATCCGGCACCTTAAGAAGACCATCATCAAGTTGCTGCTTATACCCCTTCAGAGTAGTGTCGGCTGGGTAGTTAAGTATTTCAAACTCCAGCTCAGGTGTCTCTTCCTGTTCATAATCTTCTTCAGTTTTTTCAATGTCCCAATCGGCAGACTGTTCCTGCGACATAGTTTCGTCCTCATCGGCTTTTCACAACAACTACATGGATACCCTCAAAAGGCAATCCTACACCGGCCAAAGCCCAAAAATCTCTTGATATCACATCTGCGCCAACGTTTTCGACCTGTCAAAGTAGCGTATCGTCGAATTTGTGGTTCGGTTTGCCCCCCCTCCGACAGGCGCCATACAAAAAGACCGCCCCTCCCGGGGCGGCCCACGTCACATACTCAAACCTCACTCCGTCATCATCCGCTCGCCGCGCTGGCGGGTCTCCACCATCGCGAGGATCCGCTCGTTGAGCTCCGGGTCGCTCTGGGCGGCCTGGCCGATGCGGTTGTAGGTCGTCACGTCCATACCTTCGGTCTCCTCGACCGCCGCCGTCATCTCGGTATTGGCCTCCTGGATCAGCGCCTTTTTCTCATCCTCGGCAGCCGCGGCCTCGATCTGCGTCATGTAATCCTTCTGCACCTCCTGAACCTGCAACGCCGCATCGACGAAGGAGCTGAGCTGGTCCTCGGAGAAATCCGCCGCCGGTGCGGTCGCCGCCGGAGCCTCGGGGGCGGTTTCGGCGGTCTGGGCCATGACCGGCGCCACCGGCGCGGCGATCAGGGCGGCGATGATCGTGGATTTGAGCAGGGTGCCGTTCAGTTTCATAAGCTCTCCTTCCGGGGGATCCCGGCTGTCTGTGGTCGAGCACGGGATCATCCCGCACCTTCGCCTCAAGAGCTATGCAGTCCCGCGCCCACGTCAAACGCCCCGCCGCCCGCAACGGGAAAGACAGCAAAGCCCCGCCGATACCGCGCGCAAAGGGCGGCGGGCTGCCGCCGGCGGCCTGTGGTTCCATTGACGTGGCGGCGCCGGGCCAAACCCCGCCAACGCCCGATCACAGGCCGGCAAGCCTTTGCCGACACAGCGAAAAACCCGCAAATCCGTCGCAGTTCCGCAACAGCAAAATGATGTGATCGCCCCGTGTGGAGCGATCCGCCCTCCCCATCGTTACCTCCTCAGTCGCGGGAGCCACTCACCCCGCACAATGACAGGAGCAGACGACAATGACCTTCAAACCGCTTATTCTCGTGCCCTTCCTCGCCACCCCCGCCTTTGCCGGCTCGCTCGACCAGGCCGCGCCGGAGCCCGCGCCCGCCGCGCCTGTGGTGCCGGTCACAACGCCGGCCACCGGTGACTGGACCGGCCCCTCGGTCGGTGTGCAGCTCGGCTATGGCAGCGCCGATGCGGATGGCCCCGCCGATGACAGCGAAGAGGGTGCGCTTTATGGCGTGCGTGCCTTCTACGACCACGATTTCGGCAACTGGGTCGCCGGTGGCGGGCTGCAATACGATGGTGCCGATATCGACCTCGGCGACGCGGGCAATGTCGATGGCATCGCCAAGCTCGGCGGCCGGGTCGGCTATGATATGGGCCGGACGATGATCTACGGCTCGGGCGGCTATGCCCATGCCTCCACCGATGGCGGCGCGCTCGATGCGGGCAGCTCGGACGGCTATTACGTGGGCATCGGCGCCGAGACCTATGTGACCGACAATGTCACCGTCAGCGGCGAGCTGAACTATAACGAGTTCGAGGATTTCGACGCCAACGACCTGAAGGTCGGCGCCACCACCGCTACCGTGGGTCTGAACTACCGCTTCTGACCCCGGCTCCCGCGTCCGGCCCCTTCCCCGGGCGCGGGATTTCCAGACCGTCATGAAACCGTTACGCTCCGGTGCATGCGGTCGCTTTTGCTGATTCCCCTCCTCCTGCCCACGGCGCTGCCTGCCGCCTCTCCCATCGCGGAGGTGCTTTGCGAGCCCGGGCCCCGCATGACCGAACGGCTGACCACGCGCCACGGCGCCACGCTCACCTCGACCGGGCTGCGCAACCCCGAGGAGGTGGTCGAGCTCTGGACCGATGCGCAGGGCGACTGGACCATGGTCATCGCCTATGCCTCCGGCACCTCCTGCATCGTCGCCATGGGCGAGCACTGGGCGACGCGCCTGCCACAAGATCCGGCGTAATCCACAGGCTTTCCCCCATGATCGTGGGGTCTGACGCCGCGCGGCCCCTTCCCCCGCCCGCGCCGCTCTGCCATACTCGGCGCCAATCATCGCACAAGACGAGCAGGGCACCATGGCAGACGATCTCCTCGCGGCTACCGAAGCATCCAGTTACGACGCCTCCTCCATCGAGGTGCTCGAAGGGCTGGAACCGGTGCGCAAGCGCCCGGGCATGTATATCGGCGGCACCGACGAGCGGGCGCTGCATCACATGGTGGCCGAGGTGCTCGACAACTCCATGGACGAGGCGGTGGCGGGCCATGCCAACCGCATCGAGGTCGAGCTGCACGCCGATTACGCGGTGACGATCCGCGACAACGGCCGCGGCATCCCGATCGACCCGCACCCCAAGTTCCCCGGAAAATCCGCGCTGGAGGTGATCCTCTGCACCCTGCACGCGGGCGGCAAGTTTTCCGGCAAGGCCTATGAGACCTCGGGCGGCCTGCACGGGGTCGGCGCCTCGGTGGTCAACGCGCTCAGCGATTCCATGGTCGTGCAGGTGGCGCGCAACAAGGAGCTCTTCGAGCAGCGCTTTTCCCGCGGCCTGCCGCTGGGCGGGGTGGAAAAGGTCGGCGCGGCGCCCAACCGGCGCGGCACCACCGTGACCTTCCACGCCGATGAGCAGATCTTTCACCACCACCGGTTCAAGCCGGCGCGGCTCTTCAAGATGGTGCGCTCCAAGGCCTATCTCTTCTCGGGCGTGGAGATCCGCTGGAAATCCGCCATCGACGACAAGGAAACGCCAACCGAGGCCAGCTTTCACTTCCCCGGCGGTCTGGCGGATTACCTTTCCGAGACGATGAACGGCTCCTCCACCTATGCGGACAAGCCCTTCTCCGGCACGGTGGATTTCAAGGAAAAGTTCAACACGCCCGGCAAGGTGGAATGGGCGATCAACTGGACGCCCTCGCGCGACGGCTTCATCCAGTCCTACTGTAACACCGTCCCCACCCCCGAGGGCGGCACCCACGAGGCCGGGTTCTGGTCGGCGATCCTCAAGGGCATCCGCGCCTATGGCGAGCTGGTCAGCAACAAGAAGGCCAGCCAGATCACCCGTGACGACCTGATCACCGGCGGCTGCGCGCTGGTCTCCTGCTTTATCCGCGAGCCGGAATTCGTCGGCCAGACCAAGGACCGGCTGGCCACCACCGAGGCGCAGCGGCTGGTCGAGGGCGCGGTGCGCGACCATTTCGACAACTGGCTGGCCTCGGATACGAAATCCGCCGGCGCCATTCTCGATTTCCTCGTGCTGCGCGCCGAGGAACGGCTGCGGCGGCGTCAGGAGAAAGAGACCGCGCGCAAATCGGCGACGAAAAAGCTGCGCCTGCCGGGCAAGCTCACCGACTGCACCGCCAAGAACCGCGAGGGCACGGAGCTGTTCATCGTCGAGGGCGACTCCGCCGGCGGCTCCGCCAAGGGCGCGCGCTTCCGCGAGACCCAGGCGCTCTTGCCGCTCAAGGGCAAGATCCTGAACGTGCTGGGGGCGGCGTCGAACAAGCTCAGCTCCAACGCCGAGATCCGCGATCTTTGCGAGGCGTTGGGCGTCGGGCTCGGCACCAAGTTCACCATCGACGATCTGCGTTACGACAAGATCATCATCATGACCGACGCCGATGTGGACGGCGCCCATATCGCCTCGCTGCTGATGACCTTCTTCTACACCCAGATGCGGCCGCTGATCGACCAGGGGCATTTGTATCTGGCCTGCCCGCCCTTGTATCGCCTGACCCAGGGCGCGCGGCGGATCTATGTGGCGGACGATGCCGAGAAGGAGGAGATGCTGGCCAAGGGTCTGGGCGGCAAGGGCAAGATCGACGTACAGCGCTTCAAGGGTCTGGGCGAGATGGACGCCAAGGATCTCAAGGAAACGACCATGGACCCGGCGACGCGCAAGCTCATCCGGGTGACCATCGACGAGGACGAACCGGGCGAAACCGGAGATCTGGTGGAGCGCCTGATGGGCAAGAAGCCCGAGCTGCGGTTCCAGTATATCCAGGAGAACGCGCGGTTTGTGGAGGAGTTGGATGTTTGATGCATTGGACAAATTATTTCAGCAGCCTTGCTCCCACATTTGTCGCGTTAATTGTAGCGTACATCGCCTTCCAGCAATGGCAGACCAACAGAACATCTCTTAGAGAGAGATTATTTGACCGTAGACTTGAGATTTTTGAAGAAACGCATACTTTTCTCTCAGAAGTTATTCATAAAGGAACAATTTCAGAAACGAGTATTTTTAGATTTCACGCAGCAATTCACAAAGGAGAATTTCTATTTGAGAGCGATGTTATTTCCTACATGAACGAGATAAGAATCGCATCCGTAAAGTTACTTGAGCACGAAACTATCGCAAGAGAAGCGACGAACAAAGAAGAGCGACAAGAGAATATAAAAAGAAAGTACGAAAAACTGGGAACTCTCGACGAAAAAATCGAGAACATTTTTGATGTCTTTAGGCCCTACCTTCATTTCGCTCGATAGAAGATCAGTTAAAGAGGCATATGAACGCGCCACCTACAGCCGCCGCGCCATCGCCGGCACGCGGGGTGGCGATCCGACCGGTGAACCTCTCGATTTATCCCAGCCACATCCGAAAGACCTCGACACGCGGCACCCAGCCCAGCCAAATCGCCAGCCCGATGGGGCGGGCCGGCGATGGCGCGGCGGCCTTCGGCCTTGTCCCGCGCCCGGGGCAACGCTCGGATGTCGACTGAGGGGCGGTGCTCATAGCAAGGGCATAGTGGGCAGAGTCAGCAACCGAGCACCCCACAACTCTCTCAGGGCTTGCACCTAACCTCCCAAGCAGGTTCAACACCCCGGCAGCAGATACGCGGGCCCGACATGCTCCACCTCTCCCCTCCCTGGTTCAGCCTCGATCTCGGGCAGGACATGCCCGTCCTCTCCTGGGCACCGCATAACGGCGGCCTGACCCGCGCGCGGCGCATCCTCTGGCGCGAGGTGCGCAATGCCGATCTGACCGAGACGCTCGACGTCACCGACTGGCTGCGCCGCGAGCTGGGCGCCATCAACGCATCCGATGCCGTCTGCTTTCTCACCTCCCGCAAACTCTCCGCCGCAATCACGCGCGAGCACACCGAGGGCGGGGTCACCGCAAAAGCCGTGGTCACCGCCGGGCTCTCCAATGCCGAGCGCATCGGCACGCGGCTGCCGCAGACCTGGAAGGACTGGGGCACGATCAATATCGCCCTCACCCTCTCCGCGCCCCTCACCCCGCCCGCGCGGATCGAGGCGCTGAGCCTTGTCGCCGAGGCCCGCACGACCGCCGTGATCGACACCGGCGTCACCCTGCCCACGGGCACCGCCACCGGCACGGGCACCGATTGCATCGCGGTCGCCGCACCGGAGGGCGAGATCGCCTATGCCGGCAAGCACACCGATGCCGGCCACGCCATCGGCCGCGCGGTCTATGACGCCACGCTGACCGCCGTGCAGGACTGGCTCCGCGACAGCGCCCGCTGGTGAAAACCTCACATCTGCGTCAACCGCGCCGCGCGGCGCTAGGCGCCTGCCCCGCCCCCGGCTAGCCTCTCTCCAACGCCCCGCCGAAAGAGATCCGCCATGCGCCGCACCGCCCTCGCCCTCTGCCTTCTCGCCGCCCCCGCCGCCGCGCAGGACACCGATCTGGAGCTGGTGCTGCTGGCCGATGCCTCGGGCTCGATCACGCCCGGCGAGCTGATGTTCCAGCGCGAGGGCTATGCCCAGGCGATCACCGATCCGGAGGTGCTCGCGGCCATCGGCAACACCGCCTATGGCGAGATCGCGGTGACCTATGTGGAATGGGCGGCGAACCAGGCGCAGGTGGTGGGCTGGACGCGGATCGCGGGGCCCGAGGACGCCGAAGCCTTTGCCGAAGAGCTGATGGTGCAGCCGCGCCAGGCCTATGGCCGCAACGCCATCGGCGCGGCGCTGCTGGAAGCGCTGCGGCTGATGGAGGAGAACGACATCGACGGCTGGCGCCGGGTGATCGACTTTTCCGGCGACAGCGCCGGCAACTGGTCGGGCCCGCCCATCGAGACGGCGCGCGACGCGGTGGTGGCCGAGGGCGTCACGATCAACGCGCTGCCGATCCTGCGCCCCGACGATCCGGGCCGCGCGCAGGGCGGGCTGGAGGCGATCTATGAGCAGCGCATCATCGGCGGGCTCGGCGCCTTCGTGGTCACCGCAGACAGCCGCGAGCGCTTTGCAGAGGCGGTGAAGCGCAAGCTGATCCTGGAGATCTCGCATTCGGGCATGGTGGAAAAGCGCCGGGCGCTGGCCGATTGAAGACACGGGGCTTGCGCCGATGCGCGACTCCTGCCCCTAATCCGGCCATGCGTATTCTCCTGCTCCTCCTCTGTCTGACGCTCGCCGCCTGCGGCCGCCCGCTCACCCAGAACGAGCGCGCCTTTCTGAGCGCCGTGCAGGGCGATCAGGTCGATACCTCGCGGGTGCGGTTCCATGACGGGCTGGCGGCGGGCTCGGTCACCTATCAGCGCCCGATCCGCCCGCGCCTGACCTGCATGGAGCGGATCTGGCCGCCCTCGCGCGGCGAGACGGTGACCGTCTCGCCCGGCGCCATGACGCTGTTCAACCGGGTGTTCTATCGCAAGGATCTCTACCGCGAGGATTACATGCCGCATTATCCCAAGCGGGTGGATCTGCTCGACACGATGCTGCTGGCGCATGAGATGGTGCATGTCTGGCAATGGCAGAACCGCGACCGCACCGGCTATTCGCCGCTGAAGGCCGCCACCGAACACGGGCGCTCGGAAGATCCCTATCTCTTCGATCCCGACAGCTCCGCGCGGTTTCTCGATCACGGCTACGAGCAGCAGGGCGCGATCATGGAGGAATATGTCTGCTGCCACATTCTCGACCCCGAGGCGCCGCGCACCGCGCGGCTGCGCGAGATGATCGGGGCGGAGATGCCGGTGGCGCGGCTCGACGCGGCGCTGCGCGACCCGGAGGTGCTGGTGCCCTGGGCCGGGATCCAGAGCGAGGGGATCTGCCGGTGATCGTGCCCGGGGCGGTGGGCAGATTGCCCACCCTACGAGGTCTGCGCTTTGCTTTGAGTGCGGCACCGGACGGATGTCTCCCGCAGGCGTATTTTTGAAAGAGAAGATGCGCAGGACCGCGCCCCCTGACTTTCTTCTCTTTGAAAATACGCAAATCGGCGCGAGGCCGGGCGGGCTCTGCGATTGCAGGTGGAGAGATCCGGCCCCGGCTGCCGCCACTTGGTTCCCCGCGATCAAGCGCGACCCGTAGGGTGGGCAATCTGCCCACCGTCCGACGCGTGACGCGTGACGCATAGAGCCCGCTATGGCCGGATCACAATCCGCGTCTCCGACAGCCCGACCACCTGCACCGCCTCAAAGAGCACCCGGGCGTTTTCCGGCGCCAGCCGCACGCATCCCGCCGAAGCGGGCGTGCCGAGCCGGTCCACCGCCGTGGTGCCGTGAATGGCGTAATTGCCCCGGAAGAAGATCGACCAAGGCATCGGCGCGTTGTGGTAAAGCGTCGAGTAATGCATGCGCTCCAGCGCATAAGGCGTGAAACTGCCCACCGGCGTCACCTTGCCCGCCCGCGCGGTCGAGACAGGCCAGACATAAGCGGCACCGCGGTCGAAGACCACCATCTGCTGGTCGGAGAGATCGATCTCCACCCAGAGGCTCTGCGCCTGTGCCGCCCCGGCGCTCAGCCACAGCAATAGCGCCAGCGCCGCGAACAACACCCGCATCCGCCGCCCTCCTTTGCCGTCAGTCGATTTTCTGGATCTCGCGCAGATAGGCGACCAGATCGACCACCGGCTGGGAGGTCAACACCGGTTGCCCCGAGGGCGTCTTGATCGGCACATCGAACATGCGTGCGAAGTAATCGCCATAAACCGGCATCGGCGAGCCGTGGCTGACCAGCGGGTCGCGCCCGTCGATGCGTTTCACCACGCGCTCGACCGGAAACGTGCCCCCATTGGCAGCGGCGAGCTCGGTGAGGTTCACCGGCTTGATCGTCAAAACGCCTTCCATCGGCCCGTCGCCGCGGCCTTCGAGCCCGTGGCAGGTGGCGCAATGGGTGTGATAGAGCGACCGCCCGATATCGGCATCCTGCGCCGCAGCGCCGGAGCACAGCGTCGACAAGGTTGCGAGTGTTATGATGACATTGCGCATGATCTGGCCTCCCGTTCCTGCCGCGCGAGTGTCTCACCCCCGCAGGGCGCCCGCCTTGATCCGGGTCAAGCGCAGGCGCGGAGATCACACCACGGCGAGATGGGTACTGGCGCGCAACGCCTCCATCGGCCAGGGCGCGTGGCGCCCGTCGCGGTGGAAGGTGGCATGGCCCTGCCCCTGGCCGCTCGGGTTGACGGCGATGCTCACCGGGGCCCCGTTGAAATCGGTGAAACCGAGCGCGGCGCTCTGTCCCAGCATTTCCAGCCGCTCGCGCAGCACATGGCAGGCCAGCGCCTCGCCGAGGCGCAGATCGAGATAGTTCTCGGCCTGGAAATAGCCCCCTGCCACCGAACGGGCCAGCGCGATATCTGCGGCGAGCCGGTCGGCCTCAGTGCCGATATCGACGCCGCTGCCGTCGCTGCCGACCATGCGCAGCCGGGCATGACGGCGGGTGTCGAACAGCGCCTTGAGCAGCGTCGAAAGCGCGCCTGCGATCACCGCCTGGGCGGCGTAGTCGGCACGATGCAGCGGCACGCTGCTCTTCAGCGGCGGCACCAGCAGCATCGGCACCCTGCCCGCGTCACGCCCGAAGGCACGGTTCATCCGATCGACCCAGTGCAAAAGGTTCGGCGCCTTGCCCGAGAGTTCCTCGGCGCAGCCGCGCAGCACACTCGGCTCGCCGGCCATGGGATCTTCCTGCTGCAACAGCGCCGTCAGCCGCGCCGCGAACACGCCCGGGCGGCTCAGCCGGTTGGTACGCCCATGCGCGCGCATAGCGGCGTCAAAGGCACGGTCGGCGGTTTCCGCCATCAGCGACAGGATGTTCTGCGCCGAGACCGGTGCCGCCTCGCCGGCAGCTTGCAGACCGGGGTCGAATTTCACACCCCGCGCCAGCAGCCGCAGCACCGCGTTGTAATAGATCCGGCAGGGGTGGCTCTGCTGCACCCGCGCCACCAGCTCGCGCGGCGTCGCCAGGCCCGGCGTGATCTCGTCGCCCCGGCCCGGCAGCGCCAGCGCGGCGCCGGAAAACCGCTCGATCCAGTCGAGCCAGCGCGACATCGGCGCATCGGGAGCGGGCGGCTCGGAGGGTTCGAGCTCGACCTCTCCGTCGCGGTCGGTGTGGTGAAAGGCCGAAAGCCGCAGCGCCTCGCCATTGTGCCCGACGACGCCGCGAAACAGCGAGCGCAAGGTCAGCTGACCATCGCCGTTGCGCCGCAGACCCCGGCGATGGTCAGCCTCGCCGCAGACGGTCCGGGAGCTGAAGACCGTCTCGACCGGGCCCGGAACAGGCAGCGCCTGCTCGTCGAACCATGTCAGGCTGCGCAGCTCGCAAAGCAGCTCGTGCAGCGTGAAATGCGTCGTGCCGTCGATCCAGATGCGGCAATGGGGATCCTGCATCACCGAGAACGGCAGATCACGCACCAGCGACAGCGCATAGAGTTCGGCCATTTCGGCGGCGAGCTCGGCCGGCCCCATCTCGGGCGGCGGTGGCAGTTGCAGGCTCATCGTGGGCGGCGTACCCGGTTCACGGCCACCTTCTATCACACGAAACCCTGTACGGGCGCTATCGGTCCGGACGGTCATGGTATGATCCCCTGTCGGTTTCGGCCTTGATCACGAACGCTCTGATTTACGGAACGTAAACGCAATGTGCCGACTCAGCGTGAACACACCGTGATTACACCACGAAAACAGCGTAAACTTGGCCCTGATTTGGTAAGAAATGGCCCCCGACTGCAAGGGCAGGCGCGTGAATATTGCGCAAATTCCGCGGGTTTTCTTGACGTAAAGGCCGGCTAAGGCTTTGCTTGGACCATATTTCATCCATGAATTCACGAGGAAACCGCGATGCCCCTGACATGGAGCGATGCACAGAGCGCCGATTTTCGCGACCCCTATGTCGATTTTTCCTGGATGCTGCGGCAAAGGCGCCGGCCTGCGGTGGGCGATCACATCTATCAGCCGGTCTTTATCCGGCTCAAAGGCGCCAAGCCGCGCCCCGCACGCAAGGAGCTCTTGCGCCTGATCGACGACCCGACGGCGCCGCTGCTGATGGAACCGCATGAGCGCGCCATCCTCGAAAGCCGCGCCGCCGGATCAGATCCCGATGCCGGGCTGCCGGACGAATACGCGCTCTATATCGCGCAGGGCACCGCCGCCGATGCCTATGCCGCGCTGTTCGACACGCTCGACACCGGCACGCCCGTGGCGCTCGACCCGAGCGGCACACCCGAGGCGCCCGCGCCCACCGCCGCCGCCGCACAGACCAGCGGCCAGGTGCAGCCCATCGTGGCGATCATCGACGACGGGCTCGCCTTTCTCAACGCGCGCTTCCGCAAGGACGGGCAGACACGGTTTCACGCGGTCTGGCTCCAGGCGCTGGAGCGCAGCGGCCCCGGCGCGAAATCCATGTATCTCGGCGAGGTCATGACCCGCGCCGAGATCGACGCGCTGCTCGCCAGAGGCACATCGCTGAACGAGCCGGCGGAATATGCGGCGGTGAACGCGCGGCTGGCGCGCCACGATGCGCGTCGCTCCACCGATCACGGTACCAGCCATGGCACCCATGTGCTCGACCTCGCCGCCGGGGCTGATCCGCAGGATGCCGACGACCCAGCGCGCGACTGGCCGCTGATCGGCGTGCAACTGCCGCCACAGGCGGTTGCCGATACGTCGGGCACGCGGTTCGAGAGCTACATGGTGCAGGCGATGCGCTGGATCCTGCGCCAGGCGCAGCAGATCGACCCGCGCGCGCCGGTGATCGTCAACCTGTCGATGGGCATGCTCGCCGGCCCCAAGGACGGCACTCGCTTTGCCGAATACCAGATCGCCCGCGAGGCGGCCTTCTGGGAAGAGGCCAAGGGCCAGCCGGTGCGCGTGGTCTGGTCCTTCGGCAACGACTACCGCAAGCGGCTGGTGGCGCGGTTCGACTATCCCGAGGCGCATCCCCGCAGCGCCACCGACCGCAGCATCGAGTGGGTGGTACAGCCCGGCGACCAGACCGAGAGCTTTCTGGAGCTGCGCAGCGGCGCCGGCCAGCCGCTGGACGGGCTGCACCTGGCGCTCACCACCCCCGCCGGTCTGAGCTCGGGCTTTGCGCCCCTCGCCCCGGGCGAGAGCCGCAGCCTGACGCTCGGCTCCGAGGCGGTGGCGCGGATCTATCACGTTCCCGACTACCGGCTCGACGACAATACCGTGCAGCGCGCCTATTACCTGATCGCGCTGGCCCCCACCGCCTCCTGCCATGGCGAGGCGCTGGCCCCCGCCGGTACCTGGCGGCTGGCCTGCCGGCACGTGGGCGGCGAGGCGCTGAGCCTGCATTTGCAGATCCAGCGCGACGACAGCCTCACCGGCTACCGCGCCAGGGCCCGGCAGAGCTATTTCGACAGCGCCGACGGCTATGGCTGGAACGACACCTATCTCGATCACAGCGCGCTGGAGGCCGATTGCGTCATCCGCCACGAGGGCAGCCACAATGCGCTGGCCTCCTCGACGGCGCGGCAGGTGTTTCTGGTGGGCGCGGCGCGGCAGAGCCGCGAGACGGCGCAACTGCTGCCCGCCGACTATACCGGCGAGGGTGCCGACTGGTCTGTACCCGGCCCCACCGCCGCCACCGTGGCCGACCGCAGCCGCATCCGCCCGGGCATGCAGGGCAGCGGCACGCTGAGCGGCAGCACGCGGTTCCTCAACGGCACCAGCGCCGCCGCCGGGCGGCTGACCCGGGCGCTGGCGCTGTCGCACGCGCAGCTCACCGCCAATGCCAGCGGCCCGCATAGCGACGATTTCGACCGTTCCGTGCTGACGCTGTCGCAGGTGCCCGATGCGCAGACGCCCCGGCTCGGCGCCTATGTGGTCGGGACTGAAGAGACCGTCCTCGCGGTCTGAGGCTGAGGCCTTCAAGGAAAACGGCCGGGGCGTTTGCCCCGGCCCACTCGCACCACAAGGCCGGAAAGAGCCAGCCCCCACGCGTTAAACGCTCCTTCAGGCTTCGGTCTGCGCCTCCGCCCACATATCCTTCAGCCACTCGGGCACGACCGACGAGTCGATCTGCACGGTGGATTCGGTGATCTTGTCCTGCGCCGCAAGCTCGGCGCTCAGCAGCGACAGGTTGAAATCGCCCTCATAGAGATCGCCGCGATAGACCCGCGCCGTGGTCTCGGTCTTGCCGTCGAGCAGGTTGACCAGCGCCTCGGCCATGGTCACCCCCAGCACCGCGCCGGCCATGCTGTCGGTCGGGTAATGCACCCCGGCGACGGTGCGGTTGATCGCGATCCGCTCCGCATGGCGGTAAAGCTGGTTCTGCTGTTGCAGCGCCGCGCCCGGATCGAACGCCGCCCCCTCCGCATGATCGTAGAACAGTCGGCTGAGCAGCGTCGCGCCGGCAAAGCTCTCGGTGGCGTGGCCGCTGGGCCAGGCGCCGTGGCCCGGCGTCTGGATGATCGGCTGCACCTCATAGGCCAGCGTGATCGGGCGCGGCAGGTCGAAGCCCAGCTTCACCGGCATCTCGATCCGCGTGCAGAGCCGGAACACCGCCTGAAGCAGCGCCATGGTCCATTTCGTGGCGCCCGAGGACATATAGCTGACCCCGGCAAAGAAGGACTGGATATTGCTGGTCTCGACCCGGATCTCGGTCAGCCGGTCGAAGCGCAGATCGGCGGCGGCGCGCAGATGGGGGAGCTGGGTGGTCTTGACCAGCTCCAGCCCCGGGCGGTGCAGCGTCACCAGCGGCTGGTTCTGGAAACTCACCATGCCGGTGTCGTTGGCCGCCCCGCTGCTCTGGAACTCCACCGCAAAGAGGCTCTGGATCGCCTGATCCATCACCGCGCGGCGCGGCGTGATGTCCAGCCCCCTGACCGCCTGCCAGGAACTGCGCCCCTCGACCCGGCTTTCGCGACTGGGCAGCCCGTCCCAATAGCCGACGGTGCCGTCGCGGGCGCGGCCGAGCGCCGAGCTCAATGCCGAGGAGCCGCCGCCCCCTTCGTGACCCTCATGGCCCTCATGACCTTCATGCCCCTCATGGCCTTCGTGACCCTCGTGGCCCTCATGTCCCTCGTGACCTTCATGTCCATAAATCGGCATATCGCACCTCCTCCCTCGGGAGCCAAATTCACAAAACAATCGCTTTCCTCAGGGTAAACTGGCAGAAAACACACGCAAGCGTCAAAGACTTGTCGGGTCGCTCGCGCGCGATTCACGGAGTATTCACGACAGTTGCCGCTACTGAGAGCCGGTGTTACCCTCACGTCATATCCGTGCCTCCTGAACAGGACCAAGCAATGCGCGACAGCGCGCCTATGATCCGAATTTCGGTGCTCGGCCCGCTGCGTGTGCAGTCGGCGGAGGGGTTGTCGCTGACCCCGAAAGGCGCCAAAAACCAGGCGCTTCTGGCGCTGCTTGCGCTCAGCCCCGACATGTCCCGCCCGCGCCGCTGGCTGGAGGACAAGCTCTGGAGCCAGTTCGGTCCGGAACAGGCCAGCGCCAATCTGCGCCAGGCGCTGAGCAAGCTGCGCGGCAGCTTCGGCGCCCATGACGGCGTGCTTCTCGCCGACCGCAACTCCGTCGCGCTCGACCCCTCGCGCATCACCGTCGATCTGCGCGACGACGGGTTGCCCGGCGATCTGCGCACCGAGCTGCTGGAAGGGCTCGACGCGCGCGACCCGGAATTCGAGGAATGGCTGCGCATGGAGCGCGCCGATCTCCAGACCCGGCTGTCGCGCGCGGCCCCGCAAGAGGCCAAGGGCATCCTGATCGCCTGCCGCTCCTCCGCCTCGGACGGCAACGGGCGGATCATGGGCGATGTGCTGGCCAACCAGATCGGCGAGAACATCGCCGAGCAGATCCGCGCCTGGCGACAGGCCAACGAGCCGGACCTGCCCGCGGATCTGCCGGTCAGCGACCTGTCGATCGGCTGCGATCTGGTACAGACCGATGACGGCCACAAGGTTTTCGTCAAGGGGCTGCACATGCCGACCGGGCGCATCCTCTATTCCAAGCTGCAAAGCGTCGGGCGGCTCGACGACATCCTCGGTGCCGAGGACAGCATCGCCCGGCTGGTCTTCGAGGCCGCCGACTGCATCATCGGCAAGCTGCCGCAGGTGCTCGACAGCAGCCGCCCGGAAAGCCGCGCCACGGCGCTGTCGCGGCTCAGCATGTACCGGATGTTCAGCTTCGAGCGCGACGCGCTGCGCGAGGCCTATTCGCTGCTCAAGCAGGCGCATGAGCTCGACGGCAACGGCGTCTACCTCGCCTGGAGCAGCATGGTGCGGATGATCCAGCTCATGGAGCTGCTGGAGGACGACCGCGAGGCGCTGCGCGAGGAGGCCATCGCGCTGAACTACCGCGCCATCGAGGACAGCCAGGACAATGCGCTGGTGCAGGCGCTGATCTCCAAGGTGCGCGGCACCGCGCAGCGCGACGCGGCGGGCGCCTATGAGCTGGCCGAGCGCGCGGTCGGGCGCAACGCCGCCTCTGCCTTTGCTTGGAAGTCGCTCGCCGAGGCGCATATGCTCAAGGGCGATGTGACCGCCGCCTTCGACGCCTCTGCCCGGGCGCGGGCCATCGCGCACAGCTCGCCCTTCCGGCAATGGTGGGACATGGGGCACTGCATCATCGCCATCGCCAGCAACCGCCCGCACGAGGCCATCGAGGCCGGCGAGGCAGCCGCCCGCGCGGCACCGCTCTCGCGCCCGGCGCACCGGCATCTCCTGGCGCTCTACGCGCTCGACGGGCAATTGGACAAGGCGCAGGACACGGCGGAAAAGCTGGCCAAGATCGAGCCGGGCTTTACCCTCGACCAGATCGTGAACGACGAAAGCTATCCGGTGCGGACGCTGCGCAACAAGGGGCTGCTGGAGCCGATCCGCGCCCTGCTCTGAGCCGCGCTCAGGAGGCGCGCTTGTCGGGGGTCTTGTCGGCGCTCTTGCCCGAGGAATCGAGCGCGCCGACGGTCAGCACCGGCGAGGCGTCGATATCGCGCGCATCCAGCATCGCGGCCACGCGCTCCAGCGAGGACAGCAGTTGCGCCTGCTCCCAGTCTTCCAGACGTTCGAATTCGCGGACGAAGCGCTGTTGCAGCGCGTCCGGCGCGCGTTCCAGCGTGCGCAGCCCGGCCTCGGTCAGCATCACATTGACCTGACGGCGGTCGGTCTCCGATTGCGCCCGGCGCACCATGCCGGTCTTGACGAGCTTGTCCACCAGACCGGTGATCGTCGCCTGACTCACCCCCATCTGCGTCGCCAGCGCCTTGGGCGTGGCGCTGCCGCCGCGCATCTGCACGATCTGCATCACGCGCAGTGTCGCGGGGGACACGCCGGCGGCGCTCGCCAGGTCCCTCTCATAGAGCTCCGTCGCTCGCAGAATGCGGCGCAAGGCAATCAAGCTGTCATCCGTTCGATCCATCGGACCTCGGCCTCATCAGTGTTTTGGCGGATGGTCCTTAGTTGCACAGAACGGGAGAAACCTTCAACCACCTAAGCATCTCCCGCTTTTTCTTTACGCGACTAAGGATATACCATCGAAAAAACTTTTCAAGGCCTGCGATTTTTCCCTTTATTATCAGCACATACCCGCGCAGATCGGCAAAAATCCGTTCAAAATGCTTTAGAGCTTGAAACTTTGACACGGCACCATTAGTTTATCCACCAAAGGAAAGAGAGGGACCAGACCCGATGCCGAAAGACAGCTTCACGCCCCGCAAGGACACGCTCGTGCTGCGCAAGCCCGAGTCGACCGATGGCGCCGCCATTTGGGAGCTCGTGCGCGCGTGCAAGCCACTCGACGAGAATTCCATGTACTGCAATCTCGTGCAGGCTGAGCATTTCCGCGACACTTGTGTCGTGGCCGAGTTGAATGGCGAGGTTGTCGGTTGGATTTCGGGTCACATGATCCCGAACCAGGAGGCCTTTTTTGTGTGGCAGGTCGCCGTCAGCGCCAAGGCGCGCGGACTGGGGCTTGGCCGCAAGATGCTGACGCATCTCGTCAACCGCGACGAATGCGCAGAGGCCGAATGCCTCAAGACCACCATCACCGAGGATAACGACGCCTCCTGGGGGCTCTTCCGCAGCTTCGCCCGCTCTCTCGGCGGCGAGCTCACCGACGAGCCGCATTACGAAAAAGACGTGCATTTCGACGGGCACCACGACACCGAGCACATGGTGACCATCACCCTGCCCCGCGAAGAGGCAGAGGTGCTGCGCGCGGCCTGAGCCGCGCCCGCCCGTCATTCCCCGAACATCGAGAAGACGAAAGGACGTCTCCTATGACACGCGACATCTACACGCGCCGCGAAAGCGAAGCGCGCTCCTACTGCCGTAGCTTTCCCACCAGCTTCGTGAAAGCCAGCGGCTCCATTCTCACCGACGACGAAGGCCGCGAGTATATCGACTTTCTCGCCGGCTGTTCCTCGCTGAACTACGGCCATAACGACCCCGACATGAAGGCCGCGCTGATCGAGCACATCACCGCCGACGGCGTGACCCACGGGCTCGACATGCACACCGCGCAGAAAGAAGCCTTTCTGACCGCCTTCGAGGAGATCATCCTCAAGCCGCGCGGCATGGACCACAAGGTGATGATGACCGGCCCGACCGGCACCAATGCCGTCGAGGCCGCGATGAAGCTGGCCCGCAAGGTCACCGGCCGCCACAATATCGTGGCCTTCACCAACGGCTTCCACGGCATGACCATGGGCTCGCTCGCCGCGACCGGCAATGCCGGCAAGCGCGCCGGCGGTGCGATGCCGCTTCAGGGCGTCACCCACCTGCCCTATGACGGTGCCTTCGGCGAGGGCGTGGACACGCTGAAACAGATCGAGTGGATGCTCGACAACCCGTCCTCGGGGCTCGACGCCCCCGCCGCCTTCCTGGTGGAGCCGGTGCAGGGCGAAGGCGGTCTCAACGCCGCCTCCAAGGAATGGATGCAGGGCATCGCCAAGCTCGCCAAGAAACATGGCGCGCTGCTGATTGCTGACGACATTCAGGCCGGCATTGGTCGCACCGGCACGTTCTTCTCCTTCGAGGAGTTCGGCATCGAGCCCGACCTGATCCCGATGGCGAAATCGCTCTCGGGCATGGGTCTGCCCTTTGCCGCGCTGCTGGTGAAGCCCGAACACGACATCTGGAAGCCCGCCGAGCATAACGGCACCTTCCGGGGCAACACCCACGCCTTTGTCACCGCCCGCGTGGCGCTGGAGAAATTCTGGAAAGACAATAGCTTCCAGAACGATCTTCAGGCAAAGGCCAAGCTTGTCGAGGACGGACTGACCTCCATCGCCGAGATGGTCGACGGCGCCTTTCTCAAGGGCCGCGGCCTGATGCGCGGCGTCGATGTGGGCTCGGGCGAGCTGGCCGGCGCGATCTGCGCCGAGGCCTTCAAGCGCGGCCTCATCATCGAGACATCGGGCGCCCATGACGAGGTGGTCAAGGTGCTTGCACCGCTGACCACGACGGATGAGCAGTTCGCCAAAGGGTTCGAGATCCTGCGCGACGCCACCCGTGCCGCCCTGACCGGAACCAACAAGATTGCTGCGGAGTAACCGACATGATCGTTCGCGACTTCAACAAACTGAAAAACACCGACAAATGCGTGGCCGATGCCCGCTGGACCTCGACCCGCCTGCTGCTGGCGGATGACGGCATGGGGTTCTCGTTCCACATCACCGTGATCGAGGCGGGCTCGGAACACACGTTCCACTACAAGCACCATTTCGAGAGCGTCTACTGCATGGCCGGCAAGGGCCGGATCACCGATCTCGCCACCGGCGAGACGCATGAGATCACCCCCGGCGTCATGTACGCGCTCGACAAGCACGACAAGCACACGCTTGTCGCCGACGAAGAGCTGCACCTCGCCTGCTGCTTCAACCCGCCGATCACCGGCACCGAAGTGCACCGCGAAGACGGCTCCTATGCACCGGCCGAGGAGGTGGCGTAAGCCATGGCAGAGCATACCGTTGAAAAGATCGGCGGGACGTCCATGTCCCGCCTCAACGAATTGCGCGACACGCTGCTGATCGGTGACCGCGAGGGCGCGGATCTCTATGGCCGCATTTTCGTGGTCTCGGCCTTCGGCGGTATCACCAACCTGCTGCTGGAGCACAAGAAATCCGGCGAGCCGGGGGTCTATGGCCAGTTCGCGGAATCCGACAACAGCCATGGCTGGCACGATGCGCTGAACCGCGTCGGCGACGCGATGATCGAGGCGCACAGCGCCGTGCTCGACCATCCCGCCGACATCCAGCAGGCCACCGATTTCGTGCGCACCCGCATCGACGGCGCGCGCAACTGCCTGATCGACCTCGCCCGCGTCTGCTCCTACGGGCACTTCCGCCTCTCCGAGCACATGCTGCAAACCCGCGAGCTGCTTTCCGGTCTGGGCGAGGCGCATTCCGCCTTCGTCACCGTGCAGATGCTTCAGCGCGCGGGCGTCGACGCCCGGTTCGTCGATCTCTCGGGCTGGCGCGGCGATGGCGACGTGACGCTCGAGGAACGCATCCTCGGCGCGCTCGAGGGCATCGACCCGATGACCGAGTTGCCCATCGTCACCGGCTATGCGCAGTGCAAAGAGGGCCTGATGAGCGAGTTCGACCGCGGCTATTCCGAGGTCACCTTCTCGCATCTCGCCGCCCTTACCCATGCGCGCGAGGCGATCATTCACAAGGAGTTCCACCTCTCCTCGGCCGACCCCAACCTCGTGGGCCAGGACGCGGTGCGCAAGCTTGGCCGGACCAACTATGACGTGGCCGACCAGCTCTCGAACATGGGGATGGAGGCGATCCACCCCAAGGCGGCCAAGACGCTGCGCCAGGCCGATGTGCCACTGCGGGTGACCAACGCCTTCGAGCCGAAGGATCCGGGCACGCTGATCGACGACCAGCCGGCGGAGGCTTCGGCGGTGGAGATCGTCACCGGTCTCGACATCATCGCGCTGGAGCTCTTCGAGCAGGACATGGTGGGGGTGAAGGGCTATGACGCCACGATCCTCGACGTGCTGACGCGCCACGATGTGCGCATCGTGTCCAAGGTGTCGAACGCCAACACGATCACCCACTATGTGGATGCCTCGCTCAAGAGCATGCGCCGGGTCGAGAAGGATCTGTCGAAGCTCTACCCCTCGGCGCGGATCTCGTCGCGGACGCTCGCCATGGCTTCGGTCATCGGGCGCGACCTGAACGGGCTGAGCTGCCTGCAACGCGGGCTTGTGGCCATTGCCGAGGAAGGGCTGGAAGCCATCGGCGCCAGCCAGGGGCCGCGCAATGTGGATGTGCAGTTCGTGCTGGAGCGCGAGATCCTCAAGCCGGTCATCAAGGCGCTGCACCGGACCTTTATCGAGGACGAGGCCCCGGCCATCCGCAAAGCCGCCTGAGGCCGCGCGACAGATATCAAAACGAAGGGTGGGCAATTTGCCCACCCTTTTTTATGCGCAACGGACGCCGGGCCAAGGCGTCGGGATTGAACAAAGCAAAACCCGCCCCGCGACATTGCGGAGCGGGGTGTTGAGATCCGTGAGACAGATCCATCGCGCGGCAGAGCCCCCCCTGCCGCGCCTTTTACATCACGCCAGGTCGAACCGGTCGGCGTTCATCACCTTGGTCCAGGCGGCCACGAAATCCTCGACGAATTTCCCGGCATTGTCGTCCTGGGCATAGACCTCGGCATAGGAGCGCAGGATCGCGTTCGAGCCGAAGATCAGGTCAAGCCGCGTCGCCGTCCACTTCACCGCGCCGGTCTTGCGGTCGCGGATCTCATAGATCCCGTCCGCCGCCGGCACCCATGTATAGGCCATGTCGGTCAGGTTGGTGAAGAAATCCGGGGTCAGCGCGCCCTTGCGGTCGGTCAACACGCCGTGCTCGGTGCCGCCATGGTTGGTGCCCATCGCCCGCATGCCGCCGACCAGGACGGTCATCTCCGGCGCGGTCAGCCCCATCAGCTGGGTGCGGTCGAGCATCAGCTCTTCCGGGCTCACCACGTAATCCTTCTTCAGCCAGTTGCGGTAGCCGTCATGGATCGGCTCCAGCACGTCGAAGGACTCGGCATCGGTCATCTCGTCGGTGGCATCGCCCCGGCCCGGTGCAAACGGCACCGTCACGTCGAAGCCCGCCGCCTTGGCGGCCTGCTCGACACCGAGATTGCCCGCCAGCACGATCACGTCGGCGACGCTCGCGCCGGTTTCCGCCGCGATCGGCTCCAGCACCGAGAGCACCCGCGCCAGACGCTCGGGCTCATTGCCCTCCCAGTCCTTCTGCGGGGCGAGACGGATGCGCGCGCCATTGGCGCCACCGCGCATGTCAGAGCCGCGATAGGTCCGTGCGCTGTCCCAGGCGGTGCTCACCATGTCCGGGACCGAGAGGCCGGCGGCGGCGATCTTGGCCTTCACCGCGTCGACATCGTAGGAGGTCGAGCCCTCGGGAACCGGATCCTGCCAGATCAGGTCTTCCGCCGGCACGTCGGGGCCGACATAGCGCACCTTGGGGCCCATGTCGCGGTGGGTCAACTTGAACCAGGCGCGCGCGAAGGTGTCCTTGAAATACTCCGGATCGGCCATGAATTTCTGGCAGATCTCGTTGTAGATCGGGTCCATCTTCATCGCCATGTCGGCGTCGGTCATCATCGGATTGCGGCGCTTGCTCGGGTCGGTGGCGTCGACCGGCTTGTCCTCTTCCTTGATGTCCACCGGCTCCCACTGGTAGGCGCCTGCGGGCGATTTCCGCAGCTCCCATTCATGGCCGAAGAGCATGTCGAAGAAGCCCATGTCGAACTTCGTCGGCTCCGAGGTCCAGGCACCTTCGAGGCCCGAGGTCACCGCATTGGCGGCCTTGCCGTGCATGTTCGGGTTGGCCCAGCCCATGCCCTGCATCTCGGGGCCTGCCGCTTCGGGATCGGGGCCGAGCGCCTCGGCATCGCCATTGCCGTGGGTCTTGCCGACGGTATGGCCACCGGCGGTCAGCGCGGCGGTTTCCTCGTCGTTCATCGCCATCCGCGCAAAGGTCTCGCGCACCTGGGCGGCGGTCTTCAGCGGATCGGGCGTGCCGTTCACCCCCTCGGGATTCACATAGATCAGGCCCATCTGCACGGCGGCCAGCGGGTTTTCCATGGTCGAGGGATCGTCGACATTGTCGTAGCGCTCGTCCGACGGCGCCAGCCATTCCTTCTCGGCGCCCCAGTAGGTGTCTTTCTCGGGATGCCAGATATCCTCGCGACCGAAGCCGAAGCCGAAGGTCTTCAACCCCATCGACTCATAGGCCATGTTGCCGGCAAGGATGATCAGATCGGCCCAGCTCACCGCGTTGCCGTATTTCTTCTTGATCGGCCAGAGCAGACGCCGCGCCTTGTCGAGCGAGACGTTGTCGGGCCAGGAGTTCAGCGGCGCGAAACGCTGGTTGCCGGTGCCGCCACCGCCACGCCCGTCGGCGAGACGATAGGAGCCCGCCGCGTGCCAGGCCATGCGGATCATCAGACCGCCGTAATGGCCCCAGTCCGCCGGCCACCAGTCCTGGCTTTCGGTCATCAGCGCCTTGACGTCGGCTTTCAGCGCCTCGACATCGAGCGATTTCAGCGCTTCGCGATAGTCGAAGCTCTTGCCCATCGGGTCCGTCTTGGTGTCGTGCTGATGCAGGATGTCGAGGTTGAGCGCATTGGGCCACCAGTCCATCACCGTGGTGCCGAGCGCGGTCATCCCGCCATGCATCACCGGGCATTTGCCGCCCGTGTTCACATTGTTTCCGTCCATCTTGGTTGTCCTCCGGACTCGCTGCGTTAGCCGTTGCAAGGGAACAGGGCCGGCGCCTCCCGAGCCTTGCGGCATCTGGGTCAGGCCCGGATCCTCCTCCCTTCCTGGAATCGTTCTAACACGGCGAAACAATAACGTATAATTTCATTTTCTTACTTATACGATAAGTTTTCCAAATAGAGGCGCGCGCAATGCCCCTGCCCCAAAAGCCGGACGCGCCGGCCTGCGGCGGGTCTTCAGTTGGCGCCCAGCGAGGTACCTACCTGAACGATGCCGGTGCCCAGTGAATCCAGCACATAGCTGCCCGCCACCGTCACCGCCTCGATGGTGCCGCCATCGTTGCGCAGCACCTGGTACATGCGCGCCAGCCGGAGGAAGCGGGAATGACGCAGCGGGCTTTCCGGCTCCACCGTCGAGATGTCGATGAGCTGCACCTGCGCCTCGCGCGCGGCGCGCTCGACCACCGGGTTCTCCACATCCACCGCCCCCAGCCGGGGGCGTTTGGTCGAGAGCGCCGAGGACAGCGCCAGCGCCCGGTCGTCCTTGGCCACCAGCACGCTGATCGGCCGGTCGAGCGGCCCCAGAGACCTCAGCTGTTCGCGGAACACCAGCACGTCGATATCCGGCGCGATGAGCACCACATCGGTGTCGCGCACCTCCTGCCGCTCGCCGCGCAGCGCCATGGTGCGCAGGGCCTCCATCGACAGCCAGCTTCCCATGGAATGCGCCAGCAGCAGCGTCTTGCCGTTCAGCCGCCCGAGATCCGACAGCAGCGTGGCCAGCGCATCACGCGACCAGAGCGCCTCCTGCCGGTCGGCCACATATTCCAGAGCGCCGGCTTTCGAGGGCCAAGAGAACAGCACCGGCGGCGTTTCCACCCCCGCCTCATGGCCGAGCTTGGCAAGCCGCAGCAGCGCCTCGGGAAAGCTGTAATTGAAGCCATGCACGAAGACGAGCGTCTCGGGATTGGGCAGCCGTGCCCTGTCCTGCGCCAGCCGCGCCATCAGGCTCGCCCGGTCGAGTCGGCCATGCCCGACGATGAGGTAATCATGCTCGGGATCGGGCGCGCCGTCGCGCCAGTAGATGCCCCGTTCGCGCGGATTCGGCGGAATCGAGACATCGAACCAGCGATAGCTGACGCCGATGGCCGGCGCGCCCGAAAAGCCGATGGCCGGCGGCGCCATCGGCGCCCGCGTGGTCGCCACATAGACCCGCACCACCTCCGCCTCGGGCGGCGGGTCGGCGGGGATCAGCGATTCCGGCCCCGGACGCGGCGAACAGGCCGCGACGAAGAAAAGCAGCGCCATCAGCAGATGACGCCACAGGCCCGGTCTTTCCACGATGTTGCCGTCGTTGCGCAAGAGGCCTCCCGACTCGTGTCCGCCCGCCCTGCATAACCTTCGGCGATGACAGCGAAAAGACAACCGCGCGTTTCATGCGGCTTCCCGAATTCGTGAGGCGCCTGCCCCGGCTCAGCCTTCAGCGATTGCCATAGACCGCGCAGACGCAGCCCTGCGCCTTGAGCTTCACGCAGTAGCGCCAGGCGGTATCGCGGTCGTCGCGCCCGATCCGCGCCATCCAGTATCCGCCCTTCGGGCTCGCGCGGCTCTTCTGCCAGATCAGATCCGGCTCCTCCCCCGCGACCAGCGCGGCGCAACGCTGCGTGCGGGCGCGGTATTGCTCCAGCGCCCGGTCCTTTGTGGTACCAAAGGCGAGCTGCACGCCCCAGGGTTTGAGGTCGGGCTCGGGCGCGGGATAGGCGGTCAGGCGCCGGTCACGGGCGAGCTCATGGCAGGACGGCGCAAAGGGCTTGCCGGGCTGGAGGCTGAAATCATGCGTCTCGGGCGGCGCTTCGGCCCAGGTCTCGGCGGGCAGCCCGGTGATGATGCGCACGTAGTTCACCGTCTCGCGCGGCAGCGACGCGCCGCTTGCGACCAGCGCATCGGCGCGCCGCTCGCCGCCGTTATAGGCCACCGCCGCCAGCCCCTGATTGCCGTAGCGCCGTCGTAGCTCGCCGAGATATTCGGCGGAATATTCCATCGCTTCGGCGGGGTTATAGGCATCGGTCAGCCCGCGCAGCGCGGCGGTGGAGGGGATGAACTGCGCGATGCCCTGGGCGTTGGCATGGCTGCGCGCGTTCGGGTCGAAGCGGCTTTCCTGCCAGAGCAACCGGGCGAAGAACCCCGGATCGACGCCGTGGCGCAGGGCAAAGCGCTCGATGGCCTGGCAGGTGTCGAACACCGCCTGGCTGGGGCGGATGCACAATACCGGGCCGAACGCGCCGCGCGAACAGAGCGTGCCGGGCTCGGAAAGCGGCGGCAGCGCGCCGGCCCTTAGCGGCGCCGCCAGTATCAGAAACCCGAAAAGCATCGCCGCCCGCCACATGCGTTCACTTGGCCCCGGCGGTGCGTGGAGGTCAACTCACACTTTTCACCGGGGCGGCGGCGTATTAGGTGGGTAGCACGGCAGGTGAAGGGTCCGGTCCATGTCATTCTTCGGCAAGCTCAAGAGCAAGCTGTTCAAATCCTCCTCGAAACTCGAGGAAGGCCTCGACGCCATCGTGCAGGAGGGCGGCAGCGAAGACGCGCCCGATCCGGCGCCCGAGCGCCCCGACGACGTGCCGCCGCCTCCGGTGGAGACGCCGCCCGCGCCGGAAGAGGTTCCGGGCCGCCCCGACGAGGCGCCCCCGGGGGCGCCCGAGGAGGTGCCCCCGCGCAGGATCCGGCGCCGGACCTGCCCGGCACGGAGCCCGCGCCCGGGCCCGGCCCGGATGTGGTGCCGCCCGCCGACCCGATCCCCGAGCCCGCGCCGGAGATCGCGCCGCCCACGCCGCAGGAAATGCCCGCGCCGCTCGATCCCAGCCCGATCGCGCCGCCGCCGGAGACACCGACCGGTCCGCCCTCCGAGAGCCGCAAACCCGGCCTGCTGGGCCGTCTGCTCGGGCGCGAGACGCCGGACGCGCCGGTGCTGCGCCGCACGCTCGACGACGAGATGCTGGAAAGCCTGGAGGAGCTGCTCATCGCCTCCGACATGGGCGTCGACACCGCACTGCGGGTGAGTTCCAATATCGCCGAAGGGCGCTATGGCAAGCGCGTCTCCACCGAGGAGATCAAGCAGCTTCTGGCCGGCGAGGTCGCCCGCATCATGGAGCCCGTCGCCCGCCCGCTGCCGCTCTATCCGAAAAAACCGCAGGTGGTGCTGGTCGTGGGCGTCAACGGCTCCGGCAAGACCACCACCATCGGCAAGCTGGCGAGCCAGTTCCGCGCCGCCGGCAAATCCGTGGTGATCGCCGCCGGTGACACCTTCCGCGCCGCCGCCGTCGAGCAGCTTCAGGTCTGGGGGGAACGCGCCGGCGTTCCGGTGCTGACCGCGCCCGAGGGCTCCGACCCGGCCAGCCTCGCCTTCGACGCGATGACCAAGGCGCAGGCCGAGGGTGCCGATCTGCTGATGATCGACACCGCCGGGCGTTTGCAGAACCGGCAGGATCTGATGGAGGAGCTGGCCAAGATCGTCCGCGTCATCCGCAAGAAGGACCCCGACGCGCCGCATAACACGCTGCTGGTGCTGGATGCCACGACTGGGCAGAACGCGCTCAATCAGGTGGATATCTTCCGTCAGGTGGCAGATGTCTCAGGGCTGGTGATGACCAAGCTCGACGGCACCGCCAAGGGCGGCGTGCTGGTGGCGCTGGCCGACCGCTTCGGCCTGCCGATCCACGCCATCGGGGTGGGCGAGCAGATCGACGATCTGGCGCCCTTCGATCCCGAGGAGTTTGCCGCCGCGCTCACCGGTCTCGACCGCGGCTGAGCCGGGCGGCAACTCTTTTCGAAAAGAGTTGCAAATTCCTTTGAAGGAATTTGCGATCACGCCTAGTCGTGATGTTTGTCCCGGGGCCAGACCCGCGTCTCCAGCGCGCGCAACACCACCAGCACCACCAGCACGATGGCGGTGGCCATGGCGGCGAGCGGCATCTGCCCCGCACCGCAGCCCAGCCCGATGGCCCCCGCCAGCCAGAGCGAGGCGCCGGTGGTGATGTTCTTCACCTCGCCGCCGGATTTGAAGATGATCCCGGCCGCCAGAAAGGCCACGCCGGCGGTCACCGCCTCGATCATCCGCAGCGGGTCGTTGCGCTGCTCGCCGCTGCCGCCGAAATCCAGCGCCGCCAGCTCGCGCCCGAGGATCACAAAGAGACAGGCGGCCACCGAGACCAGGATATGCGTGCGCAGCCCCGCCGGCTGGCGGCGCCATTCGCGCTCGGCGCCGATCAGCCCGGCGAGCCCCATCGCAGCGACGAGCCGCAGCAGGGCGACGGGGGCGGGCACGGCGGAAAAGCTCCGCCCGAATTCGGAAAGGATCGTCTCGTTCATGTCACCTCGCAACGGGGATGTGACAAGAACCTACCACACCCGCCCGGAGTTCCCATTGAGATGCGCCGCCGCAGCGTCTATCTCTGCCGCAGGCAATCGGAGAGGCGCATGGCCGCGAAACAGATCAACCCCTTCCTGAAATCGGCGCTGGAGATCGGCCCGATCCTGGTGTTCTTCGCCGCCTATCTGCTGCTCAAGGACCGCGTCTTCACCATCGCGGGCACCGAGTATCAGGGCTTTATCCTGGTCACCGCCGGGTTCATCCCGCTGATACTCGTCTGCACCGCGGCGCTGTGGAAGCTCACCGGCCATCTCAGTCCGATGCAGATCGTCACCGCCGTGCTGATCGTGGTGTTCGGCGGGCTCTCGGTCTGGCTCAACGACGAGCGCTTCTTCAAGATGAAGCCGACGCTGATCTACCTGCTCTTCGGCTCCGCGCTCGGCATCGGGCTGCTGCGCGGCGAAAGCTATCTGCGCAGCGTCATGGAGGGGCTGATGCCGCTCAAGCGCGAGGGCTGGATGATCCTGACCCGCCGCGTCACCGCACTGTTCTTTGGCCTCGCGGTGCTGAACGAAGCGATCTGGCGCACGATGAGCACCGAGACCTGGGTCTATTTCAAGACCTTCGGCCTCACCGCCGCGATCTTCGTCTTCTTCATGACCCAGAGCGGGCTTTTCAAGCGCTACGGGCTCGAACAGCCCGACTGAGGCCGCGCGCCCGCTGTCATGAAACCGTCGCGCCCCGCCGCTATCGCGGGGCGACGACAGGAGACAGCCATGGCGCTTTCGGCATTCACCGCTCCGGGCCGGTTCTGGCGCGGCAATCTGCACACCCATTCCGACCGCTCCGACGGCGTGCTGCCGCCGCAGGAGGTCTGCCGCCGATATCAGGCGGAGGGCTATGATTTCATTGCGCTGACCGATCATTTCATCGGCGCCTATGGCTATCCGATCACCGACACGACGCCGTTCCGCAGCAACAACTTCACCACGATCCCCGGTGCCGAGCTCCATTCCGGCGCCATGGCGAATGGCGAGCTCTGGCACATCCTCGCGGTGGGTCTGCCGGAGGATTTCACCGCGCCTGATGCGCCCGGCTTTCACCCGGTCGCGGGGCAGGAAAGCGGGCCCGAGATCGCCGCGCGGGCACGGGCTGCCGGAGCTTTCGTGGCCATCGCGCATCCGCAATGGTCGGGGCTGACGCTGGCGGATGCGCGCAGCATCGACGCGGCGCATGCGGTGGAGATCTACAACCACGGCTGCGCCACGGGCTGCGACCGGGCGGACGGCGCGCATACCGCCGATCTGCTGCTGAGCGAGGGGCGGCGGCTGAGCCTGATCGCCACCGATGACGCGCATTTCTCCGAGCCCGATCATTTCGGCGGCTGGGTCATGGTCAAGGCCGAGGCGAACGATCCGGAGCTTCTGCTCGACGCGCTGAAACGCGGCGATTTCTACTCCAGCCAGGGGCCGGAGCTGCGCGGCGTGACGTTGGAGCGCGATGCGGTGCGGGTGGAATGCTCGGCGGTCTCCACGGTGATCGTGCAGGGCCATGGTTCGGCGGCAACGGCGCAGCATGGCGCGTCGATGACAGGCGCCGAGCTGCCTCTGGAGCGGCTCCGCAACAGCCCGTGGCTGCGGGTGACGGTGATCGACCGGGCGGGCAAACGGGCCTGGTCGAACCCGATCTGGCGATAGCGCGCGTTGCCCTACCGCCCTACCCCATGGCGGTTGCCGTAGCCCAGGCGAGCACCAGATAGCGCCCGGTCTTGGCCAGGCTCACCAGCACCAGAAAGACCAGCCAGTGGGTGCGCATGATCCCCGCGACCACCGTAAAGGCATCGCCCAGCGGCGCCCAGCTCAGCAGCAGTGTCCAGACGCCCCAGCGGGCATAGAACCGCTGCGCCCGGTCGAGCTGCGCCTCGCTGGCCGGAAACCAGCGGCGATGACGGAAATGCTCGACCCAGAGGCCCAGAAAGTAGTTGACCACGGCACCGAGAATATTGCCGATGCTCGCCACCAGCACGATCATCGACAGCGGCGCCGCCTGCCCCAGCTGCATTCCGACAAAGACCACCTCGGACTGGAACGGCAGGATCGTGGCGGCCCCGAAGGCCGCAAGAAAGAGGCCGCCGAGTGCGGCGGCCTCAGACAACATTGGCGAGGGCCTTCATCCCCATGATGCCCCGCCCAACGCTCAGTGGCCGCTGGCCACCTCGAAGTTGCGCTCCGCCTGCTGTTCGCGCGGCGGGCGACCGATGACTTCGCGCAGCTCGTCGAGCTCGATGAAGTTGTCGGCCTGGCGGCGCAGCTCGTCGGCGATCATCGGCGGCTGGCTGCGGATGGTCGAAACCACCGAAACCCGCACGCCCTGACGCTGAAGGCTTTCCACCAGCGGGCGAAAATCGCCGTCACCCGAAAACAGCACGATGTGATCGACGCGCGGGGCCAGCTCCATGGCATCGACCGTGAGTTCGATGTCCATATTGCCCTTCACCTTACGGCGGCCCTGGCTATCGGTATATTCCTTGGCGGGCTTCGTCACCATCGTGAAACCATTGTAATGCAGCCAGTCCACCAGCGGGCGGATCGGCGAATACTCGTCATTTTCCAACAGGGCGGTGTAGTAAAACGCGCGCACCATTTTGCCGCGGCGCACGAATTCCTGGCGCAGCAGCTTATAGTCGATGTCGAACCCGAGCGCCTTGGCGGCGGCATACAGATTCGACCCGTCTATGAACAGCGCCAGCCGTTCGTCCTTGTAAAACATAAAATGTCCTTTCAGCAATTGGACGCGCCCGAGTGTCCGTGAGTGTGTAATAGGTGGCACGACCGATCTAAGGAGATTAAGACTTTTGCGCGGCGATTCAAGCCGGCATACATAAGAAGAAAGGTATCCGAAACTTGGCTTTCGGACAAGGAATCATGATCGCGCTCGGCGCGAACCTGCCCTCGGCGGCGGGCGGACCCGCCGACACGCTGCGCGCGGCGCTGGCGGATCTGCCGCGCCACAGTCTGGCGCTGCGCGATGTGAGCCGGTTCTACGCAACCCCTTGCTTTCCCGAGGGGGCCGGTCCCGATTACGTCAATGCCTGTGCCCTCCTCGACGGACCGGACGACCCCGAAAAGGTGCTCGCCGCGCTGCATGCGATCGAGGCGGAACACGGTCGCGCACGCCTTCAGCGCTGGGGCAGCCGCAGCCTCGATCTCGACCTTCTGGCGATGGGAGACACGGTTTTGCCGGACGCGACGTCACAGGCTGAATGGCGCAGCCTGCCGCTACGGGAACAAGGCCGGCGCAGCCCGGAGCGGCTGATTCTTCCGCATCCGCGCATTCAGGACCGCGCCTTTGTGCTGGTACCGCTCTGCGATATCGCCCCCGACTGGCGCCACCCGCTGCTCGGCCAGAGCGTGCGCGCGCTCTGCGACGCCCTGCCCGAGGCCGACCGCGCCGCCGTCCGGCCGCTCTAGGCGAATCGTGCTTGTATTCCTTACCCGTGCACGTTAGAAATTCACTTTCTGACGGCTAACCCGATAGGTGATCCCATATGGCCCGCGTGACGGTAGAAGATTGCGTCGACAAGGTTCCCAACCGCTTCGAGCTGGTGATGCTCGCAGCGCATCGCGCCCGCGAGATCTCGTCCGGCGCCGGGATCACGGTCGAACGCGACAACGACAAGAACCCGGTCGTTGCTCTGCGTGAAATCGCCGAGGAGACCCAGTCCGCAGACGAGCTCAGAGAGCGTCTGATCGAGTCCAACCAGACCCAGATCGAGGTGGACGAGCCCGAGGAAGACAGCATGGCGCTGCTCATGGGTGCCGAGCAGGACAAGCCGGCCGATGACGACATGTCGGAAGAAAAGCTCCTGCGCGCGCTGATGGAGGCTCAGGGAGAGAGCTGAGGCCCGCGCCTTATTTGCGGGCCGGGTAAGGATAGGCGCCCATGATCGCGGCGGAAGACCTGGTTGCGCTGGTCCGCAACTATAACCCCAAGACCAATGAAGAACTCATCCGTGCGGCCTATGATTTCGGCCGCGCGATGCATGAGGGGCAGTTCCGCCATTCCGGCGAGCCCTATTTCACCCATCCCGTCGCCGTTGCCGCCATCCTGACCGAGCAGCAGCTCGACGACGCCACGATCATCACCGCGCTGCTGCACGACACGATCGAGGACACCCGCGCCTCCTACAGCGACATCGCCGAGCGCTTCGGCGAGGATGTCGCCGGGCTGGTCGACGGGGTGACCAAGCTCACCAACCTTCAGCTTTCGAGTTCCGAGACCAAGCAGGCGGAGAATTTCCGCAAGCTTTTCATGGCGATGTCCAAGGATCTTCGCGTGATCCTGGTGAAGCTCGCCGACCGCCTGCACAATATGCGCACGATCAAGGCGATGCGCCCGGAAAAGCAGGTGCAGAAGGCGCGCGAGACGATGGACATCTATGCGCCGCTCGCGGGCCGCATGGGCATGCAGTGGATGCGCGAAGAGCTCGAAGACCTCGCCTTCCGGGTGCTGAACCCCGAGGGCCGCGCCTCGATCATCCGCCGCTTCATCACGCTTCAGAAAGAGGCCGGCGACGTGATCCACCGGATCACCGGTGACATGCGCCACGAGCTGGAAGAGGCCGGCATCGACGCCGAGGTGTTCGGGCGGGCCAAGAAACCCTATTCGATCTGGCGCAAGATGCAGGAAAAGGGCATGGGATTTTCCCGCCTTTCCGACATCTACGGCTTTCGCGTCATCACCCGCAACGAGATGGACTGCTACCGCGCGCTGGGGGTGATCCACCAGCGCTGGCGCTCGGTGCCGGGGCGCTTCAAGGATTATATCAGCCAGCCGAAATCCAACGGCTACCGCTCGATCCACACCACCGTGTCGGGCCGCGACGGCAAGCGCGTGGAGGTGCAGATCCGCACCCGCCAGATGCATGAGGTGGCCGAGACCGGCGTCGCGGCGCACTGGTCCTATCGCGACGGCGAGCGCGCCGAGAACCCCTTTGCCGTCGATCCCGCCAAGTGGATCGCCTCGCTGACCGAGCAGTTCGACGCCGAGCAGGACCATGACGAGTTCCTCGAGGCGGTGAAGCTCGAGATGTATTCGGACAAGGTGTTCTGCTTCACGCCCAAGGGCGACGTGGTGAAACTGCCGCGCGGCGCGACGCCGCTGGATTATGCCTATGCGATCCACACCCGCATCGGTTCCGCCTGCGTCGGCGCCAAGGTCGACGGCATCCGCGTGCCGCTCTGGACCCGGCTCAAGAACGGCCAGTCGGTCGAGATCATCACCGCCGAGGGCCAGACCCCGCAGGCCACCTGGCTCGACATCGCCACCACCGGCAAGGCGCGCACCGCGATCCGCCGGGCGCTGCGCGAGGCCGGGCGCGAGCGCTTCATCAAGCTCGGCAACGAGCTGGCGCGCTCTGCCTTCGAGCATGTGGGCAAGAAAGCCACCGACAAGGTGCTGGAAAAGGCCGCTCAGACTCTGAGGCTCGACAGCAAGGACGAGCTGCTGGCGCGGCTTGGCAGCGCCGAGCTGACCTCGCGCGAGGTGGTGCATGCAGTCTATCCCGATCTCGGCCCCGGCGACGAGGCCGAAGTCGATGCGCATCGCGCGGTGATCGGGCTCGAGGCGGGCACCGGCTTTACCCGCGCGCGCTGCTGCCAGCCCCTGCCCGGCGAGCGGATCATCGGCATCACTCATCGCGGCAAGGGCGTGACCGTGCACACGATCGACTGCGAGTCGCTGGCCGCCTACGAGGACCAGCCCGACCGCTGGCTCGACCTGCGATGGGCCGAGGGCACGCACCCGGCCGCCTATGATGTAACCCTGGAGCTAACCATCGGGAACGATACCGGGGTTCTGGGCCGCGTTTGTACCTTGATCGGCGAACGCTTGGCCAATATCTCGGACATGACCTTCGTCGACCGGAAGCCCGACTTTTTCCGGATCAGGATGGATGTCGAGTTCCGCGATGCCGAGCATTTGCACTCGGTGATCTCGGCGCTCGAGGCCGAAAGCGACGTCGCCTCGGTGCACCGCCGCCGGGATGCCTCGCTGGCGGCGATTCCGGCGGCGGCCGAATAGGATACGCGGCTGCGCGCGGCCGCGACATGTGGAACGCGCGGCCCGTCGCGGTCGCGGCAGAACGGACGGAACTGACCTTTGGTCTTCAAACGCCGCGACAGACGACCTTTCTGGAGGATCGTACTGGAGTTGTTCTGGCCGCGCGGCGGCTGGGGCCGTGCGGCGCGCTATGTCCAGCACCGGCTGCACCGCCTGCCCGACCCGCCGGAAAAGATCGCCCGCGGGATCTTTGCCGGGGTCTTCACCACCTTCACCCCGTTCTACGGGCTGCATTTCGTCATCGCCGGCACGCTCGCCTGGATCCTGCGCGGCAATATCGTCGCGTCGCTGCTCGGCACCTTCTTCGGCAATCCGCTGACCTATGTGCCCATCGCCATCGCCTCGCTGCGCACCGGCTACTGGCTGCTGGGAATCGACCGCCACGAGCCGCATCACAAGACCCTGCTTCAGAACTTCTCGGATGCGGGCAGCGATCTGTGGAACAACCTCGTCGCGCTGGTCACCGGCAATCCGACCGACTGGACGGAGCTGATGGTGTTCTACGACAAGGTCTTTTATCCCTACATGATCGGCGGCATCCTGCCCGGCATCATCACCGCGCTGGTGGCCTATTACCTGAGCGTGCCGGTCATCCGCGCCTATCAGAACCGCCGCCGCGGGGTGCTCAAGGCCAAGCTGGCGGCGCTGAAGAAAAAGAAGAAACAGGCCGAGAACGGCGCGCCGCCGGAGTGAGGGCGCGCGCCGCAACCGCAGCGGGAGGGGAGGCCCGAAGCCCATGCGCCTGGTACTGCTCGTCGCCCTGACCATGACGGCCTTTGCCGCCAATTCGCTGCTCAACCGCGCAGCGCTGGCCTCGGGCGGCATCGACGCGGTGAGCTTTGGCACGCTGCGGCTGCTCTCGGGCGCGGTCATGCTGGGCGCGCTGGTGCTGATCCGGCAGGGCGCGCTGCGCCTCGGCGGGCGCGGCCGGCTTGCCGGGGTCGCGGGGCTGTTTCTCTATATCTACGGGTTTTCCGCCGCCTATGCCGGCATGCCGGCCGGGCTCGGCGCGCTGCTGCTTTTCGGCATGGTGCAGGTGACCATGTTCGGCGGCAGCGTGCTGGGCGGCGAACGGGTGCCGGCGCGGCGCTGGCTGGGTGCCGCGCTGGCCTTTGGCGGGCTGGTCTGGCTGCTCTGGCCCGGCGGTGGCGCGGCGCCCAGCCTGCCGCATGCGGCGGCGATGCTGCTCGCGGGGTTCGGCTGGGGGATCTACTCGCTGGCCGGGCGGCTGGCGGCGGCCCCGCAGGCCTCGGCGGCGGCGAATATGGTGCTGGCGGCGGCGCTCGGGCTGCTCGTGCAACTGGGGATGGTGACCGGCGGCGTCGTTGCGGGCGGTTGGTCGGCCTCGGCGGTGGCGCTGGCGGTGCTTTCGGGCGCGGTCACCTCGGGGCTGGGCTATGCGCTCTGGTACGCGCTGCTGCCGCGCATCCCGGGCTCGGTCGCGGCGGTGGCGCAGCTCACGGTGCCGGTGATCGCCATGGCCGGCGGCATGGTGTTTCTCGGCGAGGCGCTCACCGCGCGCTTTACCCTCGCGGCGCTGCTGGTGCTGGGCGGTGTGGCGGTGTCGGTGATCCCCTGGCCACCGCGCCGGGCGGCCTGAGACGCGCCGCATGGCGCCCTGCCCCGCTCGCATGCTAGAACGCTCCGAAAGCCAGGGAGACGGCAGGCATGGCGCGGTTCGTGATCGCAACGCTGGGAATGGTGGGGGCGCTGGGTCTGGCGCTCTGGCTCGGCGGGCTCTGGACGCTGCTCGCCCTGCTCTACATCACCGTCTTTACCTTTTTTCTCGACCGTATCGCGGCACTGGCCGCCCCCGACCGGCCCGACAGCGAGTTTCCGGCGGGAGACGGGCTCGCCGCGCTGCTCGGGCTGGTGCATTTCCCGCTGCTCTATGCCGGGGTCTGGGCGGTGGCCGGCGCCGGCGGGCAAAGCGCGGCGGAGCGCGTCGCGCTGTTCTTTGCGCTGGCGCTGTTCTTTGGACAGGTGAGCAATTCCAACGCGCATGAGCTCATTCATCGCGGCAGCCGGCGGCTGCACCGGCTGGGCGTCGCGGTCTATTGCTCGCTGCTTTTCGGGCATCACGTCTCGGCGCATCTGCGGGTGCATCACATCCACGCCGCCACGCCGCAGGATCCCAACTCGGCGCCGCTGGGGCAGAGCTATTATGCCTTTGCCCCGCGCGCCTGGATCGGCAGTTTCCGCGCCGGGCTACGCGCCGAGACCGCGCGGCGCGCCCGCACCGGCAAGGCACGCGGCTGGCATCCCTATCTCACCTACGCCGCCGGCGCGGCGCTGTCGCTGGCGCTCGCGGCGCTGGTCGCGGGCTGGGCCGGGCTGCTGGCGCTGCTGGGGCTGGCGGCCTATGCGCAGGCGCAGCTGCTGCTTTCGGATTACGTACAGCATTACGGGCTGCGCCGCCGCGCGCGCGGCGCCGGGCGCTATGAGCCGGTGGGGCCGCAGCACAGCTGGAACGCGCCGCACGGGTTCTCCTCGGCGCTGACGCTGAACGCGCCGCGTCATTCCGACCATCACGCCCATCCGGCGCGCCCCTATCCGGGGCTAGAGCTCGACCGGGCAGAGATGCCGATCCTGCCGCAATCGCTGCCGGTCATGGCGGTGCTGGCGCTGCTGCCGCCGGTCTGGCGCCGGCTGATGGATCGCCGGGCGCGGCGCTGGCAGGCGGAGACGCTCTGAGGCGCCGGAAACGGAAAAGCAGCCCCGGGGGGCTGCTTTTGTGGGGATACAATGACACTCGTTAGAAGCTTTGTGCGTTTACTCCGCCGCGAAGGCGGTGGCGAACTTGCCGCACCAGTCGCTGGCCTGAACCACCGGCCAGAGGCCACGGCTGTCGGGCTCGGTCTGGCTCACCGGCGGGTTGGCACGGCAGAGCCCGGCATCGTCGAGCTGATGGGTGTTGTTGGCGATGTGATCTTCGTAGAACGCGCAGGTTTTGCAGTTGGCATGGGCCATCTCATGCACTCCTTCCATTCTGGATGAGGAATGACGGCTTGCTGGCGTACGTGCCTGGCGGAGTGCTGGGTGCGTGAGCTTGCTGGCGTCGAAAACGGGTATACGCCCGAGTCGCGCGCATGTCAAATAATTATTTAAAATCAAATAGTTGAGTAAATTTCTCACCCTTAAATACCTGACTCTTCCGCTCACGATCCGCCCGCGCCCCCTTTTCTCTTGCCGCGCGCTCTGGCAGGGTCGGGACATGCGTATCGTCTGTCTTTGCCTGCTGCTGCTTGCCCCGCTGCCACTGGCCGCGGCCCAGCCCATGTCGGCGGCGGAGTTCGAGCGCTATGTCACCGGCAAGACGCTCTATTTCGGCCTCGGCGGCACCGATTACGGGGTCGAGGAATACCTGCCCGGGCGCGAGGTGCGCTGGTCCTTTCTGGACGGCAGATGCAAGGACGGGTTCTGGTACGAAGAGGCGGGGATGATCTGCTTCGTCTATGACGACCAGCCGGCGCCGCAATGCTGGAGCTTTTTCCGCGAGGGCAACGGGCTGCGCGCGGTGTTCGAGAACGACCCGGCGAATACGGTGCTCTACGAGGCACGGCAGGACGATGAGCCGATGATGTGCCTAGGGCCCGAGGTCGGGGTCTGAGGGCGACCTTTGCCGTCGCGCGGGGCGCGCGACGTTTATTGAGTATTTTCAGAAAGATGAAAGGGGCCGGTCAGAACAGGCTGCCCTGCTCCGGCGCCTCCTTCGCCTTGCGCTTCGGGCGCGGCGCGGCGCCGCCCAAAGCCAGGCGACCGTCGGCGAATTCGATCTCGAGCCCGGCGGCGTCCTGCGCCTCGGTTTTGCGGGTGAGAATATGGCCCTCGCCGCTGCGCACCACCGCATAGCCGCGCGCGAGCGTGCCCTTGTAGCTCAGCGTCTCAAGCAGCCGGGACAGCCCGTCGAGCCGCTGGCGCGGGCTGTCGATGCGGCGCAGGCCGGCCTCGCCGAGCCGGGCGGAAAGCGCGTCGAGCCGGTCACGGCCCAGGGCGATCTCGCGGGTGATCGGGCGCAGCGACAGACGGTCGGTGCGGCGACCGAGCGATTCGCGGCCATGGGCGATGACGCGGGTCAGCAGCGAGGGGCGCAGCGCGCCGGCAACATCGGAAAGCGCCACCCGGCGCTGTTCGGTGCCACGGATGAGGCCGCGCGGCAGCCGGTCGGCCAGAAGATCGAGGCGCTGGCGCGGCGTGTCGAGCAGGGTCTCGGCGCGCGGCAGGGCGCGGGAGAGATCGCGCAGCCGCTGGCCGCGCAGCTCGATACGCTGGCCCATGGCGCGGGTCATGCGGCTGCCCGCCTCGCCGGTCCAGGAGAGCAGCTCCATGCGCACCGGCACGGCGATCTCGGCGGCGGCGGTGGGGGTGGGCGCGCGGCGGTCCGAGACATAGTCGATCAGCGTGGTGTCGGTCTCGTGCCCCACCGCCGAGATCAGCGGGATCTCCGAGGCGGCGGCGGCGCGGGCGACGATCTCTTCGTTGAAGCCCCAGAGATCCTCCACCGAGCCGCCGCCGCGCGCGACGATCAGAAGGTCGGGGCGCGGCATGGCGCCGCCGGGGGTGAGCGCGTTGAAGCCCTCGATGGCGCGGGCGACCTCGGGGGCGCAGCTCTTGCCCTGCACCGCCACCGGCCAGATCAGCACCTTGCGGGGAAACCGCTCGCGCAGCCGGTGCAGGATATCGCGGATCACCGCGCCCGAGGGCGAGGTCACCACGCCGATGATCTCGGGCAGATAGGGCAGCGGGCGCTTGCGTTCGGGGGCAAAGAGCCCCTCGGCCTGGAGCTGGGCCTTGCGTTTCTCCAGCATCGCCATCAGCGCGCCGAGCCCGGCCGGGCGGATGTCCTCGATGACGATCTGGTATTTCGACTGCCCCGGGAAGGTGGTGAGGCGGCCCGTGGCGATGACCTCCATGCCCTCCTCCGGCTGGGTCTCGAAGCGCGCGGCAACGCCCTTCCAGGCGACGCCGGAGATCACCGAGCGGTCGTCCTTGAGATCGAGATAGATATGGCCCGAGCGCGGCCGTGACACGCGCCCCACCTCGCCGCGCACCCGGACAAAGCCGAACTCGCCTTCGATCACGCGCTTGACCGCCCCGGAGAGCTCGGAGACCGAGAATTCCGGCGTGTTGCCGCTGTCGTCGTCGAGAAGATCCATGCCGCTGCGCCTCGCCTGTGGTTCGGGCGATGGTAACCGGCGCGACGGATGAGGGAAAGAGCCGGAGGGGGGGCGCGGGGGAGCTTGGCTCCCCCCGCGCCCCCCTCGACACCGACCTGGAGTTGCGGAATGCCGCAAGCGCCGCTAGAGACCTCGCAACGAGCGACGGGCACGGGCGAAAGGCGGCAGGACGATGAACATCCTCATTCTCGGCGGCGGCGGGCGCGAACATGCGCTGGC
Source organism: Salipiger abyssi (assembly GCF_001975705.1). NCBI lineage: Bacteria > Pseudomonadati > Pseudomonadota > Alphaproteobacteria > Rhodobacterales > Roseobacteraceae > Salipiger > Salipiger abyssi. Next base: position 4,106,148 of record NZ_CP015093.1, read on the forward strand.
CTGGGCGGTGATGCAGAACCCCAAATGCGACAAGCTGATCGTGGCGCCGGGCAATGCCGGCATCGCGCAGATCGCCGAATGCGCCAAGCTCGATATCGAAGACGGCGGCGCGGTGGTGGAATTCGCCGGGGAAAACGCCATCGACCTGGTGATCGTCGGCCCCGAGGCGCCGCTCGCCGCCGGGGTTGCGGATGCGCTGCGCGACGCGGGCTTTCCGGTCTTCGGGCCGTCGCAGGAGGCGGCGCGGCTGGAGGCCTCGAAGAGTTTCACCAAGGAGATCTGCGACGCGGCGGGTGCGCCGACGGCGGGCTACGGGCATTTCACCGATGCGGAGAGCGCCAAGGCCCATGTGCGGGCCGAGGGCGCGCCGATCGTGGTCAAGGCCGACGGCCTGGCCGCCGGCAAGGGGGTGATCATCGCCGAGACCGTGGCCGAGGCCGAGGCCGCCATCGACGACATGTTCGGCGGCGCCTTTGGCGGCGCGGGCGCCGAGGTGGTGATCGAGGAGTTCATGACCGGGGAAGAGGCGTCTTTCTTCCTGCTGGTCGACGGCGAGGACGTGCTGCCCATCGGCACCGCGCAGGACCACAAGCGCGTGGGCGAAGGCGATACCGGCCTCAATACCGGTGGCATGGGCGCCTATTCCCCTGCCCCGGTGCTCTCGGACGCGGTGGCGCAAAAGGCGCTGGACGAGATCATCAAGCCCACCATGGCCGAGATGGTGAAGCGCGGCACGCCTTATAGTGGCGTGCTTTATGCCGGGCTGATGATCGAGGACGGTCAGCCGCGGCTGGTGGAATACAATGTGCGCTTCGGCGATCCCGAATGCCAGGTGCTGATGATGCGGCTCGGCGCGCAGGCGCTGGATCTCATTCAGGCCTGCGCCGAGGGGCGTCTGGCAGACGCACAGGTCAACTGGGCCGAGGATCACGCGATGACCGTGGTGCTGGCTGCGAAGGGCTATCCCGGCAGCTATGAGAAGGGCACCGTGATCGGCGGGCTGGGCGCGCTGACCGAGGACAGTTTCCACCAGATGTTCCATGCGGGCACCTCCGAGCAAGACGGCAAGGTGGTCGCCACCGGCGGCCGGGTGCTGAACGCCACGGCGCGCGGCGCGACGCTGGCCGAGGCGGCGGAGCGGGCCTATGCGCTGGTCGATGCGGTGGACTGGCCCGAGGGCTTCTGCCGGCGCGATATCGGCTGGCGGGCGCTCTGACCCGCTGAGCGGGCTGGACGGCGCCTTGACGGCGCCGTGCGGGGGCGCTGCCCCCACGGCGCGGCGGGCCGCGCCTCCCCCGGGATATTTCTCGCCAATGGAAAAAGGACGCGCGGCGCGGGGTGAAACGCCCCGGCAAATCCACGCGAATGTCCGCGAATGGCCGTTTTCTCGCGGTATGGCCGGGTGCGAGAGCAGCCGGACGGGACAGAGATGCGCAGAGGTCTGAAGATGATTGCGGCGGCGGGGGCGATCCTCGTGGCGCTGCCGCTGCTGAAGGATGCGCAGGGCGGACCGTCGCTCTGGCATCGCGCCGAAGCCCGGCAGCGCAATGCCGGCATCGAGGAGGCGCTGGCGCCGCGCGCGCCCTATCAGGCGGGGCTGATGCCGGTGCGCCGCAGCACTGTCAACGATCACGAGATGCGTGCCTTTGCGCGGTTCCGCGTCGAGGCGCTGGTGCTGTCGCGGCACGATTACCGCTTTGACCGCACGGCGGGGTTCAGTTCCACCGATCTCGCGCTCGGCTGGGGGCCGATGTCGACCCCGGCGCGGGTGGAGGAGGTGGAGATCAGCCAGGCGCGGCGGTTCTATTACTGGCGCCCGAAGCCCGGCGCGCAGCTTTCGGCGCGGCAGATCAGGACCTCCAGCGCCAATATGCATCTGGTGTTGCAGAGCGCGGCGCAGCGCGAGGCTCTGAAGCAGATAGGCAAGGGCGATCTGGTGGTGATCGAGGGCTATCTCGTCGATGTGGAAGCCCCGAGCGGCATGCGCTGGCGCAGCTCGCGCACACGCAACGACGCGGGCGCCGGGGCCTGCGAGATCATCCTGGTGGAGACGATCCGGCGGGTGGCGCCTGAGGTAGAGAAGGCGGTCTGAGCCGCGCAAGGCATGAAAAAGGCGGCGCCCGCTACAGGCGCCGCCCTCTGGTCGTATCCCCGGTGCCGCTCAGGCGGCCTTGGCGCTGTTCGAACCGATGAACCAGGCGTCCTTCTCGGCGGTGCGGCTGACCTCGGTGAAGAGGTCGGCGCTGTCTTCGTCACCCGCCTCGCCGGCGGCATTGACCGCCTCGCGCAGCTTGGTCGTATAGGCGTTGAAGCGGCTCACCAGCGCCTGCACATGGTCTTCGAGCGCCACGATCTCGGTCGGATAGGGCTCGAGCGTGGTTTTCTCGGCCACGGTCTGCGAGCTGCCGCGGGCGAAACCGCCCATCATCGACACGCGCTCGGCCATCATGTCCGAGCCCTCGCGCAGGTGGTCGGCGACGTCGTCGAGCATCTCGTGCACGCCGATGAAGCCGGTGCCGCGCAGGTTCCAGTGGGCCTGTTTGACGGCGTTTCCGAGGTCGATCGTGTCGGCGAGCCGGTCGTTCAGCAGGCCGATCATCTCGTTGCGGGCGTTCTCGTTCAGAAAGGGAACAAAATTCTGTGGCATGTGTAACTCCAATCGTCACGTGTGTCTGTCTGCATCGCGCATCCCGGCGCGTGACCGGGTTCCGCCAGACAAACGCGATCAGAGCCGAGGCGGTTCCGAGATGCGCGGGGAAATCACCTCGCGCTCGGTGACGATGAGGTCGAGCGGCTGGTCGTAGGGATCGAAGGGCAGCGCCTCGGCCTCCTGCGCCGCATAGGCAAAGCCGATGGCCAGCGCCGCGCCCTGCCCGCGCAGCAGCGCCAGCGTGCGGTCGTAGAAGCCGCCGCCATAGCCCAGACGCCCGCCGGCGCGGGTGAAGGCGACCAGCGGCACGATCAGGATCTCGGGCGTGACATAGACCGGCGCGGCGGGAATGCGCGCGCCGAAGGGGCCGTCGACCAGCGGCATATCGGGCTCCCAGAGGGCAAAGCGCAGCGGCTCGCCCGGTCCGGTGATGACCGGCACCGAGACCGGGCCATAGGCGCAGGCCTCGGCCATGGCGGGCAGCGGGTCGATCTCGGTGCGGATCGGCATATAGCCCGCCAGCGACACGCCGCGATGGCCCGCCAGCAGCTCCGAGAGCCGCCCCGCGCCGGTGCCGGGATCGGCGGCATGGGCCTCTTTGCGCCGGGCGAAACCCGCCTTGCGGGCCGCCTGTTTGGCCCCGGCCAGCGGATCGGCGCTCACAGCAGCACCAGCACGGCGAGGCCGAGGAAGGCGAAGAAGCCCACCACATCGGTCACCGTGGTCACGAAGGCGCCGGAAGCCAGCGCCGGGTCGACCTTGAGCCGCTCCAGCACCACCGGGATGACGATGCCGGCGAGCCCCGCCACCACGAGGTTGATCACCATCGCCGCCGCGATCACGCCGCCGAGCTGCGCCGAGCCGAACCAGAACAGCCCCACCAGACCCATCACCAGCGCAAAGACCAGCCCGTTGACCAGCCCCACCATGACCTCGCGGCGGATCACCCGCCAGACGTTGGAGCCGGTGAGGTCCTTTGTGGCCAGCGCCCGCACCGCCACGGTCAGCGCCTGGGTGCCGGCATTGCCACCCATCGAGGCGACGATGGGCATCAGCACCGCCAGCGCCACGACCTGCGCGATCGCGGTCTCGAACTGGGCGATGACCAGCGAGGCCAGCACCGCCGTCAGCAGGTTCACCGCCAGCCAGGGAAAGCGCTGTTTGGTGGTCTCCAGCACCGTATCCGAAAGCCGGCTTTCCTCGCCGACGCCGGCGAGGCGCAGGATGTCTTCCTCGTGCTCCTCGTCGAGCACCGCCATGGCGTCGTCGATGGTGATCACGCCCACCAGCCGCTCGTTCTCGTCCACCACCGGCGCCGAGATCAGGTGATACTGGTTGAAGGCATAGGCCACCTCGCCCTCGTCGCGGGTCACCGGGATGACGTGGAAGGTTTCCGAGATCAGCGAGCGCAGCAGCACCTCGCGGCGCGAGGCCATCAGCCGGCCGAGCGTGACATTGCCCACCGGGCGCAGCTTGGGATCGACCAGCACGATGTGATAGAACTGCTCGGGCAGATCCTCGGTGTTGCGCAGATAGTCGATGGCCTCGCCCACGTTCCAGTGTTCGGGCGCCATCACCACCTCGCGCTGCATCAGGCGGCCGGCGGAGAATTCCGGATAGGTCAGCGATTTCTCGACGGCGACCCGGTCGCTGTTGTCCAGAACCTCAAGAATCGCTTCCTGCTGGGCCTCGTCGAGATCTTCGAGCAGGTCGACCACATCGTCGGATTCCAGCTCGCGCACCGCCTCGGCCAGAACCTCCGGGTGCAGCGCGTTGATCACCTCCTCGCGGATCGATTCGTCGAGCTCGGACAGGATATCGCCGTCGAATTCCTTGCCGTAGAGCTTGATCAGACGCATCCGGTCGAAGGCGTTGATCTGCTCCAGAAGGTCGGCGATGTCGGCGGCGTGCAGCGGCTCCATCAGCGCCACGAGCTTTTCGCGGTCGCCGATATCCACCGCGTAGAGGATCGCCGCCACATCCTTGCGCTGAAGGCTGTAGGCGTCGTCTTCGTCGCGCTCTTCGTCCGGGACGGCCTGTTCGGTCTCTTCGGTCATCGCTGCTCCGCTGCCTGCCGTTTGGCCAAAGCTTAGGATATCGCGGCGCCGAGCAACAGGGCGCATTGCGCTCGGGCGCACCGCCCGCCACAGTGTGTTGCGCCGGACAAGGGGGACGCATGGCAAGGCTGCATCTTGGACAGATCCTGAGCTTCGACGGCTCGCCCTTCGAGGAGGGCCACGATGCCGTCTGGCATGAGCGCCATGGCGGCATGGTGGTCGAGGGCGGCAGGATCCTCGCGCTCGGGCCGGCGGAGGCGATGCGCGCCGCCCATCCCGGCGCCACGGTGGTGGATCATGGCGACGGGCTGCTGCTGCCCGGCTTTGTCGACGCGCATGCGCATTACCCGCAGACCGGCATGATCGCGAGCTGGGGCAAGCGGCTGATCGACTGGCTGAACCATTACACCTTCCCCGAGGAGATGCGCTTTGCCGATCCCGCCTATGCGCGCGAGGTGGCGGGGCGCTATCTCGACCTGCTGCTGGCGCATGGCACCACCTCGGTCTGTTCCTATTGCACGATCCATCCCGGCTCGGTCGATGCGCTTTTCGAAGCCGCCGAGGCGCGCGGCATGCGGATCTTTGCCGGCAAGACCTGCATGGACCGCGACACCGCGCCCGAGGGGCTGCGTGACACCGCGCAATCGGCCTATGACGACAGCAAGGCGCTGCTGGCACGCTGGCACGGGGTTGGCCGCGCGTCCTACGTGATCACGCCGCGCTTTTCGCCGACCTCCACCGTGGCACAGCTCGAGGCGCTGGGGGCGCTCTGGGCGGAGCATCCGGATTGCCTGATGCAGACGCATCTGTCTGAGCAGACCGACGAAATCGCCTGGGTGAAATCGCTCTACCCGGAGGCGCGCGATTATCTCGACACCTATGAACGCTACGGGCTGCTGGGCGCAGGCGGGCTCTACGGGCACGCGATCCATCTGGAGCCGCGCGAGCGCGACCGGCTGCGCGAGACGGGCGCGGCGCTGGTGCATTGCCCGACCTCGAACACCTTCATCGGCTCGGGCCTCTTCGACATGGAGGGGCTGACGCGCGAGGGCCAGGTGGTGGGGCTCGCCACGGATACCGGCGGCGGGTCGAGCTTTTCCATGCTGCGCACCATGGCGGCGGCCTATGAGATCGCGCAGTTGCGCCACCGGCCTTTGCATGCCTCGGAGCTCATCTGGCTGGCCACGCAGGGCTCGGCCCGGGCGCTGCATGTCGCGGACCGGATCGGCAACCTGGCGCCCGGGATGGAGGCGGATTTCATCGTGCTCGATCTGGCGTCGACCCCGGCCATCGCGCAGCGCAGCGCCCGGGCCGGGGATATCTGGGAGGCGCTGTTTCCGACCATCATGATGGGCGACGACCGCGCCATCGCCGAGACCTGGGTGGCCGGCACGCGGGTGTGAATGCCGGGTTGTGACGGTGTGCCCGCCCTGCGGTTGAGCGTTGCGCCGGCGCGGAATCAAGGCGCACCGCGCCGCCGCGCCATCGCCGGCCCGTCCCCCGGGCTGGCGATTTGGTGACGTCAACGCCGCATGTCGAGGTCTTTCGGATTTGGCCGGGGTAAATCGAGAGGTTCTCAAGGCAGGTCGCCAACCCACGGGCCGGCGATGGCGCGGCTTACCGCAGGGCGGGCAAATCTGCCCACCGCATCCGCGCCCTATCTCCGGCGCGCAACCAGCAGCACCCAATATTGCCCGGACCTCCCAATGCCGTAGTCGGTGACCTCGCGCAGGCGCAACGTCTTGCGGTGCGAGGGCGACTCGTCCCAGCCCTCCAGCACCGTGGCAAAGCCGCGCGCCGTCCAGCCGGCGTTTTCCGCCACCCGCGCTGCGTCATAGCCCTGCGCGCGCACCCGGTCGAGGATCGAACTGCCATCCGAGCCCACATGCCCCACCATACCGGTGCGTGCCATGTCGCTTGCATGAGCCTCGGCGGCGGCGACGAGCTGCGGCGTGCGCGACAGGCGCGGCAGCCCATGCGCCGCGCGATAGTCGTTGACCGCACGGTCCGGATCGACCGGCGCGTCCGGCGACCCGCCGAGCTCACCGTATTTGTAATAGAGCGGCGTGCCATCAGCGGCGGCGGCTGTCTGCGCCGGCGCCGCCACCCCCTGCCCGTCCTCGCGCAGATCGATCTCCGCACAGGCGGCCAGACCGAGACAGAGCAGCGGCAAGGCGCCTTTCAGAGCGAACCCCGGCAGGCCGCTCATCGCGGCCGACCGACCACCAGCGCCCAGTAGTCGCCGGACTGTGCCAGCCCGTATTGCGTCACATCCCGCAGCAGCATGTTCTTGCGGTGCGGCGGCGAAGCGATCCACAGCTCCATCACACGGTCGGCGCCACGTCCGGTCTCGGCGATGTTCTCGGCCACCCGGCGAAAGCGATAGCCCTGCCGCTTCACCCTGTCGCCGACGCTGCTGCCGTCCGAGCCGGTATGGGTCATATCGCCCATGCGCGCCATATCCCGCGCATGCGCCTCCGCGGCGCGCTGCAAGGCCGCCGAGCGGGTCAGCCCGGGCAGCCCGTTGGCGGCGCGATAGGCGTTCAGTGAGGGTGTCGCGGCCTGCACCGCCGCCCCCTGGCTCGCCACCGCCGTCGGCGTCGGCGCCTGTTCCGGCACCGCCGACATGCAGCCGGAGACCAGCACGGCCAGCCCGATCAGTACTCCTCGCATGGCGCTCATCCTCTTTACCATGTTCCCTCTCTTTACCATGTTCCGTTCAAACCACGAGCGCGCGGGCCAGCGCCTCCTGCCGCGCCAGCGTCGCGCCAAGATCAATCGTCATGAGCCGCCCGTCGCGCACCACCTGCCGCCCCTCGACAAAGAGATGCCGCACCCGCTGCGGGCCGGCCAGCAGCAGCGCCGCCTTGTCCCAGCTGCCGGCACTGTCAATGCCGGTGACATCCCAAAGCGCCAGATCGGCGCGCTTGCCAGGCGCGATATGGCCGCAATCGTGGCGGCCCAGCACCTCGGCGCCGCCGCGCGTGGCAAGCCGCAGCGCCTCGCGCGCGCTCATTGCATCGGCGCCGCGCGTCACCCGCTGCAACAGCATCGCCTGGCGCGCCTCGGCCATCAGGTTCGAGCTGTCATTGCTGGCCGACCCGTCGACCCCCAGCCCCACCGGCACGCCCGCATCCACCATCGCCCGCACCGGCGCGATGCCCGAGCCGAGCCGGCAGTTCGAACAGGGGCAATGCGCCACCCCGGTTCGGGATTGTGCAAAAAGATCAATCTCCTGCCCGTCGAGCTTCACGCAGTGCGCGTGCCAGACATCGGGGCCGGTCCAGCCAAGCTCCTCGGCATATTGCCCGGGCCGGCAACCGAACTGCGCCTCGGAATAGGCGATGTCCTCATCGTTCTCGGCCAGATGGGTGTGCAGCATCACCCCCTTGTCGCGCGCCAGAAGCGCCGCGTCGCGCATCAGCTCACGGCTCACCGAGAAGGGCGAACAGGGCGCAACGCCGACACGGATCATGGCGCCCTCGGACGGGTCGTGAAAGGCGTCGATGACGCGGATGCAATCGTCAAGGATCGCCGCCTCATCCTCCACCAGCGCATCCGGCGGCAGGCCTCCCTCGCTCTCGCCAATGCTCATCGCGCCGCGTGTGGCGTGAAAGCGCAGCCCGATCTCCAGCGCCGCGTCGATCGTGTCGTCGAGTCGCGCGCCGTTGGGGTAGAGGTAGAGATGGTCCGAGGTCAGCGTACAGCCGGAAAGCGCCAGCTCGGCCAGCCCGGTCAGCGCCGAGATCCGCATCTCCTCCGGCCCGAACCGCGCCCAGATCGGGTACAGCGTCTGGAGCCAGCCGAAGAGCAGCGCATCCTGCCCACCGGGCACCGCGCGGGTCAGCGTCTGGTAAAGATGGTGATGGGTATTCACCAGCCCCGGGGTCACGACGCAGCCGCCCGCTTCGACGATCTCGCCCTGCGTCGCCAGCCCCTGCCCGATCTCCGCGATCAAGCCGCCGCGTATCAGGATATCGGCGCCAGCCAGTTCGCGGCCTTCATCGTCCATGGTCAGCACGCTATGGGCGTTGCGGATCAGGATTTCCGGCATAGCAAGGGCTCCGTTGACGTCGTCGTCAGCGTGACCGCTCGGGCCACGAAAGGAAAGCCCCGGAGGCTGCACATGGCAGCGAAAATCGCCCCATTGCCCGGCAGATGACAAACCCCGCATGGGGCGGGCAATCCTGCCCGCTGCGTGTCAGGTGCCGTTGAGCACCGCGAGCGCCTCTGCGTGCAGCTCGGCATTCGCCGCCGCCAGCGCCCGCCCGCCCTCATGGACAGGCCCGCCCTCCCAGTTGGTGACGATGCCGCCCGCCGCCTCGATCACCGCAATCGGTGCCTGGATGTCATAGGCGTGCAGCCCCGCCTCGATCACCAGATCGATCTGCCCCGCCGCAAGCAGTGCATAGGCGTAGCAATCCATGCCGTAGCGGGTCAGCCGCGCCCGGTCGCGCACCCGTTCGAAGGCCAGCCGGTCGGCCTTTGTGCCGACTTCGGGAAAGGTGGTGAAGAGGATCGCCTGATCGAGCCCGCGCGGCGCGCGGGTGGCGAGCGCAGAGGCGCCCATCGGCCCGGTCATCTCGGCCCGCCCGAGCCCGCCGCAAAACCGCTCGCCGGTATAGGGCTGGTCGATGATGCCGAGGCGTGGGCCGGTCTCGTCCGAAAGCGCGGCCAGCACGCCCCATGTGGGAGTGCCGCTGAGAAAGCCGCGCGTGCCGTCGATCGGGTCGAGCACCCAGGTCAGCCCGCTGCTGCCGCTGCTGGTGCCCAGCTCTTCGCCAAGGATCCCGTCCTGCGGGCGACGCTGCGCCAGCACCGCGCGCATGGCGGCCTCGGCGGCGCGGTCGGCGACGGTGACCGGGTCGAACCCGCCTTCAAGCTTGTTTACGGCATTCAGAGTGCGGGAGCGGAAATGCGGGAGGATCGCCGCACGCGCTGCATCCGTCAGCGCATGCGCCGTGTCCCAAAGCTCGTTTGCCAGCTCTGTCGAGATTTCTGCCATTACGCCCACTCCGCCTGTCGGTCCTCAGACCGCCTAGCGCAGCGGGGGCAGAGGCTCAAGCGACGTCGGAGAGGACCCGCGCCAGCTCGAACAGGCGGCGGCGCTGGTTTTCGGGGATCGCGTAGTAGGAGCGCACCAGGTCGAGTGCCTCCTTGTCGCCAAGGATATCGGCGGGCATCGCGGCGGCGGGTGCGGCGGGCGCATCCTCGACGGTCGCGTCATGCTCGTTTTCGAGCCCTTCGAAGAAGAAGCTCACCGGAACGTCGAGCGCATCGGCGATATCCCAGAGCCGGGAGGCGCTGACGCGGTTGGCGCCGGTTTCGTATTTCTGGATTTGCTGGAACTTGATCCCGACATGTTCGGCAAGCTGTTGCTGGGTCATCCCCACGAGCCATCGGCGGTGGCGGATGCGTTTGCCCACATGGACGTCGACGGGATGCGTCATCGGATGTTCCTTCTACCACACCCCGCGCAGGGGGCGACTATTTCTCCACGCGCCACGAAGCGCACTTTCTCCGAACGCGCGACCCACACGATCGAGAACCCGTTTTCCCGGCTGACGCGACGCTACATCGGGTTAACGAAGAAAATCAAGTAATTTGCGCCCCTAGCGATAAACAGGGTTAATTGCATGCACCTCGCGGTTGCAAAGGTTAAAAAATCGTTAGAAAATTTCGTCACAGCGGTGACATTTGACTTTTCGCGAGGCTAGAACGCAGATTGCTGCAATCGCCGGGAAAACTGCCGAGGACTCCAATGCGCGCCCTTCATCTCACGTCACATGAGTCGCCCCCCGCCTTCACCGATCTGCCAGAGGAAACACCCGGGCCGGGACAGATCGGACTGCGCATCGCGGCCTGCGGACTGAACTTCGCAGACCTGCTGATGATCTCCGGCAAGTATCAGGACACCCCCGCCCTGCCCTTCACGCTCGGGCTGGAGGTGGCCGGCACCGTCGAGGGGCTGGGCGACGGCGTCACCGGGCTCGCGCCGGGCGACCGGGTGGCGGTCTATGGCGGCCAGGGCGGCCTTGCGGAATATGGGGTTTTCGACGCCACGCGCGCGGTCAGGATGCCCGCCAGCATGACGCCGGAGGACGCGGCGGCCTTCCAGATCGCCTATGGCACCAGCCATCTGGCGCTGGACCATCGGGCGCGGCTGCAACCGGGCGAGACGCTGCTGGTGCTGGGCGCCGCCGGCGGCGTCGGGCTGACGGCGGTGGAGATCGGCAAGCTGATGGGCGCCACGGTGATCGCCTGCGCGCGCGGACCGGAAAAGCTCGAGATCGCGCGGCAGGCCGGGGCCGATCACCTGATCGACGCCAGAACCGACGATATCCGCGCGGCGGTGAAGGCGCTCGGCGGCGCGGATGTGGTCTATGATGCGGTGGGCGGCGCGCAGTTCGAAGCCGCCTTCCGCGCCTGCAAGCCCGAGGCGCGGCTGCTGAGCATCGGCTTTGCCAGCGGCGATGTGCCGCAGATCAAGGCCAACCACCTGATGGTCAAGAACCTCACCGTGATGGGGCTCTACTGGGGCGGCTACCTGACCTTCGCCCCCGAGCTGCTGACCGGCTCGCTGGCGCAGCTCTTTGCCTGGTACGAAGAGGGCCGGATCAAGCCCCATATCAGCCATGTGCTGCCGCTCGCGCGCGCCGAAGAGGGGCTGGATCTGCTGCGCAACCGCAAATCCACCGGCAAGGTGGTGATCCGCATTCCCGAATAGCCCGGCGCGCGCCGCTCAGCGCAGCAGCATCGGCTCGGCCATCCAGGCCCGGATCGCGGCGCTCACCGCATCCGGCGCCTCCAGCGGCGGCAGGTGCCCCGCCTCCTCGATCACCGCGAGCCGGGCGCCGGGGATGAGTTCCGCCAGAAAGGCCTGACGCTTGACCGGGTAGAGCTGGTCATGGGCGCCGCAGAGCACCGTCACCGGCACCCGCAACTTGCGCAGCGCGCTCTGCTGGTCGCGGCGCCGTTGCAGCACGCGGATCTGCCGCACGAACACCTCCAGCCCGAGCCCGTCGGCCATATCCGAGAGCATGGCGAGGATCTCGCCCCGGTAGGGCCCGGGCGCGAGGCTGTCGGACGGGAAGAGCGCACGCACCGCCTCGTCGAGCCGCCCGGCCCGCGCCTTGATGATCAGCGGATCGCGCTCCGCCGCCTGCTGCGGCGTCTCGGCCAGTGGCGTGGTGTTCATCAGCATCAGCCGCGACACCCGGTCCGGCGCCCGCCGTTGCAGCTCCATCGCGACAATGCCGCCTAGCCCGAGCCCGGCCAGCGCAAAGCGCTGCGGCAACACGTCGAGCAGCCCCGAGGCGACTTCCTCGACCCGCTCGCCGCCAGCGACCGGCGCCACCATCACCGCCATCTCGCGCGACAGATCTGCGATCTGCGGGCCAAAGAGCCGCGCATCGCACATCAGATCGGGCAGCAGGACGAGGGGCTCAGCCATGCCGCCCCGCAATACCGTCTTCCCGCCCCTGTAAGGCGCCCGACATACCCTGCCCCGTTTTCTGCTGCCCCGTCTTTGCGCGGAATCCTACCAGAGCACGCGGCGAGGAAAAGCGGGAATGCGCCGAGGGCCGCGAAGCGGCGTTACTCCGCCGCGACGACCCGCGCGACCGGGGCGGCGTGGCGCGGAGCGTGAATCTGCATCCAGACCGCCGCCTCGTCATAGAGCGTCCATTCCCGGCGCAGGCCGGAGGGGCCGAATTCCGCGTGGCTGATCCCCATCACATGCACCTCCGCCCCGCTCGGTCGCCCGAACGCGCCCCAGCCGCTGTGCCGTCCGGTCAGCGACCAGCGCAGCGCGGCGCGCGGCGGCAGCAGCCGGTCCTCGCGCCCGATGCGGTGGTGAATGACGAAGCGCGCATCGGGAAAGGCCGCGCGCAGCCCGAACCAGAAGCGCTCCGCCCCGCCCGGCCCCTGCGCCGCCACGCCGCCGGGATAGGCCAGCCGCGCCGCCGGATCGTATTGCGCCGGGATCTCGGAGAACCCCGCCGCCATGATCCGCTCGATCAGCGCGGCAAAGGCCATGCCCCAGTGATTGCCGTTGCCCTGACCGGTATAGGGGCCGGGCTGATCCAGCCCCGGGTGAAACGGCCCGTCCTCGGGATCCAGACAGGCGGCGCGCTCGCGCGCCCAGTCGGAGACGCGCAGTCCGAGCTGGCGCAGGATCGCGCCGCTGTCGCGCAATGCCCAGATCTCGCTGATCCGCCCGTCCTTGGCATAGATATCGGCCATGGCACGAAACCGCAGCCGCCGCCCGCACGGCGCCCCGAAGGCGCCGGCACCGTCATGGCTGCCCTGCATCAGCAGCCGCTGCGATCCCAGCAGCCCGAGCCGCGGCGCACCGGAGCAGATCGCATCCTCCGTCCGCACCGCGAGATCGGGCAGCGCCGCCAGCAGCTCCACCGCCTCGGCGCGGATCGCGCCGGCGCCAAAGCCCATGGCCTGTGCCTGCCGGTGAATGAGCTGCGGATGGCAGATGCCTGCCAGCCCGGCATCGAGCGCCCGCTCGGTCCAGAGCGTCCCTGCCATGGCGCGCAGAAACGCCGGGTAGTCCTCACCGTGCTGTCCCTGCATCGCGCCCTCCTCCATGACTGGCGCGATCAGTGTCACCCGGGAATGGTTAGCAAAGCGTTTCCGGCGGCGCTAAGCCTCGCCGTAGCCGTTCCAGCGAAACGCCCCGTCTTCCTCGCGCAGCGGCGCGAACGGGTTATGCGCAATCTCCCAGATATGGCCCTCGGGATCGGCGAAATAGCCGTGATAGCCGCCCCAGAACACCTCCTGCGCCGGCTTCAGGATGCGCGCCCCCGCCGCCTCGGCGCGGGTCAGCAGCGTCTCCACCTCCTCGCGGCTGCGTAGATTATGCGCCAGCGTCAGCGCGCCGTGGCCGAGCTCTTCGACCGGCACGCCGATATCCTCGGCCAGCGCATGCAGCGGGTAAAGCCCCAGCGTCTGGCCCAGCAGATCGAAGGCAATCACCCCGTCGGGGCTTTCGGCGCGGACCCATCCCAGCGCCTCGTAGAACGCCGTCGCGCGCGCCATGTCGCGCACCCCCAGCGTGATCAGGCTTACTCTCGGCTCCATGGCACCCTCCTTACGTCTCGCCGCAGCGCGTTGCTTGCGCGGCCCGCACCGCTCAGCCGCCGATCTCGGCAATCGCCGCCTCGATCATCGCCAGATTCTCCGGCTCGGAAAAGCGGTGATCGGCGCCCTTCACAAAGCTCAGCCGCAGATCCGGGCTGTCGATATGATCGAAGAGCCGCAGCGCGGTTTCGCGGGTCACAGCCTCGTCCGCGCTGCCCTGCATCAGACGCACCGGGAAGGGCATCGGCAGCGGCGCGCGCAGCACCAGGTTGTCGCGCCCGTCCTCGATCAGCCGCTTGGTCACCGCATAGGGATCGCCATAGGCGGAGGGCAGATAGGTCACGCCCTCCTCCATCACCTTTCGGCGCTCCTCTTCGGAGAAGCCGGCCCAGAACCCGTCCTCGGTGAAATCCGGCGCCGCGGCGATGCCGACAAAGCCCGCGACGCGCCCGGCCAGCCGCTGCGTCAGCAGACTGCCGATCCAGCCGCCCATGGAAGAGCCCACCAGCAGCAGCGGCCCTTCGGTCGCCGACTCGATCACCGCCTGCGCATCCGCCGCCCAGTCCCCGATGCAGCCGGCCTCGAACGCGCCCCCCGATTGCCCGTGGCCGGAATAATCCAGCCGCAGATAGGCCCGCCCGCGCGCCTTCGCCCAGGCCTCCAGATGCACCGCCTTGGTGCCCTCCATGTCGGATTTGTAGCCCGAGAGAAACACCACGGTCGGGCCGTCACCGGGCGTGTGGACATAGGCGAGGCGGGCATTCGGCCCGTCGAGATAGGCGGTGTCGGCCATGGCAGAGGGCTCCTTCGTCGCTTGGCGCGACTGTGCCCCCGCACCGGCCAGAGATGCAACCGGGTTTCGCCACCCCGCTACCGGCGACGCAAAACGGCCCGGGAGCGCGCGTCTCCCGGGCCGTCATGTCCGTGTCGTCGGAAGCGCCCGCTCAGAGCTGCGCCATGACCTCGTCGGAGGCTTCGAAATTGGTGGTGACGCGCTGCACGTCATCGTCGTCCTCAAGCGCATCGACCAGCTTCATCAGCGTCTGCATGGCGTCGAGATCGAGCTCGGTGGTGGTGCCCGGCTTCCAGATCAGCTTGGTGCTTTCGGATTCGCCGAGTTCGGCCTCGAGCGCGTTGGAGACCTCGTTCAGATCGGTATCGGCGCAATAGATGACATGGCCGTCCTCGGAGCTTTCCACATCCTCGGCACCGGCCTCGATCGCCGCCATCATGACGGTGTCGGCATCGCCGGCATCCGCCGGGTAGACGATCTCGCCCTTGCGCTCGAACATGAAGGCCACCGAGCCGGTCTCGCCGAGATTGCCGCCGTTCTTGGTGAAGGTCGAACGCACGTTGGAGGCGGTGCGGTTGCGGTTGTCGGTCATCGCCTCGACGATCACCGCCACGCCATTGGGGCCATAGCCCTCATAGCGGATCTCTTCGTAATTGTCGCCCTCGCCGCCGGACGCCTTCTTGATGGCGCGCTCGATATTGTCCTTGGGCATGGACTGGCTCTTGGCTTCCTTGATGGCAAGCCGCAGGCGCGGGTTCTTGTCGGGATCGGGGTCGCCCATCTTGGCGGCGACGGTGATCTCCTTGGAGAATTTCGAGAAGAGCTTCGCCCGGACCGCGTCCTGACGGCCCTTGCGGTGCTGGATGTTTGCCCATTTGGAATGGCCGGCCATGGTGCCTCTTGCCTCGTCGGAAAACTTCGGAATATCGCACCGCGCTATAGCCCAGAGCGTGGCTCTGCCGCAAGCCCGTCCGGCCCCGCCGCGCCCGGGCTTTCATCTTTCCGGCAAATACTCCTGCCAGTGCGCGCCACGAGCGCCCCCTTCCCCGAGGCGCGCAACCGGGGTAAAGCCGCTGTCATGAGCCGCTTCCTGATCCTCCAGCTGCGCCCCGAGACCGAGGCCAGCGACGACGAATTCGCCGCCTTCCTGCGCAAGGGCGGGCTGAGCGCGGCGCAGGTGCACCGCATCCACCTCGATTGCGAGCCGCTGCCCGAAGGGCTCGACCCGCGCGACTATGCGGGCGTGATCGTCGGCGGCGGGCCCGGCTGCGTCTCGGACCCGCCGGAACGCAAATCCCCGGAGGAGGCGCGGATCGAGGCCGCCTGCCTGTCGCTGATGCCGGCGATCACCGGCGCGGATGTGCCCTTCCTTGGCTGCTGCTACGGCATCGGCATCCTCGCACACCATCTCGGCGCCGAGGTCAGCAAGGCGCGCTATGGCGAGCCGGTGGGGCCGGTGCGCTGCGACAAGACCGAGGCGGGCGGGCGCGATCCGCTGCTCGACGGGCTGCCCGACGGGTTCGACGCCTTTGTCGGGCACAAGGAGGCGGTGCAGATCCTGCCCGCCGGCACGGTGCATCTGCTGCGCTCGGCGCCCTGCCCGTTCCAGATGATCCGTCACGGGCAGAACGTCTATGCCACGCAGTTCCATCCCGAGGCCGACGCGGCGGGGTTCGAGACCCGCATCCGCATCTATCGGCACAAGGGCTATTTCGACCCGTCCGAGGCGGACGATCTGATCGCCATGTGCCGCGCCTCCGAGGTCACCTGGCCGGAGCGCATCCTGAGAAACTTCGTGCAGCGCTACGGCTGATCCCCCAAAATTTTCCTCCGAAAATTTTTCTCCCAGGATTTTTCGTACGAAAAATCCTGGGACACCTCACAAAGGCCAGATCAGCGGGATCACCAGCGCGGACAGCACCCCCACGCTCAGGTTCAGCGGCACCCCGACCTTCAGGAAATCCGAGAACCGGTAGCCGCCAGGGCCATAGACCAGTGTGTTCGTCTGATACCCGATGGGCGTTGCGAAACTGCACGAGGCCGCCACCATCACCGCAACAACCAGCGGGCGCGGATCGATCCCCAGAGCCTGCGCCAGCGAGATCGCGATGGGCGTGACCACCACCGCCACCGCATTGTTGCTCACCGCCTCGGTCAGAACCGAGGTCAGCAGGAACACCGCCCAGATGAGCAGAGGCGCCGGCAGCACCTCCATCAGCGGCGCCACGGCTTTCACGATCAGTTCGACGGCACCAGAGGCGTCGAGCGCCGCGCCGATGGCCAGCATGGCGAAGATCAGCGCCAAGAGCTGCCCCTCGACAAAGGAAAACGCCTCGTCCGCGTCGATGCAGCGCGCCAGTAGCACCACCGCCACGGCGATCACCGCCAGCGCCAGGATCGGCGCCACGCCGAGCGCCGCCAGCACCACGATCCCCGCCATGGCGCCGATGGCGATGGGCGCGTGTCCGCGCCGGAAGGCCCGCGCCGAGGGGTGGGAGACATCCACCAGCTCGAGCTCGTCGGCGAGGCGCTTTATGTCCTCGGGCGAGCCCTCCAGCAGCAGCGTGTCGCCGACGCGCACCACCAGATCGTCGAGCTTGCGGCCGATATTCTGGTTCCGCCGATGCACCGCCAGCGGATAGACCCCGTAGCGCCGGCGCAGGCGCAGCGCGCCAAGGCTGCGGCCCACCATCTTGCAGCCCGGCGTGATCAGCACCTCGACCGTGGTGGTCTCGCGCGCCGAGATCTGGTCCACCCGCTTCAGCGACTTGTTGCGCTGAAGGCTGAGCAGCTCGGTCATCTGCGTGCGCAGGACAACCCGGTCGCCGACCTCGAGCACCACGTCCTGCAATTCGCGGCGCAGCGATTCGTCGCCGCGGACCACATCGACCAGACGCACCCCCTCGCGCTTGAAGAGCTGCACCCCCAGAACCTCGCGACCGATAAGGTTCGACTCGGGCGGGATCACCGCCTCGGTGAAGAATTTCATCCGCGAGCGATCCGACAGCATACCCGCCATGGAATGCCGTTCGGGCAGCAGGAACCGCCCCGCCACGACCAGATAGAACATCCCCCAGGCCACCAGGATAATCGCCAGCGGCGTGACCTCGAAGATGGTGAAGGGCTCCAGCCCCTGGCTGCGCGCCACCCCGTCGACCAGCAGGTTCGTCGAGGTGCCGATCAGCGTTGTGGTGCCGCCGAGGATCGCCGCATAGCTGAGCGGGATCAGCAGCTTCGAGGGCTGCACCCCCAGCACCTGAGAAATCTGCACGAAGATCGGCAGCATCATCACCACGACGGGGGTGTTGTTCATAAAGGCCGAGGCGATCAGCACCACCACCATGATCACCGCGATGGCCCGGCGCGGGCGCCGCGCCACCTCGCCCTGGGCAAAGGTGGCGAAGGCGTCGAGCGCGCCGGTCCGCACCAGCGCCCCCATCACGATGAACATCGCCGCGATGGTCCAGGGCGCCGGGTTCGACAGCACCTCGAGCGCCGCATCATAGGGCAGCACGCCCAGCCCGAGCAGCACCGCCACCCCGCCGATCGCCACCACTTCGGTGGGATAGCGCTCGCGGACGAATAGCACGAACATCGCGACCACGGTCGCGATGGTCACCCAGGCCTGCGCGGTCTGGCTCAATGCGATGAACTGCATGTAAGAATAGCCTGTCTCTGCCCAACCCGACGCATTCTGGCGACGCGCCGCCGCTCTTGCAAGCGCGGCGAAGACGCAGGCGCGCGCCGCAGGCTCCTGAGCGATTGCGCGAGAGGATCCGTGCAGATGCTCAGGAAACCGGCGTCAGGGCCCCGCCTGCTCCAGCCGCCCGCCCTGGCGCACCATCTTCACGGTGATCGCCTTGCCGGTGCGGTCGTCGGTCTCGACGAAAACGCCGCAGAGCGTGGCCTCGCCCAGCGCCGGCTGATAGCGCCCCTTGCTCATGCCGGTCACAAAGCGTCGCATCGGCTCGACCTTGTCCATGCCGATGACCGAATCGTAATCGCCGCACATGCCCGCATCCGAGAGCAGCCCGGTGCCCCCCGGCAGGATCTGCGCGTCGCCGGTGGGCACATGGGTATGGGTGCCGACGACAAAGCTCGCGCGCCCGTCGCAGAAATGGCCCATCGCCATCTTCTCCGAGGTCGCCTCGCAATGCATGTCAACGATGATCGCCTGCGCCATGCCGCCCAGCGGGTGACGGCGCAGCACATCGTCCATGGCCGAGAACGGGTCGTCGAAGGGGCGCTTCATAAAGACCTGCCCCAGCACCTGGGTCACCAGCACCTTGCGCCCGCGCCGGTCGGCAAAGAGCCCCAGCCCGCGCCCCGGCGCCTGTTTGGCAAAGTTCACCGGGCGGACCACCCTTGGCTCGCTTTCGATAAAGCTGAGCATGTCCTTCTGATCGAAGGCATGATCGCCAAGCGTCACCACATCGGCCCCCGCCGCGAGCAGCAGCTTGGCATGCTCGCCGGTCAGTCCGGCACCGTTCGAGGCGTTCTCTCCATTGACCACGACGAAATCGAGCTTCCACTCTTCGCGCAGCCCGGGCAGCCTGTCCGAAATGGCGGCGCGCCCGGCGCGGCCCACCACATCTCCAAGAAATAACAATCTCATGGATCAATCCGTAAGCGTGCCGGCGGCGAAAGCAAAGCCCGATTTGCGCGCGGCGCATCCATCCGGGCGGCTTCAGCGGCAGTCCATCGCGGCGCGCAGTGCCGCCTCACCATAGGGGCCGAGCGCGCGGCTCTCGATCTTGCCGCCGCTGAGGCGCGAGGCCATGAGCCGGCCCCAGACGGCATCCGCCGTGATCATCTCCAGCCCCTGCCCGCAATCGCGCAGACCGCCCTCGATATAGCCCCAGCCGATGCGGTGATTGGTCAGCCCCCGCCGCGCCGCCACGGCGCGCAACTCGGCGCTGCCGGGAACATAGCGCCAGACGCGCAGGGTCTTGGCCAGATGCGGCCGGTCGATATAAGCGAGCTCGATCCGCCCGTCGCCATCGAGATCTCCCGCCCCAACCGGCGCCAGCCAGCGGTTGCGCTGGCCGATGAACGGCGCCGCCGCCAACAGCCCGTCCCCGGTGTAGAGTGCCAGACGCGCACCGCGCGAGAGATCGCTTTCGACCACCATCGCCGCCATGCTGCCGCCGAGATCGACAAGCCTGGGCGCCACGTCCTCGAAGACCCGCGATTGCGGCAGGCGGATCACCACATCGCGCTGCGCGCCCTCCTCGGACAGCCGCAGCCGCAGCGCGCCCCATTCCACCGCATCGCCAAGAACGCCGTGATCGTAGCGCGTCGTTGGCTCCAGATACTCCGCCGCGATCAGCCGGGGCGCAGCATCGGCGCCCTCAAAGGTCAGAAACAGCCCGAGCGCCAGACCCGCGCCGCGCGCGAGGCCGGAGCGGAGAGACCGGGCAAAGCGCCTCAGATCTGTTTCTCCGGCATCTGCACGACCAGACCGTCGAGCGCGTCGCTCACCTTGAGCTGGCAGGTCAGGCGCGAGCGCTCGGGATCCGGCTCATAGGCGAAATCCAGCATGTCCTCTTCCATCTCTTCCTTGCCGGGCAGCTTGCCCACCCAGTCGGGATGCACATAGACATGGCAGGTCGAACAGGCGCAGGCGCCGCCACAATCGGCCTCGATGCCGGGAATGCCGTTGTCGCGGGCGCCTTCCATCACGGTGAGACCCGTGGGCACATCTACCACATGTTCCGTGCCGTTATGCTCGATGTAAGTGATCTTTGCCATTGCCTGTTCGTCTCCGTCGTCTCGTCATGATCGTTTACCTATGCAGCCCGCGCTCGCTGCGCCAGCCCCTTCCCCGGGGCGCGACGCCGCAGACCGGCCGTTCTATCCCAATTTGTCACAGCTTTGCACGGCAGGGTGCTCAATTCATGAACATCCGCCCGCATGGCTTTTCCACGCCGCGCAAAGCCGCTATCCTCCGCCGCAAAGCCCCGCCCGGATACGAAGGCTCGAGCAGATGCACCTCACCTCCCGCCTGATCGCCGCGATGGCGCTCGCGCTCGCTGCCTGCGAGGCGCCCACGGACAGCACCGGCAACTGGCCCGGAGAGGCACCGCCCGCGCCGGAACGCATGGCCGACGGCACCTGCTGGGCGCGCGAGGTGACACCGGCGATCTACGAGCACGTCATGGGCGAGATCCAGGTGGTGCAGGCCGAGATCGCCGAAGACGGCACGGTGATCCGCCCGCCGGTCTATCGCCGGGCGCCGGTGCCGCGCGTGGTCAAGCCGCGCGGCGAGCTGCGCTTCGAAACCCCCTGCCCCGAGCAGACCACGCCCGAGCTCATTTCCTCGGTGCAGCGGGCGCTGGCGGCGCGCGGCTATTTCAGCGGCAGCGTGACCGGGCGTTTCGACGCGCCCACGCAGGCGGCGATCCGCAAGTACCAGAAAGAGCGCGGGCTCGACAGCGCGCAGCTCTCGCTGGAGACCGCCCGCGCGCTGGGGCTGATCGCAACCCCGCTCGACGCGCTGTAGCGCGCCGCCCGGGTAGGCCTGTGCCGGCCTCCGCATGTGTCGCTGCGCGTGCATGCCGCCCCCTCAGCGCGGCAAGAACGTGATCGGCAGCGAGATCGGGCCGGTATTGCCGCTGTCGGCGAGCCAGGTCGCGCCCTCGGCAATGCTGGGCGCACCCATCCCGGCCGAGAGCACGCGATAGGCCACCGCCATGTCGTTACGCGCCACCAGATTGCCGAGACAGTGGTGGATGCCGCCGCCGAAGCCGTAATTCCGCGCCCGCTTTTGCGTGATGTCGAACCCCGCCTCGCCCATCACCGCCGGATCGGTGCCGGCGCTCTCGGAATAGAGATGCAGCACGGTGCCCTTGGGGATGGTGATGCCGCCATAGTCGAACGCCTCGATGGCCTCGCGCGACACCCAGGTGATGGTCGGGCGCATGCGCATGACCTCGGTCGCCGCCGCCATGTCGAGCGACGGATCGGCGGCCAGCGCCTCCCACTGCTCGGGATGGGCGGCGAACATCGACATGCCCAGCCCGAGCTGGTTGCGGGTCGTGTCGACCCCGGCAAAGGCCAGCATCAGCGCCAGATTGTGCAGCTCGTCATAGCTCAGCCGGTCGCCGTCCTCCGAGGCCTGCACCATGATCGACAGGATATCCTCACCGGGAGTCGCCTGCCGGTCCGCCAGAACCTGCGCGATATAGGCGCCGAGCTCTTCGGTCGCGGCCTCGATATTCTCGGCCTCGGCCTTGAAGTTCACCCCCAGCGCCAGCCCCATCGTCGCCGAGGTGCGCAGGATGAAGGGCGCCTCGCTTTCCGGCAGGCCCAGCAGCAGGCAGAGCACCCGCGCCGCGTACGGATCGGCGAAATCCTCCATGAAATCGCAGGCGCCCTTAGCGATGAACCCGTCGGCGAGATCGGTCGCGATGCGCTCGAATTCCGGCATCAGCGCCTTGACCACCTTCGGCGAGAAGGCCGGGTTCACCAGCTTGCGCAGGCGCCAGTGATCGTCGCCCTCGGTCACCAGGATCGACTTGTTCCACCACTCGGCAAAGCTGCCTTCGGTGATCCCGTTCAGCGCCGGCCAGGCATGGCTGCCCTGGATCAGGCTCTTGTGGGTGAGCAGCTCGCCCATCTCCTTGTGGCGCAGCACCGCCAGCCCATAGGGCGTGCGGGCGAACCAGCTGTCGCGGCGGGCCTCCCGCACCGGCTCGGACCGGAGCGAAAAGGCCGGATCGGCCACGTCGAGATAGGGCGCGTCGGCAAAGAGGGTTTCGGCGCTCATGGCAGGCACTCCATATAGGTGTCCTTGTCCCAATCGGTGACGGTGGACATGAAGCGCGCCCACTCGTCGGATTTGTACTCGTGGTAGAGCCGGAACATCTCGCCCGGCAGGCCGCGCTGCACCACCTCGTCATTTTCGAGATGCGCCAGCGCCTCGCCCAGCGACATCGGCAGTTTCTTGACCTTCTTGCCCTGCGCCATGGCGTCGTAGATGTTGCGCTCTTCCGGCGCGCCGGGATCGAGCCCCTTGTCGAGCCCGTCATCCATCGCGGCCAGCAGGGTCGCGCCCATCAGATAGGGGTTCACCATCGAGTCGACGGAGCGATATTCGAACCGGCCCGGCGCCGAGACGCGCAGGCCCGTGGTGCGGTTCTGGAATCCCCAGTCGCTGAACACCGGCGCCCAGAACCCGGTATCCCAGAGTCGACGGTAGGAGTTCACCGTCGAGGCCCCGATGGCGGTCAGCGCCTGAAGGTGATGCACCACCCCGCCGATCGCCTTGAGCCCGGTCGCGCCCGGCATCTGCGGATCGTCGGTATCGGGCATGAAGGTGTTATCGCCACCCTGCACATACATATAGTTGCCCTGCATTCCCGGCAGGTTGTCCGGATCGTTGCCGGTGCGTTTGAACACGTCCTCGCCCTCGGTCCAGAGCGACATGTTGTGGTGACAGCCCGAGGCCGAGACCCCCATGAAGGGCTTGGTCATGAAACAGGCGAAGATGCCGTTTTCCCGCGCCACCTGCGCGCAGAGCTGGCGGTAGGTGGTCAGACGGTCGGCATTGCGCAGCACGTCGTCGAAGGTCCAGTTGAGTTCGAGCTGGCCGGGCGCGTCCTCGTGATCGCCCTGGATCATGTCGAGCCCCATCTTGCGGGCGTAGCGGATCACCTGCATCGACACCGGGCGCAGGCTCTCGAACTGGTCGATATGGTAGCAATAGGGTTTCGACATGCCGTCGGACGGCTTGCCGTTCTCATCGTATTTCAGCCACATCATCTCCGGCTCGGTGCCGATGCGCAGCTGAAGCCCGTGCTTCTTTTTGAATTCCTCGTGCAGCCGGCGCAGGTTGCCGCGGCAATCGGCGGTGAGATAGGCGCCGGGATCGGTCTTTTCCTCGCGGTTGCGGAACAGCGTGCAGAAGATCCGGCCGATCTCGGGCGCCCAGGGAAGCTGCATGAAGGTCTCGGGCTCGGGAATGCCCACCAGCTCGGCGGCCTCGGGACCGTAGCCCATGTAGTCGCCGGCGCGGTTGGTAAAGAGGTTCATCGTCGCCCCATAGACGAGCTGGAACCCCTTCTTGGCGACGCTTTCCCAATGGTCGGCGGGAATGCCCTTGCCCATCACCTTGCCGGTGACGGAGACGAACTGGAGGTAGAGATACTCGATCCCGAGCGCGTCGATCTTTTCGCGCACCTGCTTGACGAGCTCGTCCCGTCCCTCCTGTTCGACGAATGCTTCGATATCCATGTCTACATAGTCCCTGCATGAGCTTTTCTGCCTCCAGAAAGGCCGGACGACTCGGTGCTTGTCCAGAAAAAGATATTATTCAGGGGAAAAAAATATTCGCACGGGGAGAATTGCCCGCCTAAATGGCAGCCGCTGTTCACGCAGCGCACAGGAAATGGGCAGCCCCAAGCCAAACGCGCCGCAGATTGAACAAACATGGGGTTTCCCCCTTGTCAGCTCTTCGCCGCGTTTTGCCCTGAGGAAACTTTATTCACTCCTAGTGTCAGGAGGCACGCTCCTCCCACACATAAACATCCGCAATGGGGAATTATGAACGATGGAACAGGAACTCGCCGCCCTGACTGAGCGGTTGGCTGCTCTGGAGAGCAGCACCGCCATGTCGGGCACGATCAACTCAGAGATCTTCTACTGGTGGTGTACGGCGCTGATGATCGCCATTCACGCGGGCTTTCTCGCCTATGAGATGGGTGCGAGCCGGGTGAAGAACGTGCTGGCCTCGGGGATCAAGAACATCCTCGCCTTCGCCTTCATGGTGCCGACCTTCTATTTCTTCGGCTGGTATATCTACCTGTCGTTCTACAACGGCCTGCTGCCCTCTGCCGATGCCTCGGGCCTGCCGTGGGAACTGTCGATGGGGCCGAACCTGGCCGACAACGCCACCGGCATCTTCTGGGCGGCCTTCACGCTCTTTGCCGCCACCACCGCCTCGATCTTTTCCGGCGCGGTGATCGAGCGCATCCAGACCGCCGGCTTCCTGATCCTGGCGATCCTGCTGGGCTCGGTCGTGTGGATTCTGGGTGGCGCCTGGGGCTGGCACCCGACCGGCTGGCTGACCGTCAAGTTCGG
The DNA here is from genome assembly GCF_001975705.1 of Salipiger abyssi. Classification (NCBI taxonomy): domain Bacteria; kingdom Pseudomonadati; phylum Pseudomonadota; class Alphaproteobacteria; order Rhodobacterales; family Roseobacteraceae; genus Salipiger; species Salipiger abyssi. The sequence goes on from NZ_CP015093.1 coordinate 4,130,821, forward strand.
CTATCACGATGTGGGCGCCGCCGGCGTCGTGCACATGGTGGCGGGCTTCTTCGCGCTGGGTGTGCTGCTGAACCTCGGCCCGCGCGTCGGCAAGTTCAACGAAGACGGCAGTGCCAATGCCATCTTCGCCCACAACGTGCCGTTCACGATCACCGGTCTGATGCTGATCATCGTCGGCTTCTTCGGCTTCCTCGGCGGCTGCATCATCTATATGCCGGGCGAACAGTGGATCAACATCTACGGCCAGCCGACCACGCTCTCGGCCTTTGCCTTCAACACGCTGATGGGCATGGCGGGCGGCATCATCGGCGCCTGGGTCAAGACCCGCGATCCGTTCTGGATGATGTCCGGCGCGCTGATCGGTATCTTCGCCGCGGCCTCGGGCCTCGATGTCTACTATCCGCCGGTGGCCTTCGCGCTCGGCACCTTCGGCGGCTTCGTCGTGCCGATGGTTGCCGTCTGGCTCGAGAAGATGGGTATCGACGACGCCGTCGGCGCCTTTCCGGTGCACGGCATCGGCGGCCTGATCGGCGTGGTCTCCTGCGGGATCTTCGCTGCCGGCTACCCGAATGTCGACGGCATGCCCCCGGTCAGCCTCTGGGGCCAGATCGTCGGCGCCGTGACCATGGCGGTTCTGGGCTTCGTGCCGGGCTATGTCGCCTCCTATATCCTGAAGGTCTTCGGCCTGCTGCGCGTGCCGGATCACATCCAGGAAAAGGGTCTCGACATCGTCAAGGTTCCGGTCTCGGCCTATCCCGAAACCTACACCCCGGCCCCGGTCAATGTCGCGACCCCCGCGGCCGCCGGCACCCCGGCAGAGTAAGAAAGGAAAGATCCCATGAACACCTCTCCGATCGAAAGCTGGGAAGGCGCCGAAGCCTACTTCACCTTCGCCGACAAGCCCGCCGTGATGATGCTGTTCCTGCTGATCGCCGTCGCGATCACCTTCGGGACCATCATCGTCGCCGCGGTGCACGAGAAGCACGCCTACAACAATCACTGACGTCCCTTGTGTCTGTGAGAACGGAAAGGGGCGGGCCGCGAGGCTCGCCCCTTTTCATGTTCCGGTCACCGGGGGCATATGCCCCGCCGGAGATCCCGGCCCGATCCCGCGCCTAGCCGCGAAAGATCCAGAGCAGCAACAGCCCCGTCAAGATGCTCAGCAGCCCGAGATTGCGCCGCGCCTCCAGCGGCATCGCGCGCAGCGCCTCCAGCAGGCGCTCCACAAGCGAAGGGGCCAGTGCATAGACCAGCCCCTCGATAATGAGGACCAGCGCGATCCCCGTTCCGATATCGGTCAGCGTCAATTCGCCCCCGCGGTGCCCTGGTTCTTGAAGTACTCGAAGAACTCGCTGTCGGGCGTCATCACCAGCGAGGAGTTGCTGCCCTCGAGCGCCGTCTCATAGGCCTGAAGCGAACGGTAGAAGGCAAAGAACTCCGGATCGGCGCCGTAGGCCTCGGCAAAGATGCCGTTGCGCTCCGCATCGGCCTCGCCTCGGATCACGTTGGCGTCGCGGTCGGCTTCGGACTGGGTTTCCACCACCGTCCGGTCGGCCAGCGCGCGCACCCGCTGCGCCGCCTCGTTGCCGCGCGCGATCTCGTCGGCGGCTTCGCGTTCGCGCTCGGCGCGCATCCGGGCAAAGGTGGCTTCGAGGTTCTGCGACGGCAGGTTGGTCTGCT